>JAGROX010000221.1 GCA_020440025.1 Verrucomicrobiia bacterium
TATCTCCTATCTCCTATCTCCTATTTCCCCGATCCCTCCCCCACCACCAACACTCCATTCATCACCGCCCAGTGTCCCGGGTAGGTGCAGAGAAACGGATACTCTCCCGGTGTCTCAGGAGCCGTGATGTTGAGGCTGTATCGGCGGTTGTGATTCAGCATTGGAGTATAATGCAGGACGTCGTCGCTGTCGGGCACGTAGTGTTGCTCGGCCGCTTTGGGATTTGCCAGCATGAGATTGGCCGCGTTGCCGACCTCGGGTAGTTTTCCGACTCCGGCGATCACGAAATTATGCGGGATGCTGTCGAGATTCCGGAACTCGATGGTGATCGCTTCGCCCGGTTTGGCGTGAATCTCTTTCACGTCATACTGAAGACCGGAAATGGCAGTGACGGCCATCTTTCGTCCGGGTTTTCCGGGCGGATGTTTCGGGTGAAAGGGAAAGGGAAACTGAATCCGCAACGTCAACTCGCTCGGCTTGTCGGCGGAGTTCCGCTGGTAGCCAGGGAAAGCGGTAAAATCATCGCGCAACCACAGCACGGTGGGATAGAGATCGAGCTTGAACGCCTCGCCATCGCCCGAGATGAGCCTTCCATGAACCTGCATCTGCATCGCGGGCTGCAGCGTGGGCATTTCGATAAAGATCTTTTTCCCCTCGTTCCCAATGGGGTGAACCGAGCTGACGGGCACTGGGTCATGTCCCGGCATCTCGGGCAGTTTCAGCGAGTATTCGAGCGAGCCGTAGGCGTCGGCATATTCGTAATTCCAGGCCTGGGCGAAAAAGTTCGAAGCCTTCAGGCTGGCGGGGTCGACGGGTTCGGCGAACTCGATGACGATGCCGTTGCGATGCGCCTGCCAGCCAACCGGCAGGCGATTGTCATCATCGACGTAGCGAACTCGGGCGAAGTCGCCCTCGGTGATGGCGTAGTTACCCCAGCCATCGGCTCCGGTGACGTAGAGTTGACCGTCCAGAGGATGGAATCGCCCCCGATGAACCCCGCTTTCGAAATCGCCAGGCAGTGGCACCGCCGCACCCTGGGTGCGTTTTCCATCCGCCGTGTCGCGCAGGATCATCATCCAAGTCCCCGCCCCAAAAGAGAAGTGAAAGAGCTGCCCCTTCAGCGATCCCCAGTCTTCGGACGAGCAGAACACCTGTCCACCGGAACTGTTGTCCAGCCCGCGCGGCAGGTAGCACATCGCCGGGGCTATCTCGGGGCCGTCTTTCTCGAAATAACGACCGTAGAAATCGCCATCCTTCACCTCGAACACCGCCGACGCCGGCGTCCAGTCGCCCTCGTTGGTGCTGGTGGTGACAATGCTCCCGTCCGGGCTCGCGCCCACGCCGTTGGTGTTTCGCAAGCCATTGGCAATGATCTCGGACGATGATCCATCCGGGGCCACCCGGATAACGCCGGAGTTGGCCGCCGCAAAGTAGAAGTAGCCATTCCCATCTCGCTGCAGGCCGGTGTAAAAATCGTGTCCGCCATCCGACGAAGGAAAGTCGTCGCAGAAATTCTCGTAGAAGTCGATTTCGCCATCGCCATTGAGATCGCGCAAACGGGAAATGCGATCGCGACCTACGACATAGATTTCATCGTCGAAGATACTCAGCCCGAGCGCCTGATTCAGCCCGGTGGCGATGCGGGTCCACGTCACCGCCTCGAGCCCGTAGTCCAATCCACTGACGCGCCAGACATCGCCAAACATGGTGCAGACCGCGGCGTCCCCATTGGCAAAGAAGTCATGGCCGCCCATGAGCATGACCGCGCCGAACTCGTTCTGGTAAGGCACCGGAATGCGATCGATCGCGAAAGGCGATCCGGCAATGCGATCTCCGGGGTGACCTGACAGCGTGATGCTCTTGTCGGCATAGCGAGCGGGCCCGCCTTCGTTGACTCGGAAGAGATCCTCGGGCAGCGGTTGATTCCGAATCGCTTTCCCAGCCTCGTCACGCGAAGTCGACCCGATCCACGTCCTGATATCGATGCGACTGCTCGAAAGATTCGAGAAATGGGCTTCCAGATTACCCTTCCCGAAGGGAATCAGGTCCAGCTCTCCATCGATCTCCTCCCGGTTGATTCCGACCAAGCCGCCAACCGTTCCGTCTTTCCCCGCAAAACTGGCAAAGGACCACTGATCATCCTCCGATTCATCCACCGCTTCCGCTTTCATCCCAAAAGCTAACACCGAGAGATCCGACGGCCCGCCGGTGACCTTGAGCGAGCGAGTCAGTAGCGTCCCGTTGGCAGCCTGAGCCGAAACCGTATCCAGAATCTCAAATCCTCCGATCTGATAGCGGAACACGATGCCTGTCGCGGTTCGATAGAATCCCTCAAATCTCGCCTCGCCTTCGGGAAAAGCTTGGGGCCACTGACCGTCCACCGAGAGCCCCACCTGCTGCGGTGACTCCAGGATGATCTCGCCATCCGGCTCGATGCCATTTCCGATGCCCCAACGGCTCGGAGAATACTTCAGAAAGCCGCCTTTCCAGACATGAGTGAAGCGCAGCGTCTCAGCATCAAAGGCACAACTCAGTTCGCCATTCAATCGAACTGCGATGGCACGCGTGTAAGTCTGGCCATTCACCCTCAGAATGCCGCAAACCGCATCGCCGCTTTCCATCAGATTCCACCGGCGGTCCCGGTAGCTGTTCTTGTGAAATTTTCCCCAATGCCCAAAGGTCCCCGCATCCAGACCGGGGTAGTGCGGCAGGATTTCCGGAACTTCATGGCCATCGAGATAGTATTCGGCCTGGCGATCATAGAACTGGTAGAGCCGATGACGATTGACCGGGTGTCCGGCGAAATCGTAGCCCATTCCCTCGCGACCACCGCGAACGTCAAAGTAGGGCAATGCGACCTCGCCCTGAGGCTCGCCGCTGGGTTCGTAGATCGTCGTTTTCAGATCGAAGTCGCTCACCTTCAGCTGGCGCTCTTCCCAGTAGGCCTTCGGATGAGTCTGAAACGGTGTCGGGACAAACTCATCGACGAGGTCGACGTCGGTCACCGGGGGAATCTCCATCCCGAGACACCAGAACATGCCGTTCACGATGAGACGCCGCGTCCCCTCCTCTACCAAGTCCACCGAGGCTCCCAGGGTCGTGGCAAACGCCCGCCCTTTGCGACCGCCGGGAAGCTGGTAGCTTTTCGTCCATGCCAGCGCCTGCATGGGATCGTTCTTATCGTTGCTACCTTCCGTCACATAGTCGGGCGCTTTCTCGTAGGGGCCCTTCCCCACGGGCGGATCGTCCACTTTCATTCCGGCCAGCACCTGACCTCTCAGCAGGATCTGCACGTCATCCCCAGGTATCGGTTCTTTGACTCCGTAGACATCGGTGCCCCCCCAAACGGAGCCCTTGGCAATACCGCGCAGGATTTCATTTTTCTCCGCCCCCTTCTCCACGATCCCGCGAGTGCTCTCGTGGCCGTGCCAACCGTGATGGCTGAAAAACCAACTGCCGAGGACCAGACCACCGAAGCCTTCCTCCCACTCCTTTTTCTCTCCGTGATATTGCCAACTCCAATGTTCCCACTTCGAACCTTTGGGAAAGCGAAAGCCATGATTCGCGGTTCGCAGTCCCACCACCGGTCGACCGCTTTTCAGATAGGCCTCGATCTCCTCCATCTGAGCATCCGGCAGTGCCCGAAACCGGGTCGCGATCACCATCAAGTCCGCTGTTCGCAACGCTTCGAGGCCGGGAATGTGATCGAGCACCTGCGGATTCACGATGCCCGGCTGTTCCGGATCCTGGGCATAGAGCACCGTGCATTTGAAGCCGTGGCGCACGGCCATGATCTTGGCCAATTGAGTCAGGGATTCCTCGGAGCGATATTCCTCGTCGCCCGAAATGAACACCAGGTGCCGACCGTACCCATCGGGCTGATAGCCGTCATAGACCTGCCATTGCTTCGGGCCATCATCTGCGCGCGTTGATATCGCGGCCAAAATCAGACCAAAGAGGGTTAGGTGTCGGATCCAAGAGGGTACACTGCCAATCATGGGACCACTTTGCACGCAAAGCCCCCGGCTCGTCCACCCGCCTCTTCGTGCAGGTCCCCACAACTTTCCCATCTGGCAAACCACGCACAGTGTCGAGCAAGGGACGCGCAGACACCTGAAGAGATCCACGGCATGCTCTTCACAGATTCAGAGACGGATCGAACTTTTCCTCAAGAAGGAAAACATCTCTTCCACCGGTTGTGGCTTCACCGCCCACCGGGGGTTGACTAAGGCTGGAGACGATGCCTCCTCGTCAGCAATGCTGGCGGGGAGGTTTTTTCTTTTTCGGTGGCTCGGTTCAGTGTTGAGGGCTTTCGGTGCCTGCCCCCTTCACAGGCCATGTCGCCACAGGAAATCCAAGCCGTAACTCGGGTAGTAGCTGTGGACGATGGCGGCGACGAGGAAGAAGTCGACGATGAGGTGGACGATCAGTACCCAGAGGAGGCTCTCGGATTTCTCGAACATGCTGCCTTGGGTCCAGGCGAAGAGATAGATGATCAGCGGCCCGATGCCGATGAAGGCCATGTCATAGAGGACGGCGGTGTAGACAACAGCCTGAAGCGCGTTGGCGACTCGAAAGCGAAAGAGACTCCGCAGAACGGCGAAGACGGTGTTCACGAAAAACAATTCGTCCCAGATGCCCACGCAGTTGATACCCACAAACAGTCGCTTGATCTCTCCCTCGTCAGGCTCGGCGGGCAGGTTCCACTGCAAATATTGCTCGGGATTCACCGCCCAATAGAATTTCAGCACCGCCCAAGCCAGCGGGATGGAGATCAGGGTGTAGATGAAATCAGACCGTCGCCAGGTAGCCGGCCAAAAACGGTAGCGGATGACTCCGGGATCGGTTTTTCCCAAGATCAGCGATGGAACGAAGACAACGAGAAAGAAGGGAATGCCGATCAGGAGGAAGTTTCGATTGCTGGTCGAGCTGTTGATGTCGATCGCGGCGAGCAGAGCGATACAACCGAGAAGCACTCCCATTCGACGCCTCAGCGCCGGCTCGGGATCCCGCATAATCAGCCCCAGAGCGATCAGGCCGGTGACCGCTCCGGCGAGATGCCAGTGAAGCGGAATCGCGAATACGGTGGTCGCAGCAAAAGCCAGCAACAGCGCGATTCGCTGCCGGTTCAGCGGCAACTCGAGCGACTCTCCGGCGATCGAATCCGTCACCTTTTTCGTTTCCGTGGCAGTCGTCACTTGGCGAAATACCGCTGATAAAGATGAGCTTCCACTTCCTCCCGGTCGCGGTCAGGGAGCGCTTTTCCGTATATGAGCACCTCCGCGACACGCCCGGAAAAATCGCGGTCAACGCCGGCCATTCCCGCCAGTCCCCCGAGGCGATAGCCGTCGATGTTGTGAGTTTCCACGGAGGTTTTCATCGGACTCGACGCGACGCTCGTTCCGTCCGGAAGCTTCAGATGAAGCTGATGCGTCCCCTCTGCGGCGTGCCAAGTGAGGCTGGCAATGACGAACGTTCCCGAAGGCGCCGCGGCGAGTGTGTTCTTCCATTCGTTCCCCTGCCGAATCATTCCCGCGAAACCGCTTGGCTGCACCGAGATCGCGGCGGCGGGATCCACCGTGGGCGACTTAAAAAGAAGAATCGGGGCCTGCTCGACGTCGGATTGCACCACCATCAAGCAGGTAAACTCGCGATCATCCATCTTGGACTGAATCTGGCTTCCGCCTTTCGCTTCCAGCGTTTCTCCTGCCGAAAAACGGAGGACAGAATGCGAGCCGTTCAGTTCGGGAAATTCCGCAGGCGTCGCGGTGTGAAGGATCGGGGTTTCCGCTTCCTGTCCGGTCTGATAAGCCATCAGATGATCCGCATTGGTGCCGGGCGCCAGATTCGCCCAAGCCATCACCCGCTGCTCCTGCTCGGCCGGACGACGCAGGTCATAGCCAAAGGTGAAATCCGAGGCGGCATAGTGGCCCACCAACTCTGCGGTGATCGGTGGTGCCGGCGCGACGGTCTCGGCATTGGTCTCCGCATTTCTCGGCAAGGGCTTTTGACCATTGGGAGACGGAGAGACAAAGTCCACGGTCAGATGCAGTCCTTCGACGAAGTATTTCGATGCCAACTGTCCGGCGACCGCTTCCCGCTCTTCGTCCGTCAGCGCTCGATCATAAATGAGCCACTCGGCCAAATCGCCGACAAAGGTCTTGGCGTTGGGATCGCTGGTAATGCCACCGAGGCTGTATCGATGGATCGGGGTTTCTTTGAAGGGCGCATCTCCAGCCGCAGCCAGCACGCTCTTTCCATTTGGCAGAGTCACGTAGAGGAGCTGCTCAACTTTCTCACCGTTCCAAACGTGGGCAAAAATCAGAAAGTGATCCCGAAGATCCCCGAGCTTCGCTTCCATCGACGGTTGGAGGCTCCCTTTGCTCATCCGCAACACGTGGCCCGCCGGGGAGAGATCCCAACTGAGCACGCCACCGATCTCATCCGCCTCAAAGCGCAGAACTCCGGCGCGATCGACATCGGGGCGCATGACGACGAAGGACGTCAGGCTGGTCCCCGAAAAGTGTTTCGTGATCTCAGCCCGGCCTTGGGAAATCAGTCGCGTGGAACGCTCGAACGACAGGACCGGCACTTCGCGCACCAACTCCGGATGATCGGCGGGAGTGGCCATCGTCAATTTGGGCCCGCGATCCTGATGTCTCGGGTCGACTGACAGCAGGTGATCGCTGGCCGCCGTGGGGTGCAAATTTCCCCACCAGGTAATGCGATCACCCGGTTGGGCCGTGGCAATAAAGTCACCAGCAAAGACCGCATCGGACGCGGCATAGTGAGCCACCAGTCCCTCGGAAACCACGGGAGGAATGGCCAGAGGTTTCGCCACCGGTGGATTCTTCATCGATGGCATCGCGGGCGCAGGAGGCTGGCTTGTCTGATTGGAAGCCTTTGCAGCAGGCTTGTCTTGGGGACTATCCGCTTTCTTGGGTGCCTCCTTGGTGCTTTCCCCGTCATTGCCACGGGAGTTGATCAATCCGATCACGATCCCCACGACCGCGACGAGAATCGCCCCGATGATGAACGCTTTCTTGGAGGAACCACTTTCAGTCGCAGCCGATTTGGCGACCGATTTTTTCGGACCCGTGCCTCCGCTTTTCACGGCACCCGTTGGGCTTTTCCGAGGTCCCGTATCCAAAGGGCGCTGTAGGACAGGGCCCGAAGATCCTTTCGGCACCAGCAATTGCGGAGCCGTTCGGTTTTTCGGCGGGCTGGTGATCAGTTGCGGCTGAGTCCTGACCCGAATCGGTTCGGATGGTTGAGGTTCCGGCGTCTCGTCCTCAACCAAGGTCGCCATGGGCACTTCTTCTTCCTCCTCATCCACCAAGAGAGCCAAAGGAATCTCAGTGGCTGGAGTCTGGCGAGCGATCTGAAATTCCTGAAGCGCCTCCCGTGCATCGACAGGCCGTTGATTAGGGTAGCGGGCAATCATCCGCATCACCCAGTCGGCGATCGGCTTGGGCACATCCGGGCGAACTTCCGCCAAGTGAGTCACCTGATGTGACAAGTGATTCCGCATCGTTTTGACCGCATTCTCTCCTTCGAACGGAGGATGCTGGGTCAGACAGAAATAGAGCACACACCCCAGCGAGTAGAGATCTGTCCGCTGATCCAGCGGTTGCAGATCGAGTTGCTCGGGGGCGAGGTAGTCAATCGAGCCGAGAAACGAGCCCGTCTGGTCCAGAGTCTGGGTCGACGGCTGTTGGCTGAATTTTGCGAGACCAAAATCCAGCACCTTGATCTGAAAGCGTCCTGTGGTCAGCCAGCTGATCATGATGTTGGACGGCTTGATGTCGCGATGCAGGATGTTGAGGTCCCGGGCCGCCACCAGAGGATCGAGCACCTGAAGCGTCAGTTCGATGAAGTCCTCCACCGGCAGAGCAGCGCGACCAACGGTTTCCTTCAGGGTTTCGCCCTCGACCATCTCCATCACCACATAGGGCCCCTCGTCATCCTCTTCGAAGGCGAAGATGGTGATCACGTTGGGATGCTGAAACTTCGCCAGCGCCGCGGCTTCACGTTTCAGCGACTCGTCGGCACTCTCGTTCAGGTGCGTCTGATCGAGAGGCAACAGGCGCTTGATTGCCACTTCCCGCCCCATGCGCGTGTCGTAGGCACGATAAATGGCCCCGATCCCACCTCGGGCGACCTTGCCTCTGATCTCGTAGCGTTCCGGCATCGGGGTTTTTTGCGTCGGCTGACACGCTCAGCGATCCGACAACCTAAGGGTTATGCCTACAATCGGCAAACGATTCACGCCCCCTGATCTCGGCGAAATTACCGCTTTCCCTCAAGAGCCCGACGCATCATCGACTCCCTGGCTTCAATGCTCTCACAAAGCGCCAGTTGGACCCTCGCCCGATTGAGATTGTGACCGTCGTAGGTCGTCTTGAAATAGACATCGCCCGCCAAGTGATCCGTGAAGAAACGGAGTCCCAACTCAAACGCAATCAGGCGCACGGAATCGTAGAGATAGTGGTGATCCGCTTCGGTGAGGAAAGCGGACGCTTCTCTCAGATAACCTCGCACCAGCGCCGCGAAAAGATCGCCATCGAGAAACACCTCGCTCAGGTCGGTGCTCTCTTCCCCTGCTGGATTGCAACTGCTACGGGCACAATCTCCGAAATCGTAGTGGATCAGCCCTGGCTTCACCGTATCGAGATCAACAATGCTGGTGCCTTTCCCGGTGAAGTTATCCAGCATGATGTTGGTGATCTTGGGATCTCCATGGATGGGGCGCAGTTGGAGTTCTCCACGCTCACGGGCATCTTCCAGCACCGAGCAAAACTCGCGACGGCCTTCCACGAATTTCGCCAGTCGACGAGCCTCGGCAGAACGATCCAATCGCGCCCGCGCCTCCTGATTCTCCAACACCCGATCATAATTTGCGAGATAGCCCGGCGTGATGTGAAACCCCGGCAGCGTGTCCTGCAATTCGTCGGCGGGGAAATCCGAGATGATTCGCTGAAAATGCCCCAACACCACGCCAGCTTCCACCGCATGCTCAGGAGTCGCGAGTTTCTCGTAACTTTTCGCACTGGCGATGAGAGACAGCGCCCGCCAATACTCTCCCTTATCATCGATGGCATAGTCGCGATCATCGATTGCCGCAATCACCCTCGGTAGTTGCCAGATGCGATCGGCTTCCTCGACTTCCGCTTCGATGCGGCAGTGTGCGTGATCCGTCACCGCCTTCATGTTGGCCATCACCGCGACCGGGTCCTTGAAGACCGTCTTGTTGATTCGTTGAAGAATGAACTGCTCCTCGGAAAACGTGGTCCGAAAAATGACCCGATAGGTATCATTCACATTCCCGGTGCTGATCGGCTGGAGCGCGACCAAGCGCCCGGGGACCTGAAACCGGGTGGCGACGCTTTCGGCGTTAATGGTGCGGGGCATGAGAGGTGTCGGGATGTCAGTCGGCAATTTGGAAAGGGAGCGAGCCTATCACATTGCGCAGCATTGCCAAGCAGTGAGCCAGTTTTGCTTGACCCCGGGCGACCCAGCGGTGACCGGCAAACCATGCATCGTGCTCCCCTTCTCAACGCCATCGCCGAATACGCCACCCGTCACCCCGAAGAGACGAAGGTGATTGATCGTTTCGACCGATTTGTGAGAGATCATCCCGACTGTTTCGAGCGCTCGCTGGCCATCGGGCACATCACCGGCTCGGCCTGGATCGTGAATGCCGCCGGAGACGCCGTGTTGCTGACTCACCATCGCAAGCTCAACCGCTGGCTACAGCCCGGTGGTCATGCCGATGGTGATCCCGATGTCCTCGCCGTCGCCATGCGCGAAGCCGACGAAGAAACCGGCCTGAATCCGCTGGAAGCCGCGACACCCGCAATTTTCGACCTCGACGTTCATCCCATCCCCGCCCGCCGCGACGAGCCGGAACACTTTCATTTCGATGTCCGCTACGCCATTCGCCACTCAGGCGACGGCGCTTTCACCGTGACCGAAGAATCCCACGATCTCGCCTGGGTGCCGATCGCAGATTTGTCCGATTATACGGACGAGGAGTCGATTCATCGCATGGCGAAGAAGTGGTCAGAACCGCTGACCTCCCCGCTTGAACAAGGCATGCCGTAGCCGCTCGTGACTTTTGCGGTGGTTGGCAGAATGCCGACACCACATTCTTTGCAGGGCAGCCTCTCCATGAGCCCACCTCTTGCTCAATTCCTGGTTCTCTTGCCAATCACTTCTTCTCCTTCACCTCCATCCCCAAAATCGCATCCACCATTTGCTGGGTTTCCTCGATATTGTGCTGGGGATGGGGCGGCATCGGAATCGGGCCCCAGGCTCCCAAACCGCCGGCCAGAATCTTGGCGGCGAGGCGATCACGCGCGTCGGGATCGGCGGCGTATTTTTTGGCAACCTCCTTGTAGGCAGGGCCGATGGATTTTTGCTGGGTGGTGTGACAGGCGAGACAGGTCGTTTTCCCAATGAGTTTGGCACCCGGGTGCTCCAGATCCAGACCTTTCATCCGCGGATCTGCAGCGGTCACGTCGATGGCGATAGGCGTCTCTGAATAGGTGATCTTTTTCAGTTTCCCATCGGTGCCGTCATACCAGGGAGTACCGTATTCCAAGACGTAGAGTTCGCCCTTTGATCCCAGCTCCATGTCCACGGGATGAATGAAGAGATGGCGACCGAGCCAAGGTTCGTTCCACTCGATCTGTCCGTCAGCGTCGAGTTTGATGACACGAATCCAGGCGCTGGTCCAGTCGTAGACAATGAGGCTACCATCAAAAACCTCGGGGAGTTTTTCGGCACTCTCCGGATAGTCGGCATGATGGTAAACCGGTCCCGCACAGGCCGAGGCTCTTGGATAGGACCAGAGAGGCTTGGTCGCCTCGGGCAGCGTCTTCAGGCCGGTGTTGTTGGGGGAATCATTGACGGGATGGGCCGGATCAAATTTTGCCCCGATGGTCTCAGTGGCAAAGTCGTAATCGGCGTAGGGCAAATTGTCGGCGACAAAATAGGGCCAGCCAAAGTAGCCAGCCTTTCGGGCCTGATTGATCTCGTCAAAACCGACCGATCCGCGCTCGGTGGTGGCGGCAGCATCAGGTCCCACTTCTCCCCAGTAGAGAAAACCGCTGTGGGAATCGATCGAGATGCGAAATGGATTGCGACAGCCCATCGCAAAGATCTCGGGACGCGTCTTGTCGGTGCCGGACGCGAAAAGGTTGCCCTCGGGAATCTCGTATCCTCCCTCCGCCGTTGGGCGAATGCGGAGAACTTTTCCCCGGAGATTGTTGCTATTGGCAGCGGAACGTTGGGAATCATACCAATGACGATCCGGGCGCTCGTCGATGGGACCGTAGCCGTTGGATTCAAACGGACAGGTGTTGTCACCCGTCGACAGGTAGAGGCAGCCATCCGGACCAAAGGCGAGAGAACCTCCTTCGTGACAAACCGCATTTTGGCGGTCGTGAGGAAACTCCAGAACGACCTTTTCTTCGCCAAGTTTTCCCTCCGCGAAGGTGAAGCGAGCCAGGCGTTGAATCGATGCCTCGGGACGGGAATAGAAAAGATAAAGCCAACCGTTTTCCTCGAACCTGGGATCGAGCGCGATCCCAAGCAATCCTGACTCGCGGGCAAACTCCTCCTGCCGAATCGCCACCGGGAGGTGACCGACTTCGGACACGTCACCGGTTTTGGGATCGAAAAGCATGACACCGCCCGTTCGTTCCACCACGAAAACGCGTCCATCCTTCGTGACCGCGAGTTCCATGGCGTCGATGAAGCCATCAGCCAGCGTTTCCACTTTGAAATGCTCGTCGGCAGGCAGACGACTGGCCCCCTCCCCTTCGGCGCCGTGAGCCATGGGCAAGGCAGCGAACAAGATGGGAAAAATTGCGATCAGAGCACGGATTTTCATGGTCAAAAAAAGAGCGGCGGGACTGTCACTGACACCTTTCGGTTTGTCGAACAAATCCCATCGCGATTCAGCTTCAGTCAGGAACTCTCGCGATCTACAAAGACTTCGTCTCAGAACTCTCCGCCGCTCCGGAGACGGGCTCCCGCTGCACCAGCAATTCGCGGGCTCGATGAGCACGATCAAAACAGAGTTCGGCCTTCTCGGAGTCACCCAGCTTCTTGCAGAGCTCTCCGTAGGTTTCGTAGAGCTTGGCGAGGCGCAGACGAAACGATTGCCTCAGGCCATCGGGGAGCTCTGCGCTGTCATTGATCTCCGTCAAAATCACTTCGGCCAAACCGAACCCTTTTCCGAGGCAACTGCGAGCCGCCGTGTCCTGATGTTTCAGGGTCTCTGTATGTTCGGCACGAAGTTCAACCAACAAAAGCCGAGCATCGAGATCGCCGGGCTGTCCTTTGATCGCCTGCTCCAGATTTTCGATCGCTCTCAATGACAGCCGGTAGCCATCGGTCCAACGTCCCGAAGCCCGCTCGATTCCGCCCAGTCGCGACATGCTGCGCGCGAGAAGGACCGCCGTCTCCAGATGCTCGGGCCGAGCTTCGGAGATAGGAAGAAGCAATCGGTAGGCTTCGTTGAAAAGTTCCTTGGCCTCTCCATTCGAGGCTCTCCCCAGCATCATCTCGCCCAGACTCGCATAAATACTTCCCAGTCTCAGGCTCTGCTCAGCCGAATACGGCCGAGTCCCAACCAACTGAGAAAGGGTTTCCATCGCTGCCACGAAAGCGCTACCCGCCTCTCGTGCGCGCCCCATCTCCCGCAAAGTCAGAGCCGTGTGATACTGCACCTCTCCGAGTATTTCCAGTCGCTGCCGATTCTCCGGCTCCCTTGGCATCGGGTCCTGAAGTCGCTCGCCAAGCGAGGAATAGCCTGCGAGTGCTTCCGCAAAGTGCCGCTGCTCGTGCCACTGCCGGGCAAGTCGAAAATCGATCGCCAGCCGTCTCTGAGGCAAGTGTGGGTCATCGGATCGACGCGCGGCAAGCATCGTCAAATAACGGGAAGCTTCGCGAAGACTTTGCAACATCTCGTCGCTCGACCGGGAATCGAGCAAGCCGACCAATGCTTCGTGGCAATCGGCGAGCCGCGACTGAGTGTCATGAACGACGGTCACTTCGCCGGAGCGCTCCGCCAAGATCTCTTCATATCGAGTCACGGTTTCCCTGAGATGTGCCAAAGCCTCCTCTTTCTTTCCAAGTCGAGTCTCAACATGGGCGAGATTGTGAAGACTGCGCGCGTGTTCGAGCTTTTGGTTCGGGTCGGCGGCGGCTTCTTCGATCGCTTTGACAAAAAAGGCTCGGGATTTCTCCAAGTTCTCGTGCTCGATACTGCCCTCGGCGGGGGGCGCGGCAGATCCTCTTTCGGACTGATTGATTTGAGAAAACACGGAATCCGCTGCCTCGCGGGTACTTCGCAACTCGTGGACTGTTTGCGACCATCGACGGTCGTATTCCTCGATCATCGATTTCTGCTGACTAACCACCTGCCCCAGATCAGAGGCGCGAGTCTCAAACCCGACGGCACGTTGCCAGTGTTGCACCAAAAACATCGCTGAAATCAAGAGCGCGCCGGCAAGACAGGCCGCCATGAGGCGACCATTTAAAACCTTCCGCGCTTGTCGCTCCTGCTCCTCCATCACCCTAGCCTCTGCCTCTTCTTTCGTCGCCTTCAGCTCGGCTTCTGCCCGCTCGATCTCGAACTGCCTTTCCAAAAAATCAAAGGCCGTCGCCACCTCGCGCATGTCGGCAGGGCGCTCCTCGGGATCGATCGCAAGGCATCGGGTGATGAGTTCTCGTCGATAACGGTTTTCTCGTGACAAGGAGCCACCGCTATCCTCAGGCCAACGAACTTCGGGCTGACTTCGAAAATCTTCGGCCAACGCCAGCGCTTCAACGGCCACCGGGCGCCCACCACTCTCGGCAATGGCCATCTCACGGGCGGCTCGATATCCCAAGCCACGCGGCACCTCACCGGTCAGCATCCAGAAAGCCAACGCGCCAAAGCGATACACATCCCACTTCTCAACCGCCCCATCCTGCCAGGCAACAAAGGCATCCAGCTGTTCAGGAGGAGCAAACCAAGCAGATTCGCCGATCTCGATGTGATGAACCGCTCCCGCGAGGCCGGGGCCGAAATCACTGATCAACAACTGCCCATCCCCATCGTCTCCAGGGACCAGGAAAACGTTCCCCGGATGGAGATTGGCATGATGAACGCCATACTTCTGAAAATCGGCCAACGTTTGAGCCAGCCCCATCAACCGAGACCAAGCCCATGAATTGTCATTGTCGTCACTCGGCAACTCACTCTCCGCCAACGTTCTGCCACTCTCGATCCAATCCATCGCGACAAAATAGGGCGAGGCATCGACCTGAAAATCCAGCATGGATACCGCGCCCGGATGTTTCGGCGCGCGCCAGAGTCGCCGCCAGTTTCCACGAAGCCGGTCCCGATCAATCGCGAGCGCATTGAGTTTTTTAACCGCCACCAGACTTCCATCTGCCCGCTGAGCCCGAAAGACTTCACCAGTCAAACCACTCCCAACCCATTGGGAATATTCATAACCAGCTATCCTTAGCTCTGACATTTTTGGGGAGGATGATTGAAGTCAAAAAACTGATAAAACACGAAAATTATGATAATTCCGAGTCGAAAACGAGAAAAAACTTCAAAATTGCGCATTTTCTCCCTGTTGCTCAAATAAATCGGCAGGAATTGGACGCTTGGCATCGAGCTCTGGCGTCAATCAAGCGACGCAGCGACGGACGTTGACATTCCTCGTGGTTCGATGTGATGATGGCCAAGTTCTTGCTCGTGATTTTCTGGCGACTTTTCTGCCGCTCCTTTCTTCCGTTCTCCATTCCCATGCTCCGCCCCACCCTTCCCTACGACTCACGTTCGGGTGCCCGCTTTTTCCGGTTGCTGTCATCGGCATTGCTGGCGGGACTGCTCTCGGCATCTCCGGCGGCACGAGCCCAACAGAAGGAAGCCTCGGTCTTTGATCGACACCGTGAGGAAGTCGAGGGTGCCGTGAACTCGGCACTCGAATTTCTGGCAGTGAACCAGAATGACGACGGCACCTTTGACGACGCCTACGGTCGCTCCACCGGCATCGTCTCGCTGGTTGGCATGGCCTTTCTCTCGGCGGGACACACGCCGGGTTACGGCCCCTATTCCGAGAACCTGGATCGCTGCATCAACTACATTCTCGATAGTCAGCATTTCAATGGCCTGCTCGACAAAGGAGATTCGGGCCACGGGCTGATGTATGCCCACAACATTGCCACTCTGTTTCTCTCCGAATGCAGCGGCATGGTAAATCCCGAGGTTCAGGAAAGGCTCGATCGAGTGCTGGCCAAATCCACCAAGCTGATCCTCTCGGCCCAGGCCGTGCCGAAAAATGAGAGTCATCAGGGCGGCTGGCGCTACAAGCCGGACTCCCGCGACTCAGATCTCTCCTGCAGTGGATGGGCCCTGATGGCGCTTCGCTCCGCGAAACTCAACGGAGCCCCGGTTCCTGACGACGCCATCGACGCGGCGGTGAGATACGTGCTGCGAAATCACGACAAAGCCGAGGGACGCTTCGGATACACCGATCCGTGGGGTCATTCCGAGACCTTGACCGGTTGCGGGCTGCTCTGTCTCGAACTCACCGGATTTCACGGGACCGATTCCACCTTCCGATCGGGCGACTATATCCTGAAAAATCGCGAGCGCATCATCAACAATGCGCATGAGGCCTATGCCAACTACTACAACGCCCAGGCCATGTTCCAACTTGGCGGTCGCTGGTGGGAGGAATATGCCGACTGGATGTATAGCCACTACCTCACCAACCAAAGTGACAACGGCAGTTGGTCCGAAGGTCGCAACGGCGGCACTTATGGCACGGCCATGATGATCCTTT
>JAGROX010000030.1:0-11354 GCA_020440025.1 Verrucomicrobiia bacterium
AAGGAAAAAGATCCCGATGTCGGCATCTGGTTCAGCTATCATGACGGCGGCGGTTGGTCGTCACCCAAAGAGGCTGCCAATGGTGTCCAGTATGACGGTCATCGGCATCCTTGTTGGAACCCTGTTCTTTTCCAGCCCCCCGGCGACGCGCCGACGATGCTCTTCTTCAAGGTGGGCCCCAATCCTTCCGATTGGTGGGGCGAAGTCGTCGTCAGCAACGATTTCGGGCGCTCGTTTGGCGATCGCAGACGACTTCCCGAGGAGATTCACGGCCCAGTCCGCGGAAAGCCCTACCTGCTTGCCGATGGCTCGCTGCTTTGCCCTTCTTCAACCGAACACAACAGCGACTGGCGTTTTCACATGGAGCGACTCATCGACCTGGAGCACCCCGAACTCGGCCGGTCCTGGCAGCGCTTCGAGCCCGAGACCCAACCCTATCAAGTCATCCAGCCTACCCTGTTACATCAGAAAGATGGCAGTCTCCACGCCATGTTCCGCTCCAAGAATGAGCGTATCATTGAATCCTATTCGAAAGATAATGGTCGCACTTGGACAGAGTTATCCGAATCCAAGCTGCCAAACAACAACTCCGGCATTGAGGCCCTCACCCTCGCCGACGGACGGCATCTCCTGCTCTACAATCACATCGGTGGAAATCGCAAGGATGCCAAAGACGGTTGGGGCACTCGCAACGTGTTGAATCTTGCCATCAGTGACGACGGCAAGACCTGGAAAGCCGCTGCCATTGTCGAGAAGGAGGAAAAGGGCGAGTTCTCCTATCCGGCCATGATTCAAACTTCCGATGGTCTCATTCACATGACCTACACCTGGATGCGAAAGAAGGTGAAACATGTCGTGGTTGACCCCGCAAAGCTGGAAGTGGGCAAGGAGGTGGAAGCGGGCAATTGGTAACCAGACACCTAAACGAAGCGATGACTTTTTCCTTCAGAAACCTTCCATGGGAATGTGGGCGTCTCGTTCGTTTTTCCCGGGACAGACACCACGTGCCTGTCGCACGGCTCGCCATCGCTCTTGCTTTCGTCACCTCGTTGGCAAGAGCAGACGACGGGCCACCACCCAATGTGCTGTTCATCGTGGCCGACGACCTGAACTGCGCGATCGGCCCCTATGGGGATGCCGCAGCAAAGACCCCCAACCTGGACCGATTGGCGGCCCGAGGGCTGGTTTTCGAAAGCGCCTACTGTCAGCAGGCGGTCTGCAATCCTTCTCGCTCTTCATTCCTCACCGGGCTTCGACCGAACACGGTGAAGGTCGATGACCTCCGAAAAGGATTCCGCGAAGTAGCCATCGGCGGCTCCACCCTGATCACCCTGCCCCAGCACTTCAAAAATCATGGCTACTTCTGCCAGAACATCGGCAAGATGTTCCACAACATGGGAGAAACCCAGGATCGCCGTTCCTGGTCCATCGATGAAGTGCTGTTCAAGGGCACTCACGCCGACGACACCGTATACAAAAATACGCCGCCCCATCTGCGGAAAGACCAGCCTGAATACAAAGCGCCGGTGACCGAATCTCTGGATGTCCCGGACACCGCCTACCGCGACGGCCAGATCGCCAATCTCGCCGCCGCCATGTTGAGGGAACATGCCACCAGTGATCAGCCGTTCTTTCTCGCCGTGGGATTCTGGCGACCTCACCTGCCCTTTGTCGCTCCAAAGAAATACTGGGATCTTTATCAACCGGACGAAATTCCCCTACCTGTCGCACCCTACCCACCGGAAGGTGTGCCGGAGATCGCGATGCACAACTCGGGAGAAATTCGCGGCTACAGCAATCTGCCGAAAGATCGCGATTTCACGGTGGAAGAAGTCCGGCAGTTCCGCCATGGCTACTATGCTTCCATCAGCTTCATGGATGCTCAGATCGGCAAGATTCTCGATGCCCTCGAAGAAAGCGGACAGGCGGACGACACCATCGTTTGCTTCACCTCCGATCATGGATTCCACATCGGTGAGCAATCGCTCTGGGGAAAGACCAGCAATTTTGAACTCGATGCCCGGGTTCCCCTGATCATCGCAGACCCGAGGCATCCTTCTGGTCACGGCAAGACGACGAAATCCCTCGCAGAACTGGTCGACCTCTATCCTACTCTCGCCAATCTCGCCGGCATCGATGGCGACCTCAACAAACGCCTCGAGGGAGACAGCCTCGATCCAATCATTGCCGATCCGTCGATTTCAGTTAAAGAGGCCGCTTTCACTCAACATCAGCACCCCTTCTATGGCAGCTCCAAGGACTGGAAAGCATGGGGGTATTCTGTTCGGACAGACCACTGGCGATACACGGAGTGGCGAGACATCAAGTCAGGCGAGGTGATGGATCGTGAACTCTACGATTACGATAGCGACCCCATCGAAACTCGAAATCTGGCCGGGATGGAAGCGCATCAGAAAACCATCAAGGAGCTCTCCGCCAAACTGGTTCCTAAATTTGGTGCGGCGGGCGCGCCATGAAAAGATTGCTCATGAAGCGTTTCCCTCCGGGGATGATCTGCCTGATGCTGGCTCTTGTGCCGATCAGTCGGGGTGACGAATCGCGCCCGAATCTGCTGTTCATCCTGGCCGACGATCTCGGATGGAGCGACCTAGGTTGCTACGGCAATGAGTATTTCGAGACGCCTCATCTGGATCAATTCGCCAGTCAAGGACTCCGCTTCACTCGCGCCTATTCTCCAGCCCCCATCTGCTCGGCCTCAAGAGCGGCTCTGTTGACGGGAAAATCACCAGCACGCCTGGGATTTGAGTTTGTGACCAAACCGGAAGCGGTATACCAACCCCTCAACGAACCACTCCGGGCCCCGCCGTTCACCCTAGATCTTCCGCTAGAGGAAATCACCATCGCGGAAGCAGTCTCGGCAGTCGGCTATGAGACAGCCTTTTTCGGAAAATGGCACCTGAATCGCCACTATCAGCGCTACCTCGGCTGGAGCCCCACACACGGCCCGAAAGCTCAGGGTTTCCAAGTCGCCGAGGAAGATTTCGGCAGTCATCCCTACTCCTACTGGAATGACAAGTCAGAGAGAACCTTCTTGAATTTACCCGATGGGAAATTCCCGATCGATTCCATGACCCAGCGAGCGGTCGACTTTCTAAAGAAACCCCATGAGAAACCTTTCTTTCTCATGGTTTCGCATTTCTACGTTCACGCGCCGGTTCATTCCCGCATCAAGTGGCTTCACGACCGATACGCGAGAGCGATTCCTGCCGAACATCCTCGTCATGATGACCTCGCTCACTACGGATCCATGGTGACGACTCTCGATCATCTTGTCGGCGAGTTGTTGACCGCTCTCGATGCCGCCGGACTGACCGACTCGACCCTCGTCGTGTTTACCTCCGACAATGGAGGACACCCGGAATACGCCGGCAATGCCCCGCTCCGGGGTAGCAAATGGAATCTCTACGAAGGCGGCATCCGAGTTCCGTTTCTCGCCAGATGGCCAGGGCGGATTCCCACTGGGGGCATCGTTGAAGCACCCGTCATCGGCACGGATATGTTTCCGACTTTTGCCGAACTCGCCGGGGCGCCACTGCCTTCCCATCTCGATGGCACCTCGTTGGTCTCTCGTCTGCTCGATCCGGAAACTCCCGCCGAGACGCGCAAACTGATCTGGCATTTTCCCTATTACCATCCCGAGGCGGGGTTCTCCAATGCCCCGCCCAAGATTGGGATCGATGACGGCATCACCAGTCAAACCCGCCCTCATTCCGTGATTCAGAGCGACGGGTGGAAGTTGATTCATTTCTACGAGAACTCCGTCGACGAACTCTTTCACCTCCCCTCAGACCTCTCCGAGCAGATCGATCGAAGCCAGGCCGAGCCGGTGCGAGCCAAGCGACTGCATCAGGAATTGGAGTCGGTGCTGAGCGAATCCAACGCCCGCCTTCCTATTCCCAATCCCGATTTTCCACGGAAGAAGTGACCGCCCCTCATCCACGCTCACGGCCACCGCAGGGCCACGTAACCGACGTAGGCGGAGATCAGGACCGCGCCCTCCCAGCGGACCAAGCGAAATCCAGTCCGCATGAGGGGCAACAGGAGCAGCGATACCGCAAACATCACGGCGAGATCGACTCGATCAATATTTCCCAGACCGATGGGGCGCACCAATCCGGCGGCACCACCGATGGCGAGCAGGTTAAAAATATTCGACCCAACGATGTTTCCGATGGCCACATCCGTCTCCTTGCGAATCGCCGCCACGATCGATGTCGCGAGCTCTGGCAACGACGTGCCTGCGGCGACGATGGTCAGTCCGATGACGGCCTCGGATACGCCCATCCCGCGAGCCAGCAGAACCGCATTGTCGACGAGAAACCGGGCCCCGATCAGCAGCAGCCCAAATCCCGCCGCTGCCAGCAGGAACTGAGTCCAGAGACGCGCAGGCGCCTCCGCTGGCACGCCATGAATTTCCAGAGACTCCGCACTCGCCTTGGCCGCGGCGCTTTCCCTTCGGCTCATCCGAACCAAGAAAACCGTGTAGGCGATCACCGAGGCGAACAAGACGCCGGCCTCTGGCCGGGAAATTCCCTCGCCTGTCAGGCAAAAACTGATAAACAGCAGCGACGCGCCCAGCATCACCGGCATGTCCAATCGAACGATCTGGTAATTCACGACCAGTGGACAGATCAATGCGGAAAGACCGAGGATGGCCGCGATGTTGAAAATGTTGGAACCGGCAATGTTGCCGATGGCGAGATCACCGGATCCGGCCAAAGTCGCCTTGATCGACACAGCGAGTTCCGGCGAACTGGTGCCAAACGCCACAACGGTCAGGCCGATCACCAACGGCGACAACCCAGCCGCTCTGGCCAACCCGGAAGCTCCTCGGACCAAGGCCTCGGCACCTGCCACGAGCAACACGAGACCGAGGGCAATCAGGAGGAGAGAGGTAAGCATGGGATGCGCGTCAGCACTGGGCAGAGGCTAATTCAAGGCCTTCCGCTCGCAATGGGAATTTCTGCACCGATCCTCTTTCCCCATCGATTTTGTTTCTCTTCTCTGATACCCCTCTCCCTTTTTCGATCATGAAGTCCCCAATCGACAGTTTCGTTCTCCTTTTCTATCTCATCGCCGTCGTCGGCTTCGGTTGTTGGTTTGCGAAGCGAAGCAAAACCACCAGCGAATTCATGGCCGCCGGAGGACGACTTCCGGGCTGGGCTGTGGGACTTTCACTCTTTGGGACCTTCCTTTCCAGCAACACCTTCATCGGAAATCCCGGCAAGGCATTCAGTGGCGACTGGAATTTCTTTGTCTTCAGTTTGACCCTTCCCATCGGGGCCTGGATCGCCTCGAAGTGGTTTGTTCCCTTCTATCGGAATAGCGGAGAGATCTCGGCCTACCATCACCTGGAGAAACGATTTGGCCCGTGGGCGCGCATCTACACGGTGATCTGCTACCTCCTGACTCAGGTCTCCCGATCCGGCACCATCATGCTGGGCGTCGCCATCGGCATGCACGCAGTGACCGGATGGGACATTCGATTCATCATCATTGGCACCGGTCTGTTGGTCACCATCTACACCCTCGTCGGCGGGATCGAAGCCGTCATCTGGACCGATGTCATCCAGAGCCTCGTTCTCAGTGTCGGGGCGGTTGCCCTGATCGTCCTGCTGCTGCTCGGTGATCCCGGAGGGGCCTCACTGATGGATACCGCTCTCGCCCAGGACAAGTTTTCACTGGGCAGTTTTTCACTCGATTTCACCAGTTCGACTTTCTGGGTGGTATTCATCTTCGGCATCTTCATCAATCTGACGAATTTCGGGATCGATCAGAACTACATCCAGCGCTATCACACCGCGAAGTCCGAGGTCGCGGCCAAGCGTTCGCTCTGGCTCGGAGCCATCACCTACGTGCCGGTGTCCGCGATGTTTTTCTTCATCGGCACACTCCTCTTTGGTTTCTATGCCGCCCACCCCAGCGAACAATCGGCGATCGAAACCATGGCTGCCGAAGTAGGCAAAGCGAATGCCTTCAGTGATTTCGCCCTGCCTCACTTCATGGCCAATCACCTGCCCGCCGGACTCGGCGGCTTGCTCGTAGCCGCCCTCTTTGCCGCAGCCATGAGCACCATCGATACCAGTCTCAACAGCTCTGCCACCATCACGCTCAAGGACATTTTCCGAGGGATCGATCGCCGCGCCAATGAACGCGCCCAGATGGGAGTGCTGCGGGGAGCCACCGTATTTTGGGGCGTCCTCGGCACCGGGGTGGCCGTCCTTCTCAGCTACGACAGCCGCAACATTCTGCAGATCTGGTGGGATCTTTCAGGAGTGTTTGCTGGGGCCATGCTCGGACTGTTTCTGCTGGGCATCATTTCCAGAAAAGCCGACAACATGACCGCCGCCGTTAGCGTGGTGGTGGGCGTGACCACCATTTCCTGGATGAGTTTTGCCAAGGCGCCCTGGATGCCAGAACTCATTCGATTCCCCCTCAGCAGCCTGATGATCACCGTGTTCGGAACACTGACAATCTTTCTGGTCGGGATCGCCATCACCGCCCTCCGATCCAACAGGGTCAAGTCCGCGACCTGACCCTGTTCAGTCGAATCCACTTGCCCGTTACGGGGCCACCCAACTCGGTTTGTCGAGTTTGGTGATCATGAGGTGTTTCACCCCATGAGCGAGCGTCTTTCGCTCCAGCGTCAGAACCACATCCACCGACGGCAATCCCCAGGTGGAGATCTTCTCGATCTCATTCGCGAGAGGTGAATCCTTGGTAACGAAAACAAAGGCTTCGGCACCGGGATACGGCGGCTCAACCTTGTAGCAATTGTAGTCGGAACTGGTGGTGAACTCTTCACGATCCGCGCCCCAATAGCTGTGACGTTGCATCACTAAACGGAAGGTGGCCGGGCCATTTTGATCGCTGTTCTTGAAGTCAGCAAAGAGTCGATCCTTGCATTCGATGAACAGCTCCCAGTCCACCTTGTATCCATCTGAAGTCTTGCGAACCACCACCGGGAATTCGCTTTCGTAGCCTTCCAGATAAAGGTAGAAGGCGTAGAAGGGATCTCCTCCGTCGACTGGTTTTTCGTCCATGTCGAAAAACTTGGAGACGGACTCTGTGATCGCTCCGTCTTCAGCGCCCTGATAGTAGGCCTCCATCCGTGGCCTCACCCGTTCCGCCTGATAGATGTAGGGCAATCGATCTTTCCATGTCGACTGGGCAAGGAATCGATTGAGGGCATCTTTCGATGCCTCCATGGGATCATCGAGATTTACTTTCTTCACCGGAGGTTCGACCGCAGCAGCAGATTGCTGCCCGTCCGCTGGATCCTGAACCAGACTGACGACACTTTGGAGATTACTCTCCTGGCGCTTCAGCGCATCGGATGGATCGACATCGGAAACTGGGGTGCCCGTGGGAGCCTCGGCATCGGTACCAGCCCCGGCAATCTCAGTATAGCTCGCATCAGGCACGCCATTTCCAGGAGCACCGTCAACGATGAAAGGATCAACTTCTTCAACCGCCATGCCGACCGCAGCACCTACTGTGGGGAGAACAATGGCTTCGCTATCTTCCGCTTCCTCCTTCGTGGCCTTGGGGGGAGCGGAATTGCCCGATTGCGCTCCCACGGAACCTTCGTCACCACCGGCCCATGCCACCGCAGAAGTCAGGTCTTTCGACTTGTCCGGAATCAGGGAAGTGATGGAAGGGGTGCCGGTGTTAGCCTCTTTGGATGCGGCCACTCCCGTTTTCGGGGCATTGCCAATCGCCGTATCTTCCGTCTCTGTCACGGGGGCCGGTGAGGGCAGAGGCGCCGGTGCCGGAGGCTCCACGGGAGCACCCGAATCCATGATCACCAGCTTGTTGGTTCCCGAAGTTCCTGCAGGAGCAGCCGGCTCCGGCCGGGAAGGCGTCGGCATCGGGGCAGTTTCCGCCGGTGGATTGCTCTCGGCAGTTGAGGGAACCACCGAAGTCACCGGTTGAGATCCCGCATCTGGAGAAACCTCGCTTCCCGAATCTCCACGAAACACACCAGCACCCGCCATTCCCAAGACCAGAAGGATCGCGGCCACGCCTGCGGCACCACCGAACACCATCTTGCGCTGGCGGGCATCCATGTCCTCGAATCGCTGCCACAACTCGTCAGTCCAGCTGTCTGCTTTCGGTGGTTTGGCGGTCGAGCGTTCAAGGATCTCGTCGATGGAGGGCAGTTCGACAGCTGTCGACTTGGGCTTCTTCTCGCTTACCTCGCCGGTTTTCTCTTCGGCTTTCGGACTGAGTTTGGATGTCGCAGCACGCCGATCGAGTTTTTTGAAACCCTCATCTTTTCCCCGGGGAAGCAATCCCAAAACTTTGGCCATTCCCTCATCTTCCAATGCCGAATCGTCGAAATCAGCATCAGCCTTTTTCTCCGCAGAGTTGGACGATGGTTCTTCAGGTTTCTGAATCGGTGTTTCGAGAGAGGCAGGCGCAGAAACGACCTCTGGTTTCACCGGCAAGGAGGGAGACTCTTCCTTTTTCAAGGGCTCCGGTGCGATGTCACGCGGACCGGCTTCGGGCTTCTTCTTGAGCTCCGCAGAGGCGAGGGCTTCTGCGATCATGTTCATCTTCGGAGAACTGATCACCCGCGAATCCATGGCGGGTTCCGGGGCTGGAGCTTTCTCATCGCCTGATTTTATCGGCTCAATCGCGACAGATGAAGGCGGCTCGGGAAAATCGATTTCACTCAGCGAAGGAGGCGCCGAAACCGGAGTTTCGACAACCGTCTCATCGAGGCTTGGCGGCGCTTCTGGACTGCTTTCGGCGGAAACAGGGGCCTGATCCAGGTTCGAATCCAAGGGAGCAAATTCCGGTTTGGATTCGGTTGTCACCGGTGACACGATGGCCCGGCCACTTTCATCACCAATCCCGGAAACTTGCGGTAGACTAATCCGTTGTGACGGAGCAGATGCCCGATCTCCCGGACGAGGTGGCTCCCCATCTCCAAAAGCCTGGAGTCCAAGCATCGGAGGAGTTCCCAGTCCTTTTGCGGGAGAATAATTCTCGTGAACCGTCGGCTCCTCTACTTGGACGCTGCTTTTTGCCGATTCAGCGTTTGCGGACGGATTGATCGATTCCACTGGTGGCGGGGTTTCCGCCATGGGGGCGCCTCCCAAGAAACGAGGCAGACGTCCGACAGGCTCAAGCTCGGGCGGCGACTCAGGAAGGCTTGGCGGGGTTGATGCATCAGCCTGATCGTCAACCGGAGTCGGAGACGCCTCTTTGACAACCTCGCTCTCGGGAGCCACTTCTGCCTTGGGTTGCGGGGCCAGCCAAGGGGTGGCAGCGATGGCGTCGGCATTGAAGGAGGAACCTTTGCGCAAGCTCAATTCGCCCGGCCCCATCCACGGTCCCGATGACTCGAGCGCTTTGCTGACTGCGCTCTCAGGTTTTGGTTCTTCGGTGGGCTTTCCGCTGGAAGGAACACGCACAGACAGCGCACCACTATCACTTAGCGCCTTTTGCAAACCATCCCGCAAACTGGAAGACCGAAGAGTGACGGGAATCGAATGATCCTCCGGCGTGGAGGGAATGCCTTTGGAGAGAATTTCCGAATCGAGGGCAGGCGGCAATGCCGAGGGAGTTTCCTGTTCAGCTGCGGGAGGAGTGATCTGGGTCGGTTTCACCCAGGGGTCTGAGACCTCTTCAGCCTTCTCCTCTGAAAGGGATGGCGCGGGTGTTGGTTCCTCTATCGAAAGCGGCGGAACTTGGTCCTCAATCTTTTCCTGCAAGGGCGGAGCAGACTCGGCCTTTGGTGAAAGTTTTGCGCCCAGACCAACACCACCCTCAAGGGCATCCCATTTGGGAAACGGTCCCGGGGCCGCCGGCGGTGCATCGCTCTGGTCATCACGTCGACTGATCACCTGATCAAATTCATCCTCGGAGTCGATCAAAGGATGAGACAGCGATGACGTGCTCTGACTGAGCGGAGGCAGATCAGAAGGAACGGACAGGTCCCCGTCGTTTGCCATGAGCCACTCAAAATCATCATCGATCGAAGAGGTTTTCTCCTCGGCAGCCACCTCTTCTTTTTCTTCAGAGATCGCCGCGATTTCCGGCTGTTGCTCAACGACCTCGGCCGGTGGCTCCTCCATGGCCGGAGGAATTTCTTCGATGACTTCACCGACCGATTTCGATTTCTGCCACGGCCAAAACCCCTTGGAACCGGTCTCTTCCGCCTTGGGCTTTTGTTCCACGACCTCGGGAACTTCCGCCTTTTCTACTTCCGAAACGACAGATTCAGAAAACTCTTCTTCCTTGGCATCTTCAAACGGTGCCACCAAATCCTCGATCACATCTTCCGAGGGAGTCTCGACCATGACCGGAGGTTTCTCGATCGCTTTCGATCGGGTCAGATTGATGGGTGCCTTCACCGGAGGAACCACCGTTTTCTGCGCATCCGCTGCTGGCGGTGCCGGATCATCCGATTCCGAGACAGGAGCGGCAGGACTGACCGGCGCGGCTGGCGTTGGAGCTGTAATCGCGGGAGCATGCAGCAGCATCTGGGTGGCCTCGCCTCTTCCCAAACGAACGGACACCGGAGATTTGGGCAAAGAAACAGGCTGAGGTGCCACCTCCTCAGAAACCTTCTCCTCCTCTTTCGTCAGAGTGGGCTCTTCTGTTTTCGTCGGAACCTCCGAAACCACTGAACGCTCCTCCTCATTCGAGACAGAGGACTCCTTCGCCAATTGACTGAAAGGCGATTCCGAACTCATCGAGTCGGACTCGTCGGGTTGCCCTGCCTCGGAAACTGCAGACTTGGAAACTGACTTCAGGCTGCGGATCGGAGTTTCCACCGGAGTCCGTCGACGTCTCAGAGAAGTGTAGCCGCTTCGATTTCCCGAGCCCGGATCCTCATGATGTGAAGCCGTCTGGGACGCCGAATCTTCGGTCGCTGCAGTTTGCTTGGGAGCAATGATCGTCGCTCCACACTTTGGGCAGGGACCTGTCACGCCAGCCAGTCGCCCGGGCACTTGCAAGTGCGCCGCGCAGCTAGGGCAGACGAACGATATTTTTCCTTCAATTGTCGCCGGCATCGGATATTTGGATGTGGTTTTGCGGCAACGGCTCCTATCTACCCCGCCACCGAAACTCGCAATTCCTTAATCTTCCAAAAATTCTAACATTTGCGAGGGAAATTTGAGAAAAGTTTTGTGAAACTCCATAAACCCTAACATTTTTTTTCTCATACGCAAGAGAGGCATCGTTTACCATGATGATCATTTTATTAAGACCTCGTTTACGTGATCTCTTTCCCCTTAACGATTTTGCGGCGCAAATGATAGGCTCCGACTCATGAAGCGACGCCATTTTCTCAATACCACCACTTCCACCGTTCTTGC
>JAGROX010000030.1:11595-14608 GCA_020440025.1 Verrucomicrobiia bacterium
ATTCCTCCAACCCGGATCTGACCGGGGCGATCGAGTTCGCGGCTAGTGTTGGCGGAAACAGTATTCTCTATGTGGCGCGTTACGATCGGACAAAGCCGCTCATGGATAGCTGGAATGAATCGCTTGCTGTCATCCGCTCCGGCTTGGCCGCAGCCGAAAAACATCAGGTCAAGATTTTGGTGGAAAACGTCTGGGCCGGTTTCCTCATCAGCGCTCTCGACACGGTTCGGTTCGTGGATGAGATCGACCACCCGTGGTTCGGCTCCTATTTCGATGTCGGCAACAACGTGCGCTGGGGCGTGCCTCAACATTGGATCGAATTGTTGGGACCTCGCATCGGAAAACTCGATATCAAAGAATGGGACGAGCGTCTCCACAGATCTGAAGGGCTCTCCAAAGGTTTTGCTTCGCCCATCGGCGATGGCACGATCGAATGGGACCAGGTCAGAGCGGCCCTGAAGAGGATTCAGTATCAAGGCTGGGCCACGGCCGAGGTCGGTCGGGCAAATCGGGAACGCCTGGCGGACATCGCCGCCCGCATGGACCGGGTTCTCGATCTCTGAAACAGACCGTTTTTTTCCAATCGGACCGTTGACTTTGGCACCGGAATTCGGCGTCATTGGATCTTCCTCTCCCCCACCCCATGAAATCCCGCCCCATTCCCCGTGCCATCGACACCCTTGCCGTGATAGGCCTGCTATTGCTTTCGCCCTCCGCCCTAATGGCGAAGCTGGAGCTGCATCCTCTGTTCACTGATCACGGAGTCCTCCAGCAGGAACTACCTGTTCCCGTCTGGGGATGGTCAGATCCTGGCGCCGAGATTTCGGTGACTTTTGGTGGTCAGACGAAAACGACCACTGCCGCCGCAGACGGACGATGGATGACCATCCTCGCCCCCCTCACCGCCAATGCCGAGCCCGCTGACCTCTTGGTAAAAAACGCCGCGGAATCCGTGAAGGTCTCCGATCTACTCGTCGGTGAAGTCTGGCTTTGTTCGGGTCAATCCAACATGGCCATGAGCGTTCGCGGCACCACCGATGCGGCGGCCATGGAGGCCGAAGCGGGCACCGCAAAGCTGAAAGACGTTCGACTGTTTCGCGTGCCCGTTGATGGCACTGACAACCGACAGGATAGCGTCAAGGCAACCTGGACCCCCTGTAACCCAGCGACTGTCTCCGCTTTCTCAGCGGTGGGATTCTACTTCGGCCGCGCCCTCCACACCGCAAGGAATGTCCCCATCGGCCTAATCCAAAGTGCCAATGGCGGCACCAATGCCTACTCTTGGATCAATAGAGACACCCTCGAGAACGATCCGGCTGCAGCTCCCACCCGCGCGTTTTGGGAACAAACCGTTGCCAACTATCCGCAGGCTGCCGCGAACTACGAGAAAGCGCTGGCGACTTGGAAGGAAAAGGTCGCCGCAGCCAAAGCCGCCGGCAATCCCGCGCCCCGGGGGAGTGCTCCCAGAGAGCCCATCGGCCCAACCCACGTGAAGCGTCCTGCCGGTCACTACCAGGCCATGATCGCTCCGCTTCAGCCCTTCGCCATCCGCGGCGTGATCTGGTATCAGGGAGAGGCAAATTCTCGCGCCCACTTCGCCCCTCAGTATAAGGATCTCATGTTCGCCCTGCTCGAAGACTGGCGAGCGGACTGGGCCGGCGCTGCTCCCGATCTGGAGCGCCGCAACTTTCCCTTTTACCTCGTGCAACTCCCGAACTTCGGCGGAGGTCACGAAAAGGGCTGGCCCGTGATCCGCGAACAGATGCTCCGGTTCTGGCAGGAGGGCGAAAACACCGGCATGGCTGTCGCCATTGATGTCGGCGACCCGAAAAACATCCATCCCAACAACAAGAAACCTGTCGGCGAACGTCTCGCCCGATTCGCCCGGGCCCAGACCTACGGCGAGGACCTCGTCTACAGCGGTCCGATTTTCGATTCACTCACCATTGAGGGCGGCAAGGCGATCCTGAAATTCAAGCACCTCGGCGGCGGCCTCATCTCGACAGATCAACAGGCGCTCCGGCACTTTACCATCGCAGGAACTGAAAGCATTTTTGTGAAAGCGAATGCTGAAATTGTCGGTGATACCGTGGTCGTCAGCAGCCCGGATGTTCCCGATCCAAGAGCGGTGCGCTATGCTTGGTCGAACAATCCGGAGAACGTCAACTTTGCCAATCAAGCCGGTCTGCCCGCCAGTCCCTTTCGGACTGACAGTTGGGAGATCATTGTCGAATAGCGAAGCTCGAAAGCTCATGCCGGATCGTCCCGCCCCTTCCCTGACTCTCCTAAATTTTCACGGAGATGCGCTTCGACCGCATCTCGATGCCTTGGGGCAATTGAGGATTTCCGTGTTCCGGGAGTATCCCTATCTCTACGATGGGAATCTGGAATACGAGCGCGACTACCTCCAATGTTATCTCAACTCGCCGCGCAGCCTCGTGGTGCTCGCTTTCGATGGCGAGGAAGTCGTCGGAGCCACCACCTGCCTTCCGATGAGCGATGAAGGCCCCGAGTTCCAGGCGCCATTTCTGGCAGCGGGCATCCCGGTGGAAAGCATCTGCTACTTCGGCGAGTCCATTCTCCTGCCCCAGTATCGCGGACTCGGAATCGGCAAAGCGTTTTTCGAAAGGCGCGAAGCTCACTCCCAGTCTTTGCCCGGCATGGAAATGACTACCTTCTGCGCCGTCGATCGCCCGGTCGATCATCCTCGACGCCCCGTTGACTATCGCCCGCTCGATAGTTTCTGGACCAAATCCGGCTACACCAAACGCCCTGAATTGCGCTGTGAGTTTCGCTGGAAAGAGATCGACGAATCCGAAGAGACACCGAAGACGCTGACTTTCTGGGTCAAGCAGTGGGCCTAGCAAAAATCACCCGCACCGCCTGATCAAACGGCGGCGACTTCTTCTTTCCGACGCCCCACCTCGGTCTCTTCGCGGGTGTCATCCTTGGTGAACTTCACGCCCACCGTCTTCGACACCCCAAACTCTTCCATCGAAACCCCATACATCAC
>JAGROX010000030.1:14728-21171 GCA_020440025.1 Verrucomicrobiia bacterium
ACGCAGAAGGGAGATGGCTTCACCATGTAGATGGCAAACAGCAGCGCGACCGCCGTCATCGAGCGCTCCCCACCCGAAAGCAAACTGATGGATTGCAGCTTTTTGCCGGGCGGTTTGGCGATGACTTCGATCCCGCACTCCAGCGGATCGGCATCGTCCATCAACAGCAAATCAGCCTTGGCCTGAGAGCCAAACAGTTCCTTGAACATGTCCTGAAAATTCTTCCGAATCTTCTCGAAGGTCTCAGCAAACATCTTGCGGGTATCGCGATTGATCCGGGCAATCATGCGCATGAGTTCTTCCTTCGAAGACTCAAGGTCCTGCATCTGCTGAATGTTGAACTTGTAATGCTGCTCCAGTTCTTCGAATTCCTCAATGGCATCGATATTCACCGGCCCCAGGGAATCCAGACGACTGCGCAATTCGGCCACCACGGACTCGACGAACTCCCAATCTGGCTCAGCTGGATCAGGGAAATCGACAACATTATCCGCCTCTTCCCCGTCCGCGTTTACTTCCGCAGACACCACCTCGTTCTCTTCCTCATCGTAGCTGTTTTCCTCCTCGTCCTCTCCGGCTTCCCGTGATGCCATGGTGGCGCGACGTTTGTCATTGCGTCCACGCGACTGGCGCTGGCTGTCAATCACCGCGAGCAACAAATGACTATCCGGCTCGAAACGTTCCAAGTCACACTGATAACGCTCCCGGGCACTTCCCTCGATCTGCTCCAGACGAATGCCGATCTGCGCCGCGCGCACTTCCTCCTGACCTCGCTGGGTCGCGATCTTTTGAATGTGACGGCGCTCCTCCGACATCTTCCCCTCCCCAGCCTCGATGGCCTGGGTGTGCTCTAGCCGCTCGGACTTGACCCTCTCAAGTTCTTCCTTTGACCCTGTTGAGTCGACGGTCGCGGTTTCGATCTGCTCCCGCAACGTCGCCGTTTCCACCTCGGCATTCACGATCCGCTGACGGTAAGACTCGATCTCTCCATTTCGGCGGCCGAGCAGGTCTTCGAGTTCCTTCAATCGGCCAGCCATCGGCGCGCGCTGACTCCGGACCGACTCCCGGGCCTGACGTTCCACAGCGAGCGCCGTTCTCACTTCATTGAGGAGCTCGGCAGCTTCCTGCTCGGCGCGTTCGGCGGCTTCGAGTTTTTGTCCCAGCGTGTTCGTTTCCTGTCCAATGGCCTCGATCCTCGCTTGGGTTTCCGTCTTCTCCGCCTGAGCCCCTTTCAGATGCTCGTCCAAATTGTCCTGGCGTTGGGCGACTTCCTTCTGCTCCCAACGAAGACTTTCCAGCTTGTTCTCCAACTGCTGAAGATCGCGCTCAACGACGGCCAACTGCCCCTCCTGAGTCGAGCAAGAAACTCGGCGCTGCTGCAAACGATCGCGGTAACTCCCGAGTTGATCCTCGAGTTTCTCAACCCTCTCGTGGAGATTCTCCCGCCTGTCCTCCAGCCGATCCAATGCCTTGGCCAGAGTCTCCGTCGCCAGTTCCAACTCGCGAATGTCGGATTGTCGCTGAAGAAAGGAACCGCCCTCGTCTCCGCTGATGCCCCCGTGAATGACACCTTCCACCGAGACGTACTCGCCTTCCAAAGTCGTAAAGGCCACGCCGGACATTTCCCGATGCAGCTTCAGGGCCACTGCGAGATCTGGAACGATGAGCACGTTCTCCAACAAACGATCCACCAGCGAGCGCACTTTTTCGTCGCAGTCGATCTGATCGAGCGCCCAGCCGATCGCCTCGGCCGGAACCGTCATGAGCTGGCGGTCCATCGCCGGCCTGACCGATTCCTCTGAGACCAGAGTCGCCTTGCCTAGCTTTCCACGACGCAGGGCATCGATCATGCTCTCCGCCACCAGCGTGTCGGCGACCACGATGGTCTGAAGGTGACGTCCCAGCGCCGCCTCGATCGCGACGACATATTCGCGATCCACATCGATGAAAGAAGCCAGCGCGCCGCGCACCGCCTTCTGAAACAGATCCGGCTGATCAAGTCCTTTCAACACCGCCTGAGTGCCCTTCTCAAAGCCCTCACCTTCAGCCACCAACTGACGCAGCACTTCGAGCCGCGAGGCCTTTTCGGTGAAGACCCGATGAAATTCGGTCAAGTCGTTCTGTAGTCCGTCGAGCACCCGCCGGGCATCGTGATACTGATCCTCTTTGACGGAAAGTTCGTCCTCCAGCCCGTCGATGGTGCCGCGCAAATCATCGATGCGTTTCCGGATCGATTCCGCGTCCCGGTTGCGGGATTGCTCGTCTTTCTGGAGACGGCTGAGTTCGTCATTGAGCTGAACAAACCGGGCCTGATCCGACTCCAGTTGCTTGGAATGATTCTCGATCCGGGCTTCCAGCGTCGCGATCCGACTCTCCAATCCGTTGCGCTCTCGACGCAGCGTTTCCACCTGCGCATTGATCTCGCTCCGCTGTTGCCTCGCTGTCTTCGAACCCTCTTCGTATTCGCGAACACTGGCTTCGTATTGCGCGATTTTTTCGTCGACCGAGTTGAGCATGTGATCCGCCTCCTGCAGATCGACCTGCTGCTGACTAAGCTTGTTCGTCGTGGACTCGATGTCACTCTCGTTCTGACGAATGAGCACGGACAACTCGTGAGCCCGCTCCGTGTTGAACTCGATGCGATTCGTCGCGGACTGTATCGTGCTTTCCTTTTCCTGAATGAGGCGCTGCAACGTGGCGATTTTCGTCTCGATTTCCTGGGCCGCGCGACGTGCTTCCACAATCGCTTCCTGCTCCTCTTCCACGTCCACTTCCAGCGTTCCCTGCTGCTGCCGAAGCGAGGCAATCGAAGTCTCCAGTTCGCTCTTCTCCGCCCGCTGCTCGCGCCACAGCTTGTGGCTGTAGTGCAGGTCCAGCACCTTCACATCGCTGTGCAAAGTCTGAAATCGACGAGCCTTCCCGGCCTGCCGCTGGAGACTGCGCATCTGGCGCTCCACCTCCTCCACGATATCTCGTAGACGCACCAGGTTGGCTTCAGTGTAGTCGAGCTTACGGAGCGCTTCCTTTTTCTGTGATTTGAACTTCGTGATTCCGGCGGCCTCCTCGAAAACTGCCCGCCGATCCTCCGGCTTCGAACTCAGGAGCTGATCGATCTTGCCCTGCTCCATGATGGAGTAGCTGGACCGACCAATCCCGGTATCCATCAGCAGATTGTGAATGTCCTTGAGCCGACACGGTTGCTTATTGAGCAGATACTCCCCGCGACCGTCGCGATAGACCCGTCGACCCAGGGAAACCTCGTCGTATTCCGTATCCAGCACCCCGGCGCAGCCGGAAAGCACCAGCGTGACCTCCGCCATCCCGAGCGGTTGTCGCTTGTCGGTGCCGTTGAAAATGACATCCGCCATTTCACCACCACGCAACGCCTTGGCCGAGGTCTCCCCCAGCACCCAGCGAATGGAGTCGACAATGTTCGATTTTCCGCAGCCGTTGGGCCCGACAATGCCGGTCACGCCTTCGTCAAAATCGATTTTTGTCTTGTCCGCAAACGACTTAAAGCCGTGAATCTCGAGTGTCTTGAGGAACATCGTGTTTCGTAAAAACGGGGTGTTTCAGGCCCCTGTGAACAATTGGTTCAAACTACCGATAGCATTTTCACTTTTGCGACGCATCGCAAGCTCTTTTCGAAAGAATATCAAGATATTGGGGGCAAATCGCGATTTTCACCACAAGATACCCCCTATATCTTGTATTCCCTGACCATTCAATTTTGCGAAACACTGCGGAAACCTGTGAATAACTTGGGCAAAAGGTGTCATTCATCGGGAATTTTCACGGAAGAACTGCGCCTGTCGCACGCCGGGAAAAATTCCATCAATCCGCTTGGCCCACGCCAACTGCCCGGCTACGATCCTCCCCCATGACCCTCGACAGACTCTCCACCTGTTTCTTGCTCGTTTTCTGCGGACTGTCAGCCTTGCCGCCCCCGATCCTCACTGCCGGCGAGATCACGGGAAGCATCGTCGACGCCACCTCTGGCGAAGCGATTCCCGCGCGGCTTTCGGTTTCTTCCGCCGATGGCAAAACCTGGTACTTGGCCACTTCGACCGGGCGAGAAGGCCTCGCTGCGGCCATTCCCTACGACAAACGCCGGGGCGAGAAAAGCGTCGAGGTCCACACCGCCTTGTCGGCCGATCCTTTTCTCATCGCGGATCTGCCTCCCGGCAGCTATCGACTCACCGCCACTCGCGGCCACGAATACCGACCCGCCGTCGTCGAGATCACCCTCCCCGAATCCGGCAAGCTCGACCATCCCGTCGAACTCAAACTGGATCGATGGATTCATCTCGCCGAACGCGGCTGGTTCAGCGGCGATGTCCATTGTCACCTGCCTTCGGAGGGATTGAAAACCGTCCTACTCGCCGCCGATCTCAACGTCACCTTTCCTCTCGCCGCCTGGGTCACCGACACCGCCCACAAGCCGAGCGAAAACAACAAGCTGAAAGAGGCATGGCCACGGCCCAATCTCCAGTTTGCCGACAACACCCACGTTTTCTGGCCTGCCAACACCGAGTATGAGCTGTTCACCCGTGAAGGCGAAAAACATCCGCTCGGGGCCGTGCTGGCGATCCGTCATCGCGAGCCGCTCGACGTAACCGTTCCCCCTGTCGGCCCCATCATTGAGAAAACTCGCGATCAGGGTGCTTTGTTCGATCTCGACAAACACAACTGGCCCTGGTCCATGATGCTGCCCGCCATCGGGGCGGCGGATCTCTTCGAACTCACCAACAACCACGTCTGGGAAACCGCCTTCGGCGTCACCAATTGGTACACCGAATACATTCCCGACTACATGAACATCCCCGTGTCCGACGATGGCAAGATCGACGAGCGCGGCTGGCTCGATTTCGGATTTCAGAACTGGTATGCTCTGCTGAACTGCGGCATCCGCATTGCACCGAGCGCAGGCACCGGCTCTGGCGTACATCCCGTCGCCCTCGGATTCGGCCGCGTCTATGTGCGCATGCCGGAGCGCGAATTCGATTTCAACGAATGGGTCGATGGCCTGAAACTCGGCCGCTCCTTCGTCACCACCGGTCCCATGCTGTTTCTCACCGCCAATGAGAAACACCCCGGCTCGACCGTGGAATGGAATCCCAAATCCGACGAAGCCAAAGGAAGCGAGGAAGAGAGCGACGGCATCCCTGTCATTGTTCGCGTCGAAAGCGAACATCCCATCGAGTCGATGGAATTGGTGGTCAACGGCGACCTGATTCCCCTGGAGATCGGCGGTTCCATCGGTACAAAAGCCGCCCACTCCACCATGGCTCGCGTCCGAGTCAACATCGAACGCTCCTCTTGGATCGCCGCCCGGGTGTTCACCAAAACCGCTGAAGGCCGCCCCCGCTTCGCCCACACTGCCCCAGTCTGGATCCAAGTCGAAGGAAAACCCCTGCGTCCCAAGCTGCTCGAAGCGAACTACCTTCTCGAACGCGTCGAAGCCGAAATCAAACGCCACGAGAACAAGCTGTCGAAAGAGGCTCTCGCTGAATTCGAGAAGGCGGCGGACTACTATCGCGAGCAGAAGGAGCGGGCGGTGGATGAGAAGTGAGTGATACTTGTTTCCTGCTCTTCTCCTCGCGTCCCGCCGACTCGCTCACACGCCCGATTCTTTCAAATACACCTTCTCGGCATCGGTCCCGGAACTGCTCACCGCAGCTCATGCCTCGCTGTGGGTATCCACCTACCAGGCGGGAAAACTGGCAGTGTTCCGAGCCAATGAAAAAAGCGGTCTTTCTCTGCTGCTTCGCACCTTCGACAAGGCGATGGGACTCGCCCTGGATCCCAACCGGCTCGCCATCGGCACCCGTCACCAAGTCTGGCAACAGCGCAACGAGTCCGGTCTCGCGCCGAAGATCGCCCCCAAGGGAACGTGGGACGCGTGCTATCTGCCCCGCCAATCCCACATCACCGGCGGCATCGTCATCGATGTGGCCAGTGGCGAGATCATCACTCGCGGCCTCTCCATGCCTCACTCCCCGCGCTGGCACGACGGTCGCCTCTGGGTGCTGGATTCGGGGAATGGCCGCCTTGTCACCGTCGATCCCGAGAGCGGCGAACGCGAGACCGTGGCCGTCCCGTATGACAAGCGCCGGGGCGAGCAAAGTGCCGAGGTCCAAACCGCCTTGTCGCCCGATCCTTTTCTCGTCGCGGATCTGTCCCCCGGTCGACATCGCGGCGGCACCGAAACGATCGAGCTGGACGGCATCGCCGCAATTGCCACCGAGCCCGGAGACATCCTCCGCCTCGAAACCCCGTGCGGCGGTGGCTAAGGTGGCCCTCGATGAGCCGATTGCAGTCACAACATCGGGGTGCCCGGCCCTCCGGCACCGCTTTGTTGTCGCGACGAAGCGCCACCCGGCCCTCCGGCACCGCTTTGTTGTCACGACGAAGCGCCACCCGAGGCTCCGGCACCGCTTTGT
>JAGROX010000031.1 GCA_020440025.1 Verrucomicrobiia bacterium
GAGCGCGAGCATCCCTGCTCGCCATAGCCCGTGAAAAATCTCCTCAAGCTCCTCGCGCTTCTTTCCCTTCTTGTTCTCGTCACTGTTTCATCGATGACGATTCACCCGGACGCGCAGCGAAAAGCCGAGATAGTGATGCGTATTACCCTAGGCGTTTTCCTCGCATCGGTCACGGGAGCCTTGTGGCTGAGCAAGAAGGGAAAGTAGTTCCCTCAATCCAAGGTGTAAACGAACAGCCCCGAACGCAGTTTCGGCTCGAACCACGTCGACTTGGGCGGCATGATCTCGCCGGCATCGGCGATGTCGATCAGTTGCTGGACGGTCACCGGATACATGGAAAACGCCACGGCCCAGTCGCCTGAGTCGACCCGTTTTTCCAAGCCGGCAGTGCCGCGAATTCCGCCCACGAAATCGATGCGCTCGTCGGTGCGGGGATCCCCCACAGCCAGCACGGTCGAAAGAAGCCTATCCTGGAGCACGGAGACATCGAGTCGTTCGATCGGGCTTTCCGATTCAACCGACGGCCACTTCAAGGTATGCCATTGTCCGGCGAGATAAACACAGACCGAGCCCGGCTCGGACGGCGACTTTTCGCCATCGCTGGACAATTCGAAGATTTCTCCCGCCTTGACGAGGAACTCTTCCGGTGTCAACCCGTTGAGATCGCGCACCACCCGGTTGTAGGGAAGGATCTTCAGCTGACTGGCGGGAAACAGCACGCCGAGAAACCAGTTGTAGCCTTCGGAACCATCGTGATTCGGATTCTCCGCACGACGCTGGCTACCGACCCGGTAGGCACTGGCGCTGCGGTGATGACCATCGGCCACATAGCTCAGCGGCACTTGGGCAAATCCTTCGAGAATGGGCCCGGCCTCCGATTGCGTCACCCTCCACGCCGTATGGCGCACGCCGGTTTCATCGGTGAAATCGACTTCCGGTTCGTGGCTGGCGCTCCAGTCGGCGACAAAGGCATCGATCATTTCCTCATCCTTGTAGGTCAGGAACACCGGACCGGGATTGGCGCTCAAAGTGTCGACCACCCGGGTTCGGTCATCCTCTTTCACCTTCCTGGTCTTCTCGTGCTTGCGGATGATGTCCTCGGCATAGTCGTCGATGTGACAGACGGCGGTAATACCGGTCTGGGAGTGATCTCCGAGTTGCTGACGATAGAGGTAAACGCAGGGATCCGGCTCGCGGACCAGCATCCCATCGCTTTGGAGTTTCAGGAAATTCTCCTTCGATTTGGCGTAAATCGCGTCGCTGTAAGGATCGGTACCATCGGGAAATTCGATCTCGGCCCGGAGCACGCGGAGGAAGCAATGCGGGTTGTCACCAGCGAGGGCGCGGGCTTCGGCAGTGTTGACCACGTCGTAGGGCACCGAGGCAACATTCGGTGCTTGGCCGGGTGCGGGAACGAGGGCGGGAAACGCTTTGACTCTCATGGAAGGGATGACGGAACGGTTTCTAAAGTGGGAAAGTGAGCCAATTCCTACACGAACCCACCCGATTCACAACCGCCGAATGTGTCACCTCGGGAGTAGAATCGCCGCTCGAAAAAAAATCCCGATTTCCGGTTGCGCGTCCGAAGTCCTGTGGCAAAATCCTCGCAGTTCTCAAACGGGAGCGCCAATTTTGAGGCGGTCCGACTGGTTTTATCGCATCTGCAAGTTTCGGGGGTTTCTTGTGGAGGCGTCAGTCGGGCCGCCTTATTTCTTTTGCTTTTCGATCAGCAGGAATTTCGCTAGGGGTCTTTCTGACCATGGCCAACTACCGAACAAAACCCGCCGCGACCAAGGGAATGCCTACGGGTATTCCCTACATCATCGGAAACGAAGCCGCCGAACGTTTCAGCTTCTATGGCATGAAGGCCGTGCTGGTGATCTTCATGGTCGAGCATCTCCTGGGTGCAGATGGAGCTCTGGCAACCATGAGCGAATCCCGGGCGAAATTCTGGACACACTTCTTTGTCTTTGCCGTCTATTTTACCCCCCTGCTTGGTTCGCTGCTGTCCGATGTTTTTTGGGGGAAGTACCGGACCATCATGGTGCTTTCGGTGGTCTACTGCCTCGGACATTTCGCCCTTGCGCTGAATGAGACCCGTGTGGGTCTGATGTTGGGGTTGGGGCTGATCGCCCTCGGTGCGGGAGGCATCAAGCCCTGCGTGTCCGCCCACGTGGGCGACCAATTCGGCAAGAGCAATCAGTTTCGACTCACCAGCGTTTTTGCGTGGTTCTATTTTTCGATCAATGCCGGGGCGATGATTGCTCAATCACTGACACCCAAGCTCCTCGTCAATGTGGGCCCTTGGGCGGCATTCGGATTGCCTGGAGTTTTGATGGTCCTGGCTACGATCATGTTCTGGCTGGGACGAAATTCGTTTGTTCACATCCCGGCGGCCGGATGGCATCACTTCAAGAAGGATTTTGTTGAACACGGCTGGTCAATCGTTCGTCGACTGGGACTGCTCTATTTTTTTGGGGTCTCCATGTTTTGGGCACTCTTTGATCAAACGGCCACCGCGTGGGTGCTCCAGGCCAAACACATGAACCGCAACGTGTTTAGTGTGGAGCTGGAACCTGGTCAGCTTTTGGCGGTGAACCCCTTCCTCATTCTCGTGTTCATTCCGCTGTTTAACTATGTGATCTACCCTATCGCCGGGCGGTTTGTGAGAATCACTCCGCTACGAAAAATGGGCACCGGCCTGTTTCTCGCCGTCACCTCTTTCGTGGTCTGTGCCATGATCGAGTCCCGGATCGAAACCGGACTGACGCCAACGATCTGGTGGCAGGTGGGGGCCTATGTCCTCCTCACGGCGGCAGAAATCCTCGTTTCCATCACCGCACTGGAATTTGCCTATACTCAGGCACCAAATCGACTCAAGTCAGTGGTGATGTGCCTCTACCTCGTCTCCGTCGCCATCGGAAACCTGCTCCCGATGGCTGTGAATTTTTTCATGGAAAATCCTGATGGTAGCACCCGCCTTACCGGGGTGCAGTATTACCTATTTTTCGTCTTTGCCATGCTGGCTGCAGCCGTGCTGTTCGTGATTCTCGCCCGCAAATACCTGCCCCGCGATTTCGTCCAAGACGAGGACGATGAACATCCCAAGGCGGACATGGAGGCTGAGGTGGAGATGCGCTGATTGCTGATCGATTCAACTCAACGCCCGACGCGCCCAAGCGGCCGCGCCTTTGACGCCGGCGTCGTCCTCGAGCTGGGCGGGGACGACTTTGAAGGTGTTTCGATACGGGCCGAGCAATCGGGCATTGGCAGATCTCTTGACGCCTTCGATGTAGAGCTTGGGCATGGCCTCGACCAATCCACCACCGAGCACGATGATGTCGGGAGCTAGCAGATGAACGATGGTGGCGACGCCCGCTCCGAGGAGGCTGGCCGCCTTTTTCATGATGTCTTCGATGGCCGTGTCACCCGCCGCAATCGATGCGGCCAGTTTGCCACTGGTGATCTTGGAAATGTCGGTGCCACAGGCTTTCAGCAAATTTGGCGCTTGTCCCCGATAGGCGGCTTGAGCTGCCTCGGCAGCGATGGCCAGTCTGCTGGCGGCGATCTCCAGGGTTGGCCCGCCGTAGCCGGACGTCTCGGGAGCCAGCGGAATGTGTCCGATCTCCATGCAGCTGAGATTCGCGCCCTGCAGCAGCCTTCCGTTGATCACCGCTCCCCCACCGATGCCGGTGCCGGGAAAAATACCCACGGCACACTTGGCACCCCGAGCCGCGCCAAATTCGTATTCGGCAAACACGCCGGAATCGACATCGTTGCAGATGATGGTAGGCGCCCCGATGGCTTTCGTGAGAAAACTGGCCACGGGGGCCTTGTACCAACCCAAATTCGGAGCCTCCACGATGATGCCTTTGTCAGCATCGACGGGTCCCGGACATCCCACTCCGATGCCGAGCACCTGAGACTTGGCGATCCCGGCATCTTTGAGCGCCGCCTCGATGGTCGACGCCATGCGCTTGAGACCAGCTTCCATCCCGCGATGGCCTTCAGTCTTTTTTTTGGCCCGGCCCAGCTCCCGGAATCTCTCATCAAAGACTTTCGCCAGCATCTTGGTGCCACCGAGGTCCAGCCCCACCCAGACGCGGACGTCGGAGGCGCTTTTCTTTTTCGTCGGAATCGTTGCGTTGGTCATGTCAGCTGCCCGGAAGCGAACTCGCGTGCCCACGCGTCCGCCGCCAGAATTTCATCGAGTTTCGGATGATCGATAACGTCGTGTGCGTCCATCGTCTCCTCCACCGTTTCCCATATCTTCGGAAAACGAAGTGAATTTTCGAGAAATTTTGCCACCGCGATTTCGTTGGCCGCATTCATCACCGCCGGCAGGGTGCCGCCCACGGTTCCGGCCCGCTGAGCCAATCGCAGAGCGGGGAAATCATCCCATCGCGGTGCCTCGAACTCCAGACGCGCCAGTTCGGCAAAGTCGAGAGGGCGCAAGGAGTTCGCCACCCGCGCCGGCCAGGTGACGGCATACTGAATGGGGAAGCACATGTCATTGACGCTCAACTGCGCCAGCACACTGCCGTCGATGAACTCCACCATGCTGTGCACGATGCTCTGGGGATGAACGATGACGTCGACTCGGTCCATCTCCACATCGAAAAGCCAGCGGGCCTCGATCATCTCCAGACCCTTGTTGAACAGCGTGGCGGAATCGATCGTGATCTTCGGTCCCATTTCCCAGGTCGGGTGATTCAGCGCCTGCTCCACGGTGACATCGGCGAGTTCGGCGACCGGTTTCTTTCGAAACGGCCCCCCGGACGCAGTGAGAATCAGCCGGGACACGTCGGTCGCTTTTCGGCCCTCCAGACATTGAAAGATCGCGTTGTGCTCGGAATCCACCGGCAACACCCGAACTCCTTTTTCCCGGGCCGCCGTCATCACCGCTTCGCCGGCCATCACGAGGATTTCCTTGCTGGCGACCGCGATGTCTTTGCCCGCCTCGATCGCTGCCAGCGCGGGGCGCAACCCGGCGGTGCCCACAATCGCGATCAGCACCAAGTCGGCTTCCGGCAAGGTGGCCATTTCGACCAATCCCTCTTCGCCGGTGTGCGCGGTCACTCCCGCAGGCAAACGGGACTTGAAGTCATTCAACAGGGTTGAGTCGGCGAGGCAACCCTCTTTAACGCCCCATTCGGCGACCTGGTTGGCCAGTTTTTCGGAGCTGCGATTGGCCGCCAGACCGATCACCCGCATGCGATCTGGCAGATCGCGGGCCACTTTGAGCGCGCTTTCGCCGATGGATCCGGTCGACCCGAGAATGACAACGTTTTTGGGTCGATCCGACATAGCAAAAGAAAGGAAAAGCTCAGGGATGAATGACCACGAGGTAGAAATACATCACCGGAGCGGTGAACAACACCGAATCGATGAGATCGAGCACCCCCCCGATTCCGGGCATCTTGTGACCCGAGTCCTTGGCGGCGACGCTGCGTTTGATGATGGATTCGGAGAGGTCGCCGAGGATCGCCACCAACGACAATGCCAAGGCGAGACCAGCGGCGTGAACCGGCGTGATCAACGGGATCATGTCGCCAAAGATCGCCAGCGATCCGTAGCTGGCGACGAACGCGCCAAAAATGGCACCTCCAAATCCCTGCCAGGTTTTTCCCGGGCTGACGTGAGGCACCATTTTGTGCTTACCAATCAGCGAACCGATGGCGTAGGCCCCCATGTCGGTGAATTTTGTAACCGCCAATAGGTAGAGCACGTAGTAGCGGGCGGTGTCATTCCCTTCCCCGTCGACGAGATCCAGTCCGAGGATCTTGGTCAAGAACCCGAACAGCATCGCGATGTAGATGAATCCAAAAACCGCGACCGTGATTTCATCCAAGGTCCGAATTCCCTCGAGGGGTCGATTCAGTCGCGTAAGAATGATGAGCAGCACGAGCAGGGCAATGGCCGCTCCATCGATTTCCCTCAACCAGGGAAGATCGTAGCCAAATTGAGGAGCAAAGAGCGCGACCGTGTAGAGCATTCCGACGACATAGGTCTGCCAGCGGAACCGCCGCCGACCGGCGTCCTGAAAGAGTCGGAAATACTCCTTGATGGCCACCGCCACGATGCCCGTGATCATCACGAAGAAGACCCACGGTGATTTCACGATGATCGCCAGACTGAGCAATAGCCAGAGAACAATCGTGCTGCTCAATCGCATGGCAAAAACCCGGCGACGGCTGGGCGATGACTTGACGGGAGCGGATGAAGCTGGATCTGGGGACATAAGAAAAACTGAGGTCGGAAGCGGATCGGCCCAGTCGGTTGAAGCGCCAAGAAAACCCCGAAGCCAGACGGAAAGCAATCCGGAAATGGACTTAGATCGAAGAGGGATTCCAAAATCGGCCCGATATTCTCGTTGTCAGGACCTCTTCCCGTTTCCAGATTGTCGACATGGAAAACGAAATGGGACCCTTTCTGATCGTGGGAATGCTGGTGCTGGCACTGGTGATCCGTCTGATCGCGGGTGCCATGGATGGTGATCGAATCGCCCACTATCTTCAGGAAAAAGGGGCGACCATGACTTCCAAGCATTGGTCACCTTTCGGCAAAGGTTGGTTCGGCAGCGAAAAGGAACGCATCTATTCCATCTCCTACGTCGACCGGGATGGTCACGAACATGAAGCGATCTGCAAGACGAGTCTCTTCGCCGGGGTGTATTTGACCGACGATCACATCGTCCGGCAGGCCCGCCCGAAAGCCGAAGGCGTTCCGCCGGTCCGACGGCCCCTTTTTCCTGCCAGCGACGCGGGAGATGGCGCGCCCACCCCGGAAACGGATCGCGATACCGCCATTCGCATCGCGCGATTGGAATCGGAAAACCGGCAACTCCGGGAGGAAATCGAACGGCTCAGAAGCGGCCACCGGGTCGATGAGACGTCAATCGGTTGATGAGCCGGGAAATCAGAATGGCTTGGCACCTTCGCGGGTATTGGTGGCGCTAATGGCATCGAGCCCGGACTGAACCCCGGCTTCCATCGCGCGACTCAATTCACTGACGGCCTGTCGGGATTTTGCGGCAGCGGACTCTTCCAGCCATTTAGCGAGATTGATTGGATCACCGACATGGACGATGGCGTCACGAGGGGAAAACGGCGGATCCCAACGACCATGGAGATCTTCGCTGAGTTTTTCCACGGTCTCGGCAAAGCGGTCCAAAGTTGGATTCAGAGCGACGTAGGGATTGCCGTATCCCAGAATGCGCACCGCAAGGATGGCTTCGTCGGCCCAACTGGTGGCGACCCGATGTTCCACTTCTTTGTCGGGATCGGTACGAATCTGGTGAATGGCGGCCCGAATTTTTCGCAGGCGATCCGTCAGGTCCTCGGGATCTTTCGGCGTCAGACTCATCTTGGTCTCCAAACCGCTGGCAATGCGATCGACGCTGTCGCGCAGAACCTCGGTGAGATGGCCTTCGCTGAGATCTTCATCGGGAGAGAGGTAGCCGCGCTGCCGCAGGTTCTTGGCGAGAATGTGGCGACCGATTCGCAGGAGTTCCGCCACGGGATCGGAGTTTTCATCGAACTGCTCGCCGCTGGACTCGGCAAGGAGGGCCAGTTTCTTTTTCACCTCGGCCCGGACATCGACGATATGGCTGAGCTTGATGGCAACAGGCACCACATTGACCGGTCGACTGTCGCCGAGTTCTTTTTGCGCCTTTAGCGCGAGAAAAGCCGCGCCCTCGAGGAAAGGCGTGACCCGATCGTTCTGCAGATAGACATTTCCCTCGGGAAAGATCGTCAGCGCGAAGCGGCCCGCCTTGATGACTTTCACCGCCTCGGCCATGGATTTCCGGTCGCTGCCCTCGCGATCCACCGAGAAGGCGCCGGCGCGCTGCATCACCCAGGCGTTCAGTTTGCTCCGCAAAAAAACATCATAGGCGGCCATGTAGCAGGAGGTCACTCCGAGTTGCCGATGCACTTCGGTGATGATTTGCGGATCGCTGTGCGTCGAGTGGTTCGGCGTGAAAAGAATGCGCTCGCCCCGCGCCTCGATCTCGCGCACCGCCTCTGCCGCTCCGGTGATCTCCAGTTTTCGGATGCGATGATTCCGGCCCGGCATGCCCCAGCGGGAGTTCACCAACTGGCACAGGCCCATCATGAAAACCGAGGGGCGCGCTGGAAAAAACTGATAGGGAGCGTCGCAGAAGTCGAGCATGACAGGGCAGAGTTTAACGCCAGTTCCACGCCGGGGGCGACTTCAAAACACGCCAAAAGAAAAAGTTCCCGTCGAAACCACCAGGGCGCCGTCACTGAGAATCCGCTTCTTGGGCTGGCGATTTTTCCGAAATCGGGACTTGATCAGGTCGAGGAAAGAGGGCGCGATGCTTTTCATAAACCCGGCGCAGTTCGGCGATCGGCTCAGGGTGTTCGTCCACCCGGATGTCGCGAAAGCGGTCGTTGAGTCCACCGTAGCCCCAGCCCTCTCTCACCACTAAAAGGGCAGCGCTCTGACGTCCCCGTTTGTCGCCACCCTCGATCTGGCCCGCTTCGAGAGCCGCGATCAAGCGTTCGGCGAGAAGGCCTTCAGTGTTCTCAAACGCACGAGCCATTGCGGTGATTACCGATTCACCAGCGAGGATATTTCCCTGCACCGCAAAACCATCGCCGGTCAGGCCACCCGCCCACTCCTGACAGGCCTCACCAGTGAAAGTCGCCGCCGCGCCGGAGGCGTCCACGATGCCCAACTGTCGAGAGGCTTTCTGGGGATCCTGGCGGGTCATCATCTCGATGGCCTGCTCAGGAGTCGAACCCAGTTCGAGGATCGCCAGCCCGACCGGCCCGTAGCGAACATTGGCAAACGCTTGAGTGGCGACGGCACCGACTCCCGCTTTTGCCCAAGGCACGATGGCTCCGACGCCGACGATGCGGGACTGCACGGCAACCCCGATCTCTCCGGTTTCGCGATCGACTGCGACGATGGAAAAAGTGGCCACCATCGGGCTCGGATCTGGCGACTCTTGATCACCCGCGACAGTATGACCAAAGATGCCCAGACAGAAAAAACTGATGAGAAAAGGTTTCATCTTGGATGGAGAAAACGTTAGCTCCCAATTCCGGCTCCGACCAGTTAGTTCACCCGCGTCGATATTCGGCCACCTTGAAGGCCCGCCCCATCAGACTCGGGTGAGTGAGTGTCTGAAATTGCCGCAGACGCTTGCGACTCACCGCGAGGGCATCTGCCCCTCCGTTTTCGATGGCTTTGAGCCAAGGCTCGGCAGCCCGAATGAGAAAATGATGCTGATCGGTGTATTCGGTCCGGCTTAACCCCAGTTGCGTCGCCACGCGATCCAGATCGGTAAAATTCACATCGGCCGTGAGATCGGTTTCTCCGGGGGCGACAAAGGGATCGTCCTGTCGCTGATGCTGCCGATAGCCGCGCAAGGTGCCTTCGTGACGTTCCGGAGCGTGGTAGTCATCCGCCTCACGGCCATAATCGATGACCCACCAGAATCCTCGATCAAACCAACGGGTCGCATCGCTCATCCAGGAGCCCAATTCCAGACAAACTTCGGTCTGGTAACCCTCGGGCAGATTCTGGGAGGAAATTTGCGCCGCAGCGTCGGCGATTTCGGAGCCTGCGATCAGAGATTCGGTCTTCCAGCGAAACTTGGAAACGCCTTCCACCGCATCAGCCGCCACTCGCAGTTCCCGCCATTCCCCTTTTTCCCAACACAGGCGATGCACGGGAAAAGCGTCGAGCAATTCATTGCAAAGGAAAAGCCCCACCGAAGCCGGGGTCGCGGACAGCTCGGAAACCACGGAGATGGAGCCGCCCATCGGTTCGGCGGCCAATCGGACTGTCAATGCCTCGGCGCGGGCGAGCACCGGCTCAAAAATCGTGTAGCGAATGGCATCGAGCATGGGACTCTCGCGTTCCTGCAAGCCAGCCAGGAAATCGAGAGCCAGTTGGCCATCGTGAGCGCCTTGTTCGATGACCCAAAAGGGATTGGCACCCGCAAACCCCTCCTGCCAGCGACGTTCAGCCGCCAATCCGAGGAAAAACCCGAAACCCGCCCCCACGCTCACACTGGTGTAGAAATCACCATCTCGACCGATCTGCCCACGAGCCGTACTGGCGTAGTACCCGTAGTAGGGATCGTAAAGACAATGCCGCATGTAGTCGGCAAATGAGATCGATCCGCATCCCGAATCTGAAATGGCGTGAAAGATGCGTTCGCTCAGAGACGTATCGATGGAAGATTGGATGTTCAAAGACATGTCGGAGTCGCTTGCCCGCGGACCAGTTTAAACGCATAGTGGAACCCGAAAACTCTCTTGGTGCCAAAACAATCGGATTCATCCTGGCCGACCCGTTCGGATCTTCTGCCACCCAAGCGCCGCCAAACGCGGCGTCGCCGTAGCTGGATCTTCAAGGTCATTCTCGCCCTCCTCATTCTCGGTGTCGTCGTTGGACTCACCGGGACGGTCATCGTGTACTTCTACGCCAAGCCCCGGCAGGAGTTGGCGGAGACTTTCGACATGAGCGAGATCGACGATCTCGAAGTCGCCAGCGTGATTCTGGATCGACACGGGGAAGAGATAGGCCGCATTTTCGTTCAAAATCGGGAACCGATTTCCATCGAGGAGGTGTCGCCAAACTTCATTCAGGCGCTTCTCGCCGCCGAGGACGCCCGATTTTACGTCCACGATGGCGTCGACTACGTCGGGGTGCTCCGCGCCGTCTGGCTGAACATCAAGGCCATGGAGGTGAACCAAGGTGCCAGCACCATCACGCAGCAGTTGGCGAGAAACGCGTTCAATCTCAAGGAACGCAGCCTGAGCCGAAAGGTGACCGAAGCGTTCCTGGCCCGCCGGATTGAACGAGAGATTCCGAACAAGAACACTATCCTAGAGCTTTATCTGAATCGCATTTACT
>JAGROX010000222.1 GCA_020440025.1 Verrucomicrobiia bacterium
CAGCCGCCCCGGTCCCATCGGGACCTTTGATTGGTAGCCCGGCTTTTCAAAGCCGGGAATAGGAATCCCGAAATTCCAGGCGCGTCCCGTCGGGACGCTTGAATGGATTGGCTGGTCCTGGAGCAGGGCATCGATCTCTTAGGCCAGTCGCCCCAAATTGCAGCGCAATCTCCGCCAATTTCCTGACTGTCCCGGCCGATTTGGAGACTGTCCCGATCGATTTGGAGACTGTCCCGGTCGATTTGGAAGCTGTCCGGATCAATTTGGAATGTGTCCCGACCAATTTGGAAGCTGTTCGAGTCTTCTTGGATTTTGTCCCTTCTTGTCAGGACAAAGTTCCAGTCTTTCTGGAGTTGGTTCGTCTTAATTTGGATTACGCTCGGATCTCTCCAGATGATGTTCGTGTCGATTTGGGCTCTGTAAGGCGTTATTTGGATATCGTCCGCTTCAATTTGGATGCTGTCCGATTCAATTTAGAAAGTGTCCCGGTCAATTTGGAAAGTGTCCCGGTTGATTTGGATGCCATCTTTGGCGATTGCATCAGCAGCCGTGGCGGTTTTACGTCCAAAATGGGCAATTTTCGAAGACTTAACCCTGTTAGGTCCGCGACTTAACCCTGTTGAGTGCCCTTTTTGGGTCAAAGACGGAAAAGGCGGCGGCGACTGGGTCGCGGCGGGATGGTTTCGCGCAAAAACGGGTTGGAAAATCGCCGTTCTGCGGCTTTTTGGGGGTTCCGCATTCCTCCCTTCTTTCCTGCTGCTGTCATGGCCGAAACTTTTCCCGCTCAACTCCAAGCCAAACTCGCTGTCGCCCTCGCCAAAACGGGCGTGGCGGCCGATCTGCCGGAGGGCTTCGTGCCGGAGGTGACGCCGTCGGCCAACGCGCAATTCGGCAATTACCAGAGCAATGCCGCCATGGTGCTGGCGAAGCAGGTCAAGACCAACCCGCGCCAGCTGGCGACGGAGATCGTGGAAAATTTCGACGGCGAAGGTCTCTGTGATCCGCCGGAAATCGCGGGACCGGGATTCATCAATTTCCGGCTGACTCAGTCGACACTGGAGGACACGGTGAATGCGCTGCTGGCCGATCCGGATCAACTCGGTGTGGCGCGGGCCACGGAGCCGCAGACCATCGTGGTCGATTTTTCGGCGCCGAATGTCGCCAAGCCGATGCACGTGGGCCACATCCGGAGCACGATCATCGGCGATTGCCTGGCGCGGGTGGCGAGATTCCTCGGGCACGACGCCATCACCGACAATCACATCGGCGACTGGGGCACGCAGTTCGGGATGATTTTGTGGGGTTGGAAAAACCTGCTCGATGAAGCGGCTCTGGAGGCGGACCCGGTCACGGAGCTGCTGCGGATTTATCGCGAGGTCAACGCGAAGCAGAAGGATGACGAAACTTTGCGGGACATCTGCAAGGCGGAACTGGTGAAACTGCAGGCCGGTGACGAGGAGAATCTCGCCATCTGGGAGCGGTGCGTGGCGCTGTCGAAGATCGGGCTACAGAAGATCTACGCGCTGCTGGACGTGGAGTTCGATCACTGGCTCGGCGAGAGTTTTTACAACGATAGACTGGCTCCGCTGGTGGATGAGTTGATCGCCAGTGGCATTGCCGAGGAGTCGGAGGGCGCGATTTGTGTGTTCCTGCGGGACGACGAGAAACTGGCGGAAAAACCCTGCCTGATTCGGAAATCGGACGGCGGCTTTTTGTATGCCACCACGGACCTGGCGACGATCGACTATCGGGTCGAGGAACTGAAGGCCGACGCGGTCTGGTATGTGGTCGGCGCGCCCCAGCAGCTGCATTTCGATCAGATCTTTGGCGTGGCGAAAAAACGCGGCGTGACGGCCGATCTCCAGTTTGTGCCCTTCGGGAGTATCCTCGGCAAGGATCGCAAGATGCTGCGGACACGGTCGGGCGACACGGTGCAGTTGGCCGATGTGTTGACCGAAGCGGTCGACCGCGCGCAGGTAATCATCGAGGAGAAAAACCCCGAGCTATCCGCCGACGAAAAGGCGCAGATCGCCCGGATCATCGGGATCGGCGCGGTGAAATACGCGGAGCTGAGTCAGTTCCGGATGACGGATTACATTTTCGATTGGGACACGATGCTGGCCTTGAAAGGCAACACGGCACCGTATCTCATCAATGCCTACGTCCGGACCAAGTCGATTTTCCGCAAGCTCGGCACGGAGTTCTCGGGGGTGGAAGCGATCGCCCTGACCGAGGACGCCGAAAAGACGCTCGCGCTGAAACTGGCGCAGTTCTCGGAGATCGTCCCCAGCATTCTCAACGATTTCCGTCCCAACGCCCTCGCTGCTTATCTCTATGAGTTGGCGACGACCTATCACACCTTCTACGAGCAATGCCACATCCTCAGCTCCGAAGGCATCGTGAAAGACACGCGTCTGGCGCTTTGCGAGCTGACGGGTCAGGTGCTGAAGAAAGGCCTCGGTCTGCTCGGGATCGCGACGACTGAGCGGATGTGATCTTGGGCGGATACGGAGGTCCGCCGTCCGTCCGTATCAATCACCGACCATCGTCGCCTTCGTGGGATCGTTGACGGGTTTTTTGTAGCCGGTGATGGTGTTTCCGGAAAGCGTGGCGTGACCCTTTTCGCGAATCACGATTCCTGAGCCGCCGTCTTGGCCCACGATGGTGTTTCCGATGGCGGTGAGTTCGCCGTCGAGCATGATGGCGCCGACGCCGCCTCCACGAATGGTGTTGTCGATCAGGGTGGCGTTCGCTCCGTTGAGGATGGCGACAATGGGCGGCATACCGCCGCCGGTGCGGACGAAAGTGTTGCCGTGAAGCAGCGCTTGGCCACCGTTGGGAATGCCGATCGCCACAAGTCGGTTTTCTTCGCAGGTATTTCCGATGACGAGGGCGGTGGAGCTTCCGTTGATGCCGATTCCCGTGGTCGCATTTTTTTCACAGCGATTGCCGCGGATGAGGGCGCTCGCGGATTCGGTGCCGATCCCGGCCGCTTTGTTCTCATAGCAATGGTTGCCGTCGATGATGGGATTGGCGTGTTCCTGACAGCCGATCCCGGCGAGCAGGTTGTGATGACAACGGTTGTTCCGAATGATGGGCGCAGCTTCCTCCTCCACGCCAATGCCCGCCATTTCGTTTTCGTAGCAATCGTTGTCCTCAATGATGGGTCGGGTGGTCTCCCCGGTGCGAATGCCGATCCCGGCGCGGCGGTTCTGGTAGCACCGATTGCCGCGCACGATGGCGCAGGAGCCTTCGCTGACGCCGATGCCGGCGCGGACATTTTTGTAGCAATCGTTGTTGGTCACGAGCGGACTCGCATTGTCGTGACCAATGCCGGCGTAGAAGTTTTCGTAGCAGGTATTGCCGTCGATGATCGCGGTGGAGCCTTTCATCGAGCCGATGCCGCCGCCCATGTTGCGGTAGCAGACATTCCCGGACACGAGAGGGGCGCAGCGTTTTCCTTTCTCGCCTTGAATGGCAATGCCGGTGGCACTGATGTGGTGGACGATATTGTTCAAAATCGAACAGGTCACGCCTGTCACCGCGATGCCCGGGGTGCCGAAATGACCAATGTGTTCGTGCGACTGGTTCGCGCCTTTCACGTCCCAGGCCTGTTGCCACTTCGCCTCGTCGTAGGTGCCGACATTGGTGACGGTGAATCCGTCGAGGATCGCGCCTTCGGCCATGATGACGCCGGGCGCCTCGCCTCCACTTTCGCCACCGCCATCGATGATGGTGGCTTCGGCTCGTTTCAGACCCGTTTTCCCTGCGGTGTCATCGCCCTGACTGCGAAGGGTGATGCGTGGTTTGAGCCGGATCCGTTCACCATAGGTTCCTGGGGCGACGAGGATGAGGTCACCGGGATCGGCCTGATCGATGGCGGCCTGAATAGTGGGCGCATTTTCGGGAACCTGCCATTCGCGTGCGGTGAGGCCGCCGGGGCAGGCAATGGCGATCAGAATGAGAGAGGTCCAATAGCGTCGCTTCTTCGTCATGACTCAATTATGCCTCCATTGGCAACTCGGAAACGAGATTCTTTTGCGACTTCATCACGCGTGGTATTTGCTCGACAGAGGGGTGGTTTTCCCGAATCTCAGGGAGCATGAAAACGCTTTTCCCTTTTTCTCTCGGAATCCTCGTGGCGGTCTGCTTTCAGACGGCTCCCGCTTTGGCCGGTAGCGAACAACCGGTGCCAACCGAGGCGAAACTTCTCGTCGATGATCCGCTCGATGATTCGACTTTCAACGCTCACTGGACCAAGGCGAAAGGCAAGTTTGCAATCGAAGACGGCGTTTTCACGGCTCGTGAGATTCCGGCGGAAAACCACCATGCCGGCGCGGGTCGGATCGAGTCAGTCATGAACGGGATCCTTGAGGTCGAGTTCCAGTTCGTGGAGAGCGATCAGTTGCAATTCGGTTTTGACTACACCACGGACGAGAAAAAGGATCATCTCCTCCGTGCGGTGGTGAATCAGGGCACCATCTCGGCGCGCGCCGGCTCCGGCTGGGGACCGACGACGAAGATGAAAACTTTCGGTCCCAAACCCGCTAAGGTCGAGGTTCCCTCCAAGGAATGGCACAAGGGGAGGATCGAGTTCTACGGTCAGGACGTGATGATCAGCATCAACGGCGAGACCGTTTTCGCCGCCAGTGCCGAGACCCCACTCGATGGAGTGGAGAAGAATCGCATTGCCCTGACTGCGCGGGGTGTGGCCCAGTTTCGAAATGTGAAGCTCTGGAGCCTCGAAGCCATTTCGGCGGAAGATTGGGCGAAGCGGTTCAAAAAAGCGCAGCGTTGATGAAAACCATCACCTTTTCCTCACGAGTCGAACGTCTGGAAGACGGCATGAAATTTCATGTGGTGCCGGTGTGGGAGGACGTGGCCGCGCCTTTGTTGGCGGCGGGGCATCGGCGGGTGGTGGTAACGATCAAGGGGCGCGACATTCGGCGGGCGATTCAGGGGCCGGAGATGGGGCGTTACGTGATCCTGGGAATGGCGCAACTCAGGGAGGTCGGCATCAAGTTCGGCGATGCTGTCGAGGTGGGGATCAAGCCGGACGCGACGCCCGATGCGATCGAGTTGACCGAGGAATTCGAGCTCGTGCTGGAGCAGGATGACGAGGCGCGCGCCCGCTGGGAGGGCTTTACGATTGGCCGCCAACGGTCGCTTGCTCATTACTTGACCAGCGCCAAGCGGGCGGAGACTCGGCTGAAGCGGGCGATCGAAATCGCGGAAAAGTTGCGGACCTACACGCTCTATGGTGACACGCCTCCGAAGGAAGATCGCGAATCGTAAGCAACATTCGGTTGATTCGTCCGATTCGCAGTTCCACTATCCCGGACTCTCATCATGGAAAACGTCATCATCATCGGAACCGGCTGCGCGGGTTGGACTGCGGCCATCTACACGGCTCGCGCCAATCTGAATCCTCTGGTCATTTCCGGCAGCCTGCCGGGCGGTCAACTCTCCACCACCACCGAGGTGGAAAATTTCCCCGGTTTTCCCGAGGGCGTCATGGGACCGGAGCTGATGGGCAAGATGCAACAGCAGGCGGAGAAATTCGGCACCCGTGTCGAGTATTCGCAGATCAACTCGCTGATCAAGAACACGGATGGTACCTTTACCCTGAAATCCGACAGCCAGGAATACCAGGCCAAAACCGTCATCATCGCGACGGGAGCCAGCCCGCGTCATCTCGGGCTTCCGAATGAAAAAGAGCTCATCGGCAAAGGCCTCACCTCCTGTGCGACTTGCGACGGTGCCTTTTATCGCGACGTGCCGGTGGCGGTGATCGGCGGCGGTGACTCGGCGGCGGAAGAGGCGACGTTCCTGACCCGTTTCGCCAGCAAAGTTTACCTGGTGCATCGACGTGATGAACTGCGCGCCTCAAAAATCATGGCCGATCGCGTGCTGGCCAACCCGAAGGTCGAGCCGGTCTGGGATTCGACGGTCACGGAGTATCTCACCAACGAAAAGGGCGAGATGCGCGCGGCGAAGATCAAGAATCTGAAGACGGGCGAAGAGTCGGAGCTCGAGCTGGAATGTGTATTTGTGGCCATCGGTCACGTGCCGAACACCCAGTTCCTCGAAGGCACGGGCATCGATCTCGATGAGAACGGCTACATCATTCAACAGGGCAGCGGAGCAGGCACCAACATCGAGGGGCTGTTCGCCGCCGGTGATGTCGCCGATCACGTTTATCGCCAAGCCATCACGGCGGCGGGAAATGGTTGCCAGGCCGCACTCGAAGCCGAGCGCTATCTCGCGGATCACGAGTAAGCGAAGTGCGGTCGCCTCTCAGTAGAAGGCGATCGCACACACCAGCACCACGGCGCCATAGGCGGCACCGGCGAGGGTGAGGAGCTTCCAGCGTTTGGCGTCTGCCGTGACCCATGCGATCTGGTCGCGCATCAAATACGGCATTCCGACCCAGAACATGCCTTTGATGATCCAGGCGTAGGCGAGCGCTACGAGGAACAGGCGGGTGACCGGCGGTTGGAGAAAGCAGGCTGCCAGCACCGGGCCGGCCGCCAGAATGAGCAGGAAACCGATGGCCCGCACGGCGAGGAATTCTTTCACATAGTGAGCGACGAGAAAGAATCCGACGATCAGCACAATCTGCACCGGGCGCTCGATATTGAAAAACTCACCCAAGTCCATCTCGGACCACACCAGCAGGGTGAAGGCAAAGGCGATGGCGAGGATGCCGATGCCAATGGTCTCGTTGCGCGGCAGTTTGATCAACCAGGCTTTGACGGACTCAAACTTCAGGAAAGCAAAGACATGCCCGATGAGCAGGGCGGCTCCGATGACGAGGCCCACCATCTTGAGGGTCAGGCCGTGGTAGAAAAATTCGTAAAGGCTGGCGGTCATCGGCAAGAGGGGGAATCTGCGGGCTGAACGGGGACTGAACCACGGAATGCTCGGAAGACACGGAAATTTTTCCGCGCAAAGGGGCTGGAATCAGCGGATCACCAGGTCGCCGTAGAGGGTGTATCCGGTGGACTCGGTGATGTCGATATCGAGGAGTTGGCCGGCGTGACGCTGGGCGTTGCCGTTAAAAATGACGATGCGATTCGTCCGGGTGCGGCCACTGAGAGTTTCCGGATTGTAGCGGCTGGGCCCTTCGCAGAGGACTTCCTGCCGGGTGCCGACCATGGCTTCGTTCTGGCGCATGGCGATCTCGTTGACCAGGGCGAGCAAATCCTGATTCCGCTCCTCTTTGACCCTTTCGGGCAGTTGATCTTCCATCTCGGCGGCCGGGGTGTCCTTGCGCTTGGAGTAGCGGAAGACGAAGGCGTTGGAAAACTGGAGGCGCTCGACGACGTTTTTCGTTTCCTGGTAGTCTTCCTCGGTCTCGCCGGGGAAGCCGACGATGATGTCGGTGCTGATCGCGATCCCGGGCCGGGCCGCTTTCATTTTTTCGCAGATCTCGACGAATTTCTCCGACTTGTAGGGTCGGTGCATGCGTTTGAGGATGCGATCCGAGCCGCTCTGCATGGGGAAATGCACGTGATCGACCAGCTTCGGCAAGTAGGTGAACGCCTCGATGAGATCGTCTTTGTAGCCGATGGGATGCGGCGAGGTGAAGCGGATGCGATCGAGTCCTTCGATCTCGTGAACCGCTTCAAGCAGTTGCACGAAAGGACTCTTGTCGTCGACCCGGGGAAACTCGTGGCGACCGTATAGATTCACGATCTGGCCGAGCAGGGTGACTTCTTTCACGCCGAGGTCCACGAGGCGGCGGCATTCGTCCACGATCTCGGCGATGGGCCGACCGCGCTCTCCGCCGCGGGTATAGGGCACGATGCAGAAGGTGCACTTCATGTTGCAGCCCTGCATGATGCTGACGAACTCGCTGACGCCGTGCTCCTTGCTGAGGTGATCGCGGATGGTGTTCTGCGATTCGGTTTCCTCCTCGATGTCCACGATGGGCACCCGGAGGTCATCCATTTGCGACTCTTCCTTCTTGCGAATGATCTCGACCACGTGATCGACGACGCGGTGATATTTTTGCGTGCCCGCCACTAGATCGACGTGCGGCAACTGAGTCAGCAGTTCCTCGCCCCGGCTCTGGGCCATGCAGCCCATGAGGCCGTAGACGAGATGCGGACGTTTCCGCCGATGCTTGCCCATCTGTCCCATGGTGCCGATGGCCTTCTGCTCGGCTTGGTCGCGAACGGAGCAGGTATTGAAAAGGATGACGTCGGCATCATCGGCCGCCGGCGACAGGGTAAAGCCCCGCTCGACAAACATCTGCGCGACCTGTTCGGAGTCGCGCTCGTTCATCTGGCAGCCGTAAGTTTTGAGATAGACCTTGGGCATGATGTCTTCTGGGGCGGGGAAAGCGGGCGCGCAAACTAAGCGGCTTTTCCCATGGAAACAAGAGGCGGCGGGGGCTATTTTCTGCGGTGCAATCCGCCATCGACCAGTTCATCCTCTACTTGGCTACGGAGCGGGGTTTGTCGGACAACTATCAACTCTCCACCCGTCGATCACTGGAGTCCTTCGAAACCTGGGCGCAGGAAGAGTATCGAATCACGGCGCCGGGAAACGTCACCATCGAGCACCTCACGGAGTATCTTTCCGATCGCAAACGCACCGGGCTGGCGGCGTCCAGTCTGCGGTTGGAAGTGATCGCACTGAAGATCTGGTACCGTTTTCTGGCGGCCCGGGGCGTGGTCAGTGCTGATGTCGCCGAGCAACTCGATTCTCCGCGGCTGGAGCGTTACCTGCCCGAAACCCTCAACGAGCCAGCCGTGCTGCAGTTGTTGGAATCCATCGATGTGATCAAGCCGCTCGGTCGTCGCGACCGGGCCATCCTCGAACTGCTCTACGCCAGCGGGCTGCGGGTTTCCGAACTCACCAATGCTCGACTCGAGGCGCTGCACCTCGACGAAAAGGTGATTCGCGTCACCGGCAAAGGGAACAAGACCCGGCTCGTGCCCGTGGGTAAGGCGGCTTGCGATGCGATCCAGATCTATCTCGACAACGAGCGTCCGCTGTTGGTGAATCGCAAAACCAGCAGCCACATTTTTCTCTCAAAACGCGGCGGCAAACTGACCACCCAGCGCATCTGGCAAATCGTGAAAGAACGTGCGCGGATGGCGGGGCTCGACGAAAACGTATACCCGCATCTACTGCGACACTCCTTTGCCACCCATCTGCTCAGCAACGGCGCCGACCTGCGCGTGATTCAGGAACTGCTTGGTCACGCCGACATCGCCACGACCCAGATCTATACTCACGTCGATCAAAAGCGGCTCCGGCAGGTGCATCGCCAGTTTCATCCGCGGGGCTGAGGCGAAAAAAAGCGACCGAACAGGGTTGGATCGCCGACCCAACCCTGTTATATGAGAGCATTCCCAAAGGGGAGGGAAGGGCCGCTGCCATGAGTCTGAACGTTCATCATCTCGAACTTTTTTTCTTCGTCGCCAAATACGAAGGCATCACTGAGGCCGTGCGAAAAATGCCCTACGGCATTCAACAGCCGGCGGTGAGTGGTCAGATTCTGCAGTTGGAGAAAAGCCTCGGCGTGAAGCTGTTTCACCGTCGCCCCTTCGCGCTGACTCCGGCGGGCGAGGAACTCTACGATTACGTCTATCCCTTCTTTTCCCGACTCGACCAAGTGGCCGCGCGCCTGCGGGGCGAGGAAAGCCAGCATCTGCGTTTGGCCGCTTCGTCGACCATCATGGCCAATCACCTGCCGACGGTGTTGGATATCATGCGGCGGGAGTTCCCGGATTTGCGACTGACGCTGCGCGAGGTGAAATCGACCGAGATCGAAGCCGCGCTCCAGAAACAGGAGGCGGACGTTGCCATTTCGATGCTGCATCAAAAGGCCGCGCCAGGCATTCGCGCGGTGAAGTTGATGGAGCTGCCGCTGGTGTTGTTGGCCCCATCGGGAGTGGCGGTGGAGCGTTTTGCAGATCTGGCGCGCAGCACGGTGGGAGGCGAAATCACCCTGCCGCTGATTTCCTTGCCGGGAAATGAAACCATCGCCCGACTGTTTCAGGCCGGGCTGGCCAAGCGAAACCTTCGCTGGGAGACGGCCATGGAAGTGAACGATTTGAAGCTGATCGAGCGCTACGTGGAGGAGGGGTTCGGTTGGGGGATGTCGGTGGCGATTCCGGGGATCGAACCACCCGCAGGCGTGCGTCGACTTTTGCTGCCGGCGGCGGATTTCGGACCGCTCAGCATCGGTCTCATGCACACCGGCGATCTGAAACCGTTGGCGGCCCGTTTCGTGGAGGTGGCCAAAGCTTATGCGAACGGGCTGAATCTGACGGAAGCGAAACCAAAAAAGAGCGACGCGACCGGGAAAAAGGGGAAGGGTCGAAAAGCTGGCTGAGTTCCTTTTTTTCATGACCCTTCCCGATTCATCCGTTCGCGCCCTGATTTTCGACTTCGACGGGCTCATTCTCGACACCGAAGTCCCGATTTACGAAGCCTGGAGCGAAAACTACGCGGCCCACGGGCACGTGTTGGCGCTGGAAGACTACGTGGGTTGTGTGGGAAGCGATTTTCATCGTTTCGATCCCAAACTTCACCTAGAAGGCCTCGCCGGTGAACCCATCGATTGGAATCACTGGGATGAACGTCGCGAGCAGCGGGCGCTGGAAATCGTCAATTCGCTGGTCGATCCCATGCCCGGTGTCCTTGAGATCTTGAAACAGGCGACGGCAGCCGGACTGCCTTGCGCCGTGGCGTCGAGTTCGCCGCGAAGCTGGGTGGAACCGCATCTGGAGCGGATCGGGCTGCGGGATTTCTTTCGACTGACGCGCTGCGTCGACGATGTGTCGCGGCCCAAACCCTCGCCCGAGTTGTTTCTCACCGCCGCCGAAGGCCTGGGGATTTCTCCGGCGAATTCGTTGGTTTTTGAAGATTCGCTGAACGGGCTCGTCGCGGCCACGGCGGCGGGGATGCGTTGTGTTTCTGTGCCGAATCGAGTGACGGCGGGCCTCGATTTCACCGGTTGCGCGTTGCGACTCGATTCGCTGGCTGCCATGACTCTCGATGAGATCGTCGCGGCCGTCGGGGGCTGAGAGAAGCTCAGGAAGCCACTGCGCTCATCATCTGCAGTGTCTGCACGGCGGCGGCGACGTGGTGAACTCGGATGATTTGAGCGCCAAATCGGGCTCCCCGGACCACGCAGGCGACAGTGCCAGCATCTCGTTCCGCCGGGTTGGAGATTCCGAGGACATCACCGATGACTGTTTTACGGGAAACCGGCAACAGGATGGGGCGTCCAAATCGGTGAAAACGATCCATGTGCCGGTAGATCGCGAGGTTGTCGTCTTTCTGCTTGGCGAAATCGATGCCGGGATCGATCACCAAATGCTCCTCGCTTAAGCCCGAAGCGACGGCGAGGGCGATTTTTTCTTCAAAGAAACCATCCATGGCATCGATCACGTTTTCCCAACGCTGATGAAGGTGAGGAATCTTCGGTAATCCCACCGTGTGCATGATCAGGAGCGCAGCCCCATGATGGGCACAAAGTTCCGCGTTGCGACCGTCCGGGAGCCCGGAGATATCATTGATGAGATCGCCGCCTACCGGCAGCGCCGCCTCAATGACTTCTGATCGCCAGGTGTTGATGGAAAGCAGGGGGGGCGTGAGCTGGCTTCTTTCGGAGCTGGCTTTCGCGGTGCCTGCAGCTAATTCAGGAAAGGCCTCGAGAAAAGGAATCAACCGCCGAATCTCCTCTTCGACCGAGATGGCCTTACGATTAGTGCGGGCGCTTTCAGCTCCGATGTCGATGATGTCGGCGCCCTCATTCAACATGCGTTCGGCGATGGTGAGTGCACCAACCGGGTCCAGAGTGCCGTCTCCTGAAAAGGAGTCGTCATTGATATTCACAATGCCCATCACCAGAGGGCGTTCCGTCGGAAATCTGAGTCCGTGGGACCGGGCTTTGAGTGTGGATTGAGGGCGCATCGCAAGCGGTTCCAAAATTGGCGAGAGTTTTAAAAATAAAGCTTGCGTCTCAAAGCTGAAAAGGCTCAAATGACGATTCTCTGTAGACGAAACACTAAACGAAAGCACACGCCATGAAACAAGCGTTCGGAATTTTTCTCGCCATCCTCATCATGCCAACCTTCCAAGTGCAAGCTTGGATTGGGGGGCCTTTCAGTGGGAACAGTTACCACGATAACGGTGACGATGGCGTCTACGAGGCCATAGGGTCGATGACGGATGGCACGGCTATGTATCGCTGGGCGGTTAACAATGAGAATGCTGGCGGGGTTCCGATGACCGGTGCTGACGCGGGTGGGAGTTTGACCAGTAATGTCCAGTTCGGAGGTCTCGTGGGTGCGTCGAGTCCTCATGTGATTTGGTATCGTGGCGTGGTTTACTATGGTCGCTGCTTTGGGCTGGTGAATTCAAACATGGGCAGGGTCTCGGTAACTGGAAGTGCTACCATTGATGGTCTCAGTGGGTCTGGTAATCCTAATAACGGAGTCACTCTCAATGGAGCAGGGAACCAAAGTACGCCTGCTATTGGTAATACTGTGGTCATTCCTGATACAAAGTCAGTGGCAAATTCCACTTGGAAGGGGAAAATCACTTCAAAGTATCCCATGAAGAGTTTCCACGGTTACGGCACTGTTTCTTTCCTTGGTTCGCCCTCTCTGGATCTTTTAACCGTTACAGTGGCCAACATTACGGTCACTGGGGGTGGAAACGTTTTTGTCCCTAATGTGATTAACGTCGAGACAAACAAGTATACATCCACTTCAGCGGGCTCCAGTTTTTTGCAGGCAGGTCACCGAGTGGGGATGAAAGTCTTTGGAACCCAAGTTAGCTTTAGTGTCAACGGGTAACGCGGAAAACGTTCCGCTGCCCTTATCTGATTAGGGAATCCAAGTGGTTGGGTTCCTCTGCTTTCCGGGGTGAAGGGCATTTTGTCCTTCACCCCCTTTTTTTCCAGTCTCTCCTCGACCTGGCTACGGTAAACGTCTCGAGGATAAGCGGATTTTGAATCTCCAATCATTGAGTCGCTGCGTTTTTGATGCATGTTGGAGAAACGCAGATCATGAGAGTAATCGGTTAAACCCATTGAAGATGAGGCGAACTCAATACGGATTTACCTTTACCGAACTGCTTGTTGTGGTGGCGATTCTCGGCCTACTTTCCGCCATCATTATCCCATCCTATGAAGCGATAAAGCGTCGGGCCGAAAAGGCGCGCTGTATTGGGAATCTCAAGGTCCTTCATAGTGGTTTCGACGCCTTCGTCCTCGATAACAATTATTGGCCGCAAATGCCTGAAGAATCGATGGATTGGGAAGAATCCAAGTATTTTGAATGGTGGACGAGAATCTTGGAACCCTACGGTGTTGGTCAGGAATCTTGGCTTTGTTCAAGTGATCGCATTCTGGAATTGCTGCCCGAGAATCAGGGTCAGTACTATTCATCGTACGTTCCCACGCGGTTCAATTCACATCGCTTTACACCCTATCGTTGGAATCAGCCTTGGGTAGTGGAGCGGGGAGACTATCATGGTAAAGGAGCGCACGTCCTCATGCCGGATGGCTCCATCACCACGTCGCAGTCCCCCTGGGGCGAGCGGTGATTGTCGATTTGCTGTGAGTTGCGCTTGAGCGATGGCCTTTCAGTCATCTTTCACTCATTTCAGGAGTGGTAATCCTGAAGCGCCTTAATCCCCAGCTCGCGGGACTTCATCGATGAGATCGCGGAGGCACAGGCTCGCGCGGCCCGGAGGGTGGTGATGATAGGCACCCGGTGAGCAATCGCCGTGCTGCGAATGCGGACTTCATCCTGACGAGGAGTGCGTCCGCTCGGCGTGTTTACGATCATGGCGATTTCGCCATTCTTGATCATGTCCAAAACATTGGGACGTCCCTCGGCCAGTTTGCGAAGCTTGTTCAGCGGAATACCGGCATCTGTCAGCGTCTTGGCGGTCCCTGAAGTCGAGTAAATCGTGAACCCGAGCTGATGGAACTCGCGAGCCAGTTCGGTCACTTGGGCCTTGTCCGAATCCTTCACGCTGATGAAGATGTTGCCGGAATTCGGCAGCGCCGAAGAGGCGGCCATCTGCGATTTGGCAAAGGCGAGACCGAGGTCGGCGTCGATTCCCATGACCTCGCCGGTGGATTTCATTTCGGGTCCCAAGGCAATATCGATGCCCGGGAACTTGGAGAACGGAAAGACGGCTTCCTTGACCGCGAAGTGGGTGGGATAAACGGGCTCGGTGAAACCGAGATCGACCAATTTTTCTCCCGCCATCACTTTGGCGGCCAGTTTCGCCAGCGGCACCCCGATGGTCTTGCTGACAAATGGTACGGTGCGCGACGCACGGGGATTGACTTCTATGACGTAGAGTTCGTCGTCTTTCACCGCAAACTGGATGTTCATCAGCCCACGGACTTCGAGTTCTTTGGCCAGCGCCTTGGCGGCATCGCTGATGCGGGTGCGCATCGCCTCAGAGAGGGTGAAGGGAGGAATCACGCAGGCGCTGTCGCCCGAGTGGATACCGGCTTCCTCGATGTGTTCCATGATGGCGCCCACGACCGTGGTTTCGCCGTCGGAAATACAGTCGACATCAACTTCGGTGGCGTCTTCGAGAAAGCGGTCAACCAGCACGGGGCGCTCTGGACTGACCTCCACGGCCGTCCGCATGTAGTGTTCCAGCTCCGCATCGTTGTAGACGATCATCATGGCGCGTCCTCCGAGGACAAAAGAAGGGCGAACCAGTACGGGGTAGCCGATTCGCTGGGCGATGGTGACCGCTTCGGTGTCGGAAACGGCGGTGCCGGCCGGTGCCTGCTTCAATTGGAGTTTGTCCAGCAGTGCGCTGAAGAACTTTCTGTCCTCGGCCTGTTCGATGCTCTTGGGTGAAGTGCCGATGATGTTGGCTCCATGGCGCTCGAGATCGGCAGCGAGATTCAGCGGGGTCTGGCCACCGAACTGGACAATGATGCCGTCGCACTTCTCCTGCTCGTAGATATTGAGCACGTCTTCGAGAGTGAGGGGTTCAAAGTAGAGCTTGTCGCTGGTGTCGTAGTCGGTCGAGAC
>JAGROX010000223.1 GCA_020440025.1 Verrucomicrobiia bacterium
AGCCCTGAGAGAGCAGGTTCAAGCAGGGGGGAGGAGCGGCTTGCAGTTAGCGAAAATCAACGTAAAATACGGAAAAACAGCTACTTATCAGGCTGATCTCAACCGGAGGAGCCATCTTTGCAAGATGGAAAATCGCGGTGAGTTGCTGCTCGATCATAGGGCCCGAAATCGACAGGTGGGCATGAAGGCGTGGGGTACTTTTTCGAATTCGCCTTTCCGTTGCGATGAAACGTCTCAGGTTGGAGGCTAGGTGAATTAGCCGTGCCGGAATCGCGAGCCTTCGTAGTGGCGAAACTCGGCCGCGTCGGACATCGAGCTCCAAATTCATCGAAGTGTGATCAGCACGATCTCCTCCTTTGCCGTGAAATGAACGCAACTGACGGAGGGATGCAGGCGCGGCTCGAGTTTGAGGCAAGCTGGCAGGAAGCACTGGCTCCCCGATCTTCACAGTGGAGTTACGCCTTGGCGGCTTGTCGATACCGTTCCGAAACACTTTCCGCCTCCGGCACACTCACCGTGGTTGAGGGGATTCCTCTCCTTTCGGCATTGGCACCAGGCGTCTAGCGCTTCTTGAGTCGAATGAGTTCGCCTCACCGAGCCGTTATTTGATTGAATCACGAAGCGGATGGATTCTACAATCTGCGCTCTCTCAATCATCTCATGAAACTACCCCTTTGCCTTTTGGTTCTCGCCTTCCTGCCTTTCGGACTGCTTTCTGCAGAAGGCCCCGGGCATCGCTTGATGATCGGCTATGGAGAAGGCTTGATGGAGGTGGATGAGAAGAATGACATTGTCTGGCATTATCAGGATCCGGAGATCGAACTGGTCCATGATGTTTGGAAACTGGAGAATGGGAATGTTTTGTTTTCTCATCGCTTCGGGGTTCGCGAAGTCAATGCGGCGAAGGAAACGGTGTGGGACTTTGCGGTGCCACGGGAAATGGGGAAACAGGAGATCAATGCCTGCCAGCCTCTGGAGGGAGGCAAGGTGATGATTCTCGACTGCGGCAATCAAAAGATTCTCGAGATCGATCGAGATAAGAATGTGACCCTGTCGATTGATCTGCCGGATGGCGGTAAAAACTCTCATACCCGCTACATGCAGGCCCGCAAAACGCCTCAAGGCACGTATTTGATCTCTTATCGTGAGAAGGCAAAAATTCTCGAGCTGAACTCGAGTGGGGAAACTGTCTGGCAATACCAATTGGAAAAAACCGACCGACCTTTCACCGCGATCCGTCTGGAGAACGGCAACACGCTGGTGCCTTGTATCACCTCGAATCGGATGATTGAGATTTCACCTGCCGGCGAGATCACATGGGAGTTGAATAACCATGATGATCTTGGTTTCGAGATTTGGTATCCGGTCGGGGCCCACGTGCTCAAGAACGGGAATGTGGTCGTGATCAACTCGGACTACCACCATCGCGAAGGAACGAAGAATGAGGTGCAGGCTTTTGAGATCACCCGTGAGAAGGATGTCATCTGGACATTAATGAAATCCGATCTGGAGCGAGGCGGCAAGGTGCCGGTCGTCGAAGCAGGGACGAAAATGCCTTCTCATCATCTACTGGGCATTCAAGTGCTGGGTGAATCGTTCCAGCTCAAATAAGTGGGGCGGACACCAATCATCTCCTCGTCGTCGTCACTGTCGATCGCAGCGCCCGAGGTCGTTGTCGTGGTATAGTGACCTGTTTTCCAGCAGCGAGACGAAACTTTGCGGTGGGGTGAAGAGGGGCTTCCAAAAGGCATCGGAATCAGTATTTCGGAAAAATGCTCGGGTCGGGGAAGCGTTCCTTCACGCTGGCGGCCCCGTCGCCCATGTATTCCTCTCGCGGCAGGTGGACGTCGGGCCAGGCAGCGGGACGAATGCGGACAACCCGAGTGGGGCGGATGCCTTCGGTGATGAGGTCCGTCTCAAAACGGACTTGAATTCCGCTGCTTCCCAATGGTGGGACTCCGCTGGTCTTCGCGACGTGGAGAAGTTTACCTCTTGCGGACATTTGGGTGGGACCGGCGGTGCCGCCTTCGGTATGCTTCAGGGTATTTTCGACACCATTGACTAAAACTTGATCGTCTTTCTGAAAGTCGGCGTAGAGGGAAGCGTCCATGCCTCCGAAGAGAGTCGCTGTCACGATCGCGCGACCGAACTGGCCATACTCGACGGTATCGACCCACCCGGGAATCCAACGGCTGCGCATGAACGTCTTGTGGGTCTCGTTCTGGATAAGGGCGGCGCGCTCCATTGCGGTGTCGTCCAGCCAGATGTCCGAGAGGTGGAAACGGGTGAAGACTCCGCCCGGTGTCGGTTTCCAGGAGATCCCGAGTTGGACTGGTTGATCGCTAAGAGATTTCTTTCCCTCTGCTGGCCAGATCCCTTCGGTGATCAGGTCGGCGATCCCGAGGCGTTCGCGGCCGCGCCAGATCCGGGTAGCGGCATCGAAGGTCAAGGTTTCTTCGTTGGCCTCGCCGCCTCCACCGTCCCTCGATTCGCGGCTCGCGACGATGATGCCTTCGTTGTTCTTGATGTCCAATTCCTTCAGCGTCCAGAACAATTTCTCGCGCTGGCAATGACTGGGTTCATCTTCGAGCAGGATGATATGATTCTCAGCCGGTGCGGTTCCAACATCACCGTAGCCGGATTTTTTCTCCTTGTTGTCCACTGGCAACACCGGCACTGAGGAAGTCGCTGGGTCGGGCGGGAGAAAGGCGCGGACGTGCATCACGGTGCCGAGCGGGATGTCTCTCAAGTCCGCCGGCGCGCCGTGATAACGAACGATGGCGTAGGGGAGCAGGGCGAAGGGTTGCGGTTTGTTCCGACGGAAAGCGCCTACGCCCGCCACACGGATGCTGCCGCGGCGGTTGGCGTGATCCACGAACACCAATTCGCCCCGGTAGGAGTGCGCCTTTTCCATAGGAGGAAATTCTCCGGCCTGCGGCCTGAAAATTTCCGTGCTTGGTTCATGGTTCTTTGTGCTTGGTTCTTCTGCTACGGCAGTCGCCTGAATAACCAACGAACAAACGAAGAACCAGGAACGAGGAACTAAGAACCGCAAAGCGATAGCCATCAGTATTTTGGAAAAATGTCAGGGCTTGGGAAGCGCTCTTCGACACTGGTGTCTCTGAGATATTCCTCCCGAGGCACCTGAACCTGAGGCCAGTCTCCGGGGCGGACGCGGACGACGCGGCCGGGGCGGATACCTTCGATGATGAGATCGGTCTCAAAGCGGATCTGAATGCCACTGCTTCCGAGAGGAGGTTCTCCAGGCGTCTGGACAACGTCGAGAATGGACCCGCGCGAGGCCATGTGGGCGGGGCCGTAGGCACCGTGGGTGTGCTTCAGGGTGTTCTCAACCGAGTTCATCATCGCAGAGGTTCCCTTCTTGAAATCGGCGTAAAGGGAAGGATCCATGCCGCCGAACAAGGTCGCGGTCACGATGGCCCGACCAAACTTGCCATACTCGACGTCGTCGATCGATGCGGGCATCCAGCGACTGCGGATGAAGGCCTTGTGTGTTTCGGTCTGGTTGTGGGCGGCGCGATCCAATGAGTCGTCGTCCAGCCAGATGTCCGAGATGTGGAAGCGGGTGAAGATGCCATCCGGAGTGGGTTTCCAAGTGATGCCGAGCAGGACGGCCTGGCCATCGAGAGATTTCTTTCCCTCGGCAGGCCAGATGCCCTCGGTAACCAGGTCCTCGATACTTAGCGTTTCTCGACCGCGCCAGACGCGCGTGGCGGCGTCGAAGGTCATCTTCTCCTCGTCCATCCCGCCTTTTTCACCTTGTTTCGGGGCGCGGGCCGCAGTGATCATTCCCGCGTTGTTCTTAAGTTCCACTTCTTTGAGCTTCCAGACCAGTCCCTCGCGCCGACAGTGGCTGGGCTCGTCCTCGAGGAGGAGGACATGATTCTCGGCGGGCAGGATGCCGGCTCCGCGGTTGTGATTCGCGTCTTTCGTCTTGCTGTCCACCGGCAACACGGGCACGGCGGAGGTCGTCGGGTCCGGCGGGAGAAAGGCGTAAACGTGCATCACTGTGCCGAGCTGGACGTCCCGCAAATCCGCCGGCGCGCCGTGATAATTGACGATCCCGTAGGGCAGCATCGCGAAGGGATGCGGATCGTTACGGAAAAACATGCCGTCTCCTTCCACCCGGATACTGCCGCGACGGTTGGCGTGATCCACGAAGACGAGTTCTCCCCGGTAGGAATACGCCTTTTCGAGGGGAGGAAATTTCCCGACTTGCGGTCTGAAAATTTCCTCTGTTCCTGGTTCTTGGCGCTCCGCTTGTTCCTGGTTCTTTGTTCTTGGTTCTTCGTTGGCAGTAGCCGGACGAGTTACGAGATTACAAAGAAGTGCCAACAAGAGGGGAAAAAACGGAAAGCGCGAAGCGCTAACCAAGAACGAAGAACCAGGAACGAAGAACCTCTTCATAGCGCGATTGACTTATTGCTGTCACCGAATTGGTCGGTTTCCACACCCATGCGCTGGGCCATGAGGAGGAGCAGGTTGCTCATGTGCGCGTCCGTGTTCACGGGACGGCTGCACACCTGATAGTGCGAGGTGGCGAGCGTTCCGTCTTCAGCGACTGCGTAGCCTTCGAAATCAGTGCCCTCGCGGTTGAAATCTAGGTGACTGCCATGCTTCAATCCGAGGTCCGATCCGCCGCCTAGCACGAGCGGCAGGTTTGCGTTTCCGTGGCTGTGGCCGTAGCACATGCCGCTGCCGAAAAGAGCCATCGTCGTGCCCAGAAGTGGCTTTCCGTTCAGGTCTTTCGTCTCCGAGAGGCGGGTGAGGAAGTAACTATACTGCTCGATGGCGAAGGTATCGTAATTCGTCAGCTTTTCCATGTAGCCCGCATCACCACCATGATGGCTGAGTTGGTGACGGGACTCGGTGATGCCGATTTCGGGAATGGAAAAAGCGTCTCCCTCGCCTCCTAGGCTGAAGGTGGCCACGCGAGTGACATCCGTCTGGAACGCCAGCACCATCAGATCGTAGACGGTTCGGAAATATTCGCCCGCCTGAGTCTTTGGAATGTCCCGGTCGGTGCGCGAGCGATCAGCGTCGGAGATCTCCGGCAGCGGCGTGTCGAGCCAGGCATCGGCCCGTTTCGTGCGGATCTCCGCCTCGCGAACCGAGGTCAGGTATTGGTCGAGGCGGCCTTTGTCGGCGCTCCCCATGTTTTTCTCCAACTGACGCACCTCTGCGAGATTGTCGTCAAGGATACTGGCCTTCCGGCGAAGGGCCTTCCGTTGGGCTTCCTTGCCGCCTTTCGGTTCCTCAAAGAGCGATGAGAATATCTCACTACAACGGCGCAGAGCGGGCAATTGCACTCCGTCCGCAGTCCAGGCGAGGGAGTTTTGAGTCAGAGCGATCTCCATCGAGGGATAGCGCGTGTGCTCTGCGGTGACTTCTGCCATCTTCTGGTCCACCGAGATGGTGTTTCGATCCGAGGGGCCGAGCTTGCCACCCGTGAGCCAGACCGAGATACAGTTGTGATGATGGCCGAGGGCGCCCGGGTGATGCAGGCCGCTGATCGGAGTGATGACCTCGCGATGCTTTTCCAGTGGTTTCAAGGACCGAGAGAACTGGTAGCCCTTGCCGGGCG
>JAGROX010000224.1 GCA_020440025.1 Verrucomicrobiia bacterium
TCTGAAAAATTGAAAGAAAGTTTCAATTTACCGCCTTTTTTGGGGCTCTTACGATGGTGGTGGTTTTCTGTAATTGATTGATTTTTAATTGATTGTGATGATTGATGGGTGGTTGGCACGGAGGTAGCATTTCTACCGAGTGTCATGGTATGGAACTCAACACACTCACATCACGCTCCCCAGGGGTCGGTTTTGGCCGGCTCTGAGGAGAAATCTTTTGTCAGCGCGGATGCTTCGGTGATCGAATCGAGTCGGTTGGATCGATTCGAACAGATTCTCCTGCGTTGGGAGTCTGTGATCTTTCCGATCTGCAAAAGCCTTTGCCGCGATGCCGAGGCGGCCGAGCGCAGCTGTGAAGGCGCTTTTTTGTCCCTCTATCGGTGCAGCGATGATCTCGCGAGAGAGGTTGCCGACTACGGGCAGATGCTCGTCCGGTGGGCAATCGAGTTCTCAAGAACCGAAGATTGCTCGGTGCCGCTGAACCTCACGCAAATGGGGAGGGCAGAGCTTGCTTCGGTTCCTGATCGCCTCGGACTCTCGCGGCTTCTAGGCGCTCAACGTGAGGTGATCGTGTTACGCTTTGTCGCGAAGCTGGAAATCGATCAAATCGCGGACACTCTGCAATGTGATCGCGAGGAAGTCAGGGTTCGCCTTTGGAACGCCATGAGAGCGTTGGATCGGGCAGGTCTGGTTCACGGCGGGGCCAATTGAGATCGACCTTGGAATTGCCCGTCGTCGTCATCACGGTTGCCCGGCGTGCAGTCGCAGAATGCGAGCGATTTCCGCGATGGCTTCCGGATGATCGTAGGCCTTGTGAGGTGCCGGGACGATTTTTTCGGACACGGCGCCTTCGAGGTGGGAACTGCTGTAGGGCACCACGCCGTCGGTGCTGCCGGGACCGATTCCCTGCCCCTGATCCCCGATAATAGAGTGAAAAGTGACGTTCGGGTTCAATGGCTTCGCCTTCAGCGTTTGGAGGAACTCTGAACTCATCTCCAGTTGGTCAATACTGGTGGGAAGTCGCTGACTGACGAGCTTGATACCCAGAGGCGTCAACATGGAAAGGCTGTCAGAAAACACCGTCGTCGAAAGGGTCAGTAACTGGTTCGGGAGTTGAATCAGTCCCGAAAAGAGGCGCCCAATCGAGTTCTCGGCGATTTCGCTGCCTCCATGAGGAGTGGCGATGAAAACTACCCGGTGAATGAAAGGGAGGGGTTCGAAGTAGGCCATCTTGCGCATGAGTTCCCGCTCCTCCTCTGGCAGAGGGAGTTCGTCGACAGGTTCGTTGAAATATTGATACCAGACATCGTCGCCGCTCTTTTCTGTCACTAGGCGGGAGAGCAGTCCCCCCATGCTGTGACTGACCAGCACCACATCATCAGTTGTCGCGCCTTGAAGTTCCCGATAAGTCGCCATGCCCTTGAGGGCCTCGCGAAGTTTCATCGCCGAATAGGGGATGGGAGCGCCCGTGGTGTAGCCAAAGGTCCAGAACTCATAGCGATCCCGAACCACCGGATCGGCTCGCAACTCGTTCATGACATCTCTCCAAATGATGGGAGTCGATTTGAGGCCGTGGACAAAAACGACGGGAATTTTTTTGGGATAGGTGACGTCCAGTTGGCTCAGGCCCAGTTTGTCGTCGAATTTGTTCGACTGCAGCATGGCGGGCAGATTGATCCTCTGGTAGTCCTCGGCGGCGAATCGCCTCGCCAAAGGGGCGGTGAAATCCTTGTGCAAAGGGCCGAAGGGAGTGGCGCTGACCGCCGATACCGGAGCGAGGGTGTCGTGAATATGCAGGCGAGGTGCCTGATGGGGGCCGTCGAACGAGAGAATCGCGGTCGCGGGAAGGAAACGGCCTTCCTCGGGGGAATAGCCTTCGCTGGGGAATCGCATCACTACGGGCGCCCCGATTCCTTCTTCCTGGACCCGTTCGCGGAAACCTTTGATCACCATGAGATCCGCGGGTTTGATCGCTTCGATGGAGTTGAACTCGGTCAAGTTCTCCGTGTGGTCGACGACAGGAATGGATTGGGAACCAAGAGAAAAGTGGAAGGAGTTCCCCACCGTTGCGTCTCCATTGGTCGGCTGCTGTGGAATCTTTAAATGTTGAACGACTTTGGCGACCGAGTCGTTGTAGCTCTCAAGAGATTCGGCCGAGCGATCGCCATTGGTGATCTGTTTCCAAGATTCTTGAGTTTCCGTCAGAGCCGATTCAGGAGACGAAAGCGGTGCAGGGAGATCCACCACTTTGACGCGAGATGCGCAACTGGTTGAAAGGATCAGAGCCAGTGCCGTTGCGGTTTTCAGGAATCTAAGCATGGCAGAGTGAGTGAAGGAGCAAAAGGAGACGATTTTTTGAGTGTGACATGCGGTTATCAAGCCAGCGACGACTTTTTTTTGTCGAAAAAGCCTCAGGGATGGGCCATAACGTCTCTCCCCGGTCGATTCATTGGCCGGAAACGGCAATCTGCCGAATCGAAATTCGAAAGCGACCTTCCCAAATCACATGAAATTTGTTTGCCCGACCTGCAACATCCACCTGCAAGCCGAAGCGGATTTGGCCGGCAAGACCGTCAAGTGTCCCGGCTGCAGCACCAAAATTCAGATTCCCGCCGATCTGGGCCAGACGGGGCCTCAAGGCCCGCCGCCGCCGGACTTGGGTGGCAGCTCCCATTCCGCCGAAGCAGGCGATGAGCATGCCGCTGCTGGTTCCGGTGAAGAATTGGCCGGTGATTACTTTGATCAGTTGCCGGTGTTGGAAATGGGACGCGGTCCGGATGGGCCCCACCCTTCCTACGTCAATGCGTGGTTGGCGGGTCTGCTCGGAGTGGGGATGACCTTTTTCTGGTATCTCATCATGTTCATGCTTCCGGATCGGAAGGCGCCGGAAGATCCCACCACGGTCGGAATCTATCTGCGAGAACTGTTCACCGAACGTTCCTGGCCCCAATATGCGACCACTCTGCTCACCTTCTGGTGTTCCGGGATCTTGATTTTCAAATTTATCAATCTGCGCAAGCAGCGGCGCGCCATGCTCATCGAGGCTCTGCCCGAGGACATCGCTCCCGAGATCAATGCTCAGAACGTGGTCGAGTTTCACAATCATGTGATCAATTTCCCCAAGCCGCTTCGGAACACCTTCATCATCAATCGGATCCGCAAGGCGCTGGAGTTTTTCTACATTCGTCAGAACAATCCCGACGTCGCCCAGATGATCTCCTCGCAGTCCGAGGTCGATGCCAACAAGGTGGCGGGCAGCTATTCGATGGTGAAAGTGTTCCTCTGGGCCATTCCCATCATGGGTTTCATCGGAACCGTGCTTGGTATTGGAACCGCTATCGGTGGATTCGGTAGCGTTCTCAATGTCGGTGACAGCGGTGACATGAACCAGATCGTGGAGGCACTGACCCCCGTGCTAGGGTCCATGGGGGTTGCGTTCGATACCACCCTGCTCGCGCTCGTGTTCTCCATCATGCTGAGCTTTCCGGCCAGCGGATTGCAAAACAGCGAGGACGATCTGGTGACCAACGTTGATGAATACTGCATCGACAATCTCCTCAAGCGCCTGAACGACGGCGGTGCCGGGTCCAATTTCTCCAGCGAAGGCACCCTGCTCAAGGCGATCGGTGACGCCATTGCCTCCAACCAGCACGAATTTCTCGGAAAGTTCGAAACGGTGCAGCGGCAGATGGCTGACAACCTCGACGGACAGACGAAAAACTACGAAAAAGTGGCATCCATCATCGAGAAGCAACTCGACGGAGTCGATCGCCGCACCGAGCACTTCGAAAAACGGGTCGATACCGAAATGGTGCGTTCTCTCGAAAAGATGACCGAAGGCGTCAAGAATCTGAACCTCGTTCTCAAGGAACTCAACGGGAAGCAGGTCGTCGTTCAGAAGAAGGGCTGGTTCTCCCGCGGCTCCTGAATTATTCTGAATCCCGGATCGGTCACTTCCGAGCGGTCCGGGAATTCTCACTCAAGCACTCTTCAGATACGCGACCATGGCCAAAAAACGCGCAGATTCCGGAGCGTCGGTCAACCTGTTCCCCTTCCTCAGCATCCTGGTGTGTATCATCGGGTGTCTGACCCTGATCATCGTGGTGTTGAACCTCATCTCGATGTCCAAGGCCGAGGGCAAGGAGCCGGAGGAGGTCGAGCGTGCCCGTGAGTTTGCGCTGTTGAAGGAGGCTCAGGACGTCGATCAGAAAAAATACGATGAGCTGCGTGCTCATATCGATGCCCTGACCGCGACTAACAAGGATCTTTTGGTCAAGAAGCAGAAGCTGACGATGTTGAAGGAGATGCTGAACAGCGCCGAAAAAATCGACGCCAATCGCGAGGAACTCATCGCAAAGTTTCAGATCCTGAGCAAGACGAACAAGCAACTCGATGCCGACGAGTTGGTGGTGAAGGCCGAGATTGAGGCGCTGAAAAAGGAAATCGAAGCGCGCAAGTTGCCCCCTGATGCGGCGGCCCTGCAGGTGAAGCCATCTGGTTCCGGAGCCAACACCCAGCCCTTCTTTGTGGAGGTGGCAGACGCCATGGTGCTCATCCATCACAGCCTGACGGAACCGCCGATTGAGGTTCCGGCTGGATCCATCGAGGTCAACGAAGACTTCCGCAAGCTGCTGGATACGATTGCCTCCAAACCCTATCACACCCTCATCCTCCTCGTTCGCGGCAGCGATGCCGCCGTGGGGAATCTCGGCAAGATCAATGGGGTCGTGGCCGCCTTCAATGATCGAACCGGCGCGCAAATTATTCCGGGTCGACTTCCGCTGCCCGGCGAAGGCAAAGTCGATCTCTCACTTTTTGAAGCTTATCTGAAAAAGTAAGTCGATCGGACTCTCGCAGCCGACCGAAATCCCTTTTTACTCAAACCCATGGCAAGAGCAAGAAAGTCCGAAGAAGAACGGAGCATGGACTCCCTGATGGATGCCATGACCAACGTGGTTGGCATTCTGCTCCTCATTCTCATCGTCTCCAGTCTCGGCATCAGTGCGGCGGTCCGAAAGATCGTGGCCAACATCGAGCCGGTGTCCGAACAGGAACTGCAAATCATGAAGACCACGAGGGAGAACACCCTCGAAAACCTGGAGAAATTGCGCCAGCTCCAGACCCAGATGGATGAAAAGCAACTCGATGAAAAGGAAGCCCAGCAGATGGTTTTGGAGCTGGAGGAGTTCGAGAAGAACAACCAGGATTTGATGAGCAAGACTTCCGACATTGAAGAATGGCGGAAGAAAGTGGAGGACGAAGAGGCCAAGAAAGCCATCAACGAGGAAGAGATCAAAGTGGTTTCCGCGGAACTGGCCAACCTGAAGGCGATTCTCGACCAGACCCCACAGCGGGAAGTGAAGGCCGCCACGCTGGTCAACATGCCAAACCCGCGACTCGCGCCCGATCAGGCCATCGCTTACTACGTCGTCTGTAAGGCGAAGAAGCTCTACTTCGTGGGCGATCCCTACCTGCATGTCTTTCGGGTGCGCGATGTCATCGAGCAGAATTTTGCCAAATTGGCTTTCAACTCCGAAGGCATGGGCAGCCTCACCTATCCGCTGCTGGGCACCAAACAGAATGATGCCCGCACCGGTTATCTCGCCTTGGATGAGACGGTTCGCCGGACTTCTCGCATGGACAAGGAATACGCCGATTGGGCCAACATCAAGATTACCGAGTTCAAAACCAGCGGAACCGGTTACGAGGTCGTTCCGGAGAAAGCCATGCTGGATCGTCTTTTTGGCGGAGCCGACAAGCGCGATTTCTCGGTGCAGAAATTCCGTCTCGATGAGAAGAAGGTGAAGGCCTTCTTTGGCGATGGCGCGATGGGGCCTGCCGACTTCGCCTACTTTGTGGATCGAAACGGAACCACGGACCGTCTCAAGCTGAGTCTTGGTTTCAAGGAGGAAGGCGGATTGACGCCCGAGCAGTTTCTGTCCCAGAACTCCGCTTTTCATCAGGCGTGTAAGACGGCGACACAGAATCGGGGAGCGTTGTTCTACTATTATGTTTCGCCCGACAGTTTCGACACCTATCTCCAGGCTCGTGAGGTCAGCGAGGGCTACTCCATTCCCGCCGGTTGGACGACATGGAAAGGCGATCGACTCGATCTTCGGGTCATGGCGATCCGTGAAACCGTTCGCTTCGACATGAATTCCGTCCCTGTGGCCGAGTATCGAAAGATTGCCGATACCGCCGGAGCCGCGCTCGTGGCCAAATTGAAAGACGAAGTGACCAACTTCGACGCCAAGGTCACTGCGGCCATTCCCAAAGAACTCACCAATCCGGCCGAGAAGCAGCAGTTCATCGACAAACTGACCGCCGAGCGAAAGGATTGGATTTATCGCAACCTCCAGCCTTGGACCCGCGCGGTTTTTGAAGCGGCCTTGGCGGCGACTGAGGTGAAAGGGCAAAAGGAAATCCGGGTCGATGTTCATCCGCCCGAGATTCCCCACACCCGGATCTTTGTCGGCAGTCAGCCGCCTTCCAAACCCGCGCCTCCGCCGGATCCGAACAAGAAACCGGCTCCGCGTCCACCACCTCCCAGTGGTGGTGGTGCCAAGATCATTCTCGACTGATGGGCTGAGACAGCTCGATCGCCGTCACCCCTCAGTTTTCAACTCCTCGGAAAAACCCCTGCCATGCTCCGAATTACCACCTCATTGAAGAGGGTTGGGTCATCGACCCAACCCTGTTTGGTCACCTTGTTGTCACTCGTTGCCGGGCTCTCGGTTGCCAAGGCTGAAGACGCGGTGAAGTTCGTTTCTCAAGTGATCGACGCCGAAGTCGAGATCGGTTACGGCCTCGCCATCGGGGACGTCAATGGTGACGGCAAGCCGGACATCCTCCTCGCCGACAAGGGGCATTTCTCCTGGTATGAGAATCCGACTTGGACGGAACACCTCATCGCTAAAAATCTCTCACTCCGTGACAATGTCTGCATCGCGGCCGAGGACATCGACGGCGATGGAAAGGTCGAGATCGCGGTGGGCGCTCAGTGGAACCCGGGCGAAACCAATGATGCTGCGGCCTCGGGTTCGGTGCATTTTTTGATGCCTCCCGAGGATCTGACGCAACGGTGGAAACCGGTTCCGCTGTTTCACGATCCGACGGTTCATCGCATGCGCTGGGTGAAGACCGAGGCTGGTGATTGGCGTCTGGTGGTGTTGCCTCTGCATGGCATTGGCAACGTGAAAAGCGCGGGTCCCAACGGGGTTCGCGTGCGGGCATACACCCCACCTGCGGCGGATCGGAGAGGTGATCCCGAGGCGTGGACCCACGCGGTGCTCGATGACTCGATGCACGCCACCCACAACTTTGATGATCGCGCTGGAGAACTCCTCATCGGTGGAGTGGAGGGAATCATTCGTAAAAGCGTGATGAATACCGATCCCGATGAAGACTTCCGCCTCATCACCCCCGAGAACAGCGAACCGCCGACCGTAGGGGTGGGCGAGGTGCGTTTTGCCGAGGGATTCATTGCGGCGATCGAGCCGATGCACGGCAATGAAGTCGTGGTCTACGAGAAAGCCGACGAAGAACAAAAGTGGCGCCGGACGCAATTGACCGATGGCTTCAACCAAGGGCATGCCTTGGCTACCGGAGACCTGTTGGGAACGGGCCGCGACCAGATCGTGGCCGGTTGGCGGAATCCGGATGCCGATGGCAAGGTGGGCATTCACCTTTTTCATCGCGCGAGTGCTGATGCTGTCGAGTGGTCCAGCATGGTGATCGACGACAACACCATGGCCTGTGAGGATCTGAAATTGGCGGATTTGGATGGTGATGGCCGCCTCGATGTCATCGCGGCCGGTCGTGCCACCCATAACCTGTTGGTATACTGGAATCGGCCCGCAGAAAGGGTTGCGGACTGAGCGAAACCGGTTTTTCATTCTGCCGCGGCCGCTTTTTTCAATCCAGCTGAACCGACAAAATCCCCCTATATGATCACGTCTCGATCCGCCTTGGGTGCGACGCTCGCGCTGACCGCGCTCGTCGTTCTTCCAGAAAACGCCACGTCTCAGGAATGGACCCGCTTTCGGGGACCAAATGGATCAGGAATCGGCGATGCCGCTTCGATGCCTGCCAAGTTCAGCGAAGCGGATTTCGAATGGATTATCGAGCTTCCTGGAACCGGCCACTCGTCTCCGGTTCTCTGGGGAAAAAAGCTGTTTTTGACAGTCGCCGCGAAGGGGGAGGACAAACATCGGCTGATTTGTTACGACTCGACTTCCGGTGAGCAACTTTGGGAATGGAGCGAAGCATACGCCTCTCATCACAAGCACAACTTCAACGATTTTGCCTCATCCACGCCGGTGGTCAGCGAGAACGCGGTTTTTGTCACCTGGACTTCAGGGGAAGAGACCCGGGTGCTGGCGCTCGATCATGAAGGCAAGGAACTCTGGGCGCGATCCTGGGCCGGATTCAGTTCCGATCATGGCAGCGCCGCGTCACCGATTTTGTCTGAGGGCGTGCTTCTCGTTCATACCGATTCTCTGGAAGAGCGCAAGAGCTACATCTACGGAGTCAATCCTGCCGACGGGGCGGAACTCTGGGTGCGGGAAAGGGTCACGCCTGCGGGCGAAGAGAAACATCTGACTGCCTACAACACGCCGGTGGAATCTTCGTCGGGAGGCCGGAATTCGGTCGTGTTCCTGAGCACCAATCACGGGTGGATGGGGCTCGATCCCAAAAACGGCGAAGAGATCTGGAGCTATCAGGACAAATACACCTTCCGCTCCGTAGGTTCGATCGCCGAATCCGATGGTGTTCTGTTTGCTTCCATGGGCTCGGGCGGTGCCGGAAAACAGAGCACGGCTTTGAAACTCAATGGCACGCCAAAACCTGATGTTCTCTATTCCCTCGGGATCAAGGATGGCCTTTCCTATGTGCCCACTCCGATCATTCACGATGGTCTGCTCTATCTGTGGGGCGATGGCGGCGTGGTGACGTGTCGCGATGCCATCACGGGCGAGGAAATTTATCAGCAACGCGTCGGCAACGGGCAGTTTTTCAGTTCGCCGGTGTTGGTGGATGGAAAGATCTACGGTGCCAGTCGCGATGGGCTCGTGGTGGTGATCAAAGCCGGACGCGAATTCGAAAAGTTGGCTGAGAACAAGCTCGATTCCGGTATCAATGCCTCGCCAGCCGTGGCCAATGGTCGCCTTTTCATCCGGACCGATACGCACCTGATGAGTTTGAAAGGCGGGAAGTGACTGATCGCGGAATGCCGACTGATCTCCGATGACGCTTTCAGGAAAAACGATCGCGGTCATCGGCGGCAGCACCGGCCTGGGTTTTTCCGCCGCCAAGGCACTGGTCGCGCAAGGTGCGAAGGTGGGCATCTGCGGGCGCTCTCGTGATCGCCTTGAGGATGCCCTTGCCGAGTTGGGCAACGATCAAGCCTGCGGACTCTGCGGTGACGCGACGAACTCGGAGACGGCAGGGGAGTTGATTGCTGAGTTGGTGAGTCGTTTTGGAAGACTGGATGGGCTCTACCACGTGGCCGGAGGCAGTGGCCGATCCAAAGGGGACGGGCCGCTCCATGAAATGACCGACGAAGGCTGGCAGTACACGGTCGACCTCAATCTCAGCTCGTTGATCTGGTCAAATCGCGCGGCAGTGCGCCAGTTTCTCGCGCAGGGAGATGGCGGAGCGATCCTGAACATGGGAAGCGTGCTGGGTGATTCGCCATCGCCGACCTTTTTCGCGTCTCATGCCTATGCGGCGACGAAATCGGCGGTCATTGGTTTTTCCAAATCCATCGCCGCTCACTACGCCAGCGACAACATTCGGGTGAATGTGATCGCTCCCGCGTTGGTGGAAACGCCCATGTCCGAAAGGGCTCAGGGCAACGAAGCCATCATGGACTTCGTCCGGACCAAGCAGCCTCTCGACGGAGGCCGAATCGGCGCTCCCGAAGATCTGGATGCCGCCGTGGTTTTCCTATTGGGACCTGGTTCGAAATTCGTGACCGGTCAGGTGCTTGCCGTGGACGGAGGTTGGAGCGTGACCGAAGGACAGGTCGGTAGGGAGAAATCGGAATGAGCGCCATCGTCGGCATCGATCTGGGAGGGACGAGGATCAAAGGCGCGATCTTTGAGGCCGACAGCGGGCGCCTGCTGGCAAAAGATACTCTGCCGACTCGGGACGGCGAGCGTGAGGGAGGCGAACCAGCTTTTCTTTTTCAGGCGCGACAGCTGGTGGCAACCCTCGAGAAACTCGCAGGGGTTGAGGCGACGCGGCTCGGTGTTTCCGCCCCCGGATTAGCCAATCGCGATGCCACGGCCATCGCCTACATGGCCGGGAGGCTCGCCGGTCTGGAGGGCTTGGTGTGGTCGGAAGCTCTGGCAAAACCGGGAGCTGTCTTGAATGATGCCCACGCGGCCCTGATGGGAGAAATCTGGCAGGGGAGCGCCAAAGGAATGCGTGATGTGGTTTTTCTGACCTTGGGAACCGGGGTGGGCGGTGCCGTGGTGAGCGATGGCCGCCTCCTGCGGGGGCATCTCGGTCGAGCGGGGCATCTCGGACACCTTGCGCTGAATTTCCAAGGGGAGGGCGACATCTGTGGCACGCCCGGCAGCCTGGAGGATCTGGTGGGAAATCACAGTGTCCGCCACCGTTCCGGCGGGCGATTTGACTCCACTCGTTCGCTCGTTGACGCCGTCGAGGCCGGGGATGGATTTGCCCGGGAGATCTGGGACGAGTCGATGCGCGCCCTGGCGGCTGGCGTCGCCTCGCTGATCAATGCCTTCGATCCCGAAGCGGTTCTTATCGGGGGAGGGATCTCCGAAGCCTGGGATGCGATTCAGCCGTCGTTGAGTCGTTGGCTGGATCAGTTCGAATGGCGTCCGGGCGGATTCCAGGTGGAGATTCGGCGCGCCAAACTCGGCGAATGGGCCGGCGTTTATGGCGCAGCGGCGTTCGCCTTGGAAAGAGAATAGGCAAAAAAGAAACCGTCCGATCTCGCGCGAATGAGCGCAAAATCGGACGGCTCTGAAAACGAAATTGGATCAGGGATCGCCGAAGCGATTACTTCTCGAAGGGGCTCTGGGAAAGCTTTTTGAAAGCGTCCTTGATGGCTTCGGCTGATTTCTCAGGAGCGGCGGCCTTGAGAAAAACGGCGCCTTGGTCGCTCTCGATGATCGCGGCGAGCATCATGTAGTTGGGCTTCGATGTTTTCTGTCCGGCAAAGGGACCGCCCATTCCCGAGTCGAGATAGGTGCCCTTGGCGTAGAGGTAGTGAATCTTGTGGCCATCGACTTCGATGGTTTCGCGTTCGATCTTGGGCTCGGCTTCGAACTGGCCCACCCAGCGCTGGATGTTGGCTTCGATTCCGCCGCCTTGCCCGGCACCGAAGTAGTAGAAGACGACCTCGACATCTTCGAGACCTTCCTCGGTGTGATCGTATTTCAATTCACCGGCGCGCATCGGACGTCCTGACGAGACGTTTTCCCAGGGCTTGGCGAACTTGAAGGAAAACTCACCTGCCTTGAGCGGTTCGGCATCGGCAGCCTGAGCCGAGAGCGAGCTGCCAAAGGCGAGAGAGAGGGCGAGAAGGAGTTGGGGGATGAGACGATTTTTCATGGAAAGGCAAGAAACGGCAGACCGGAGTGCTTTGCAACGTCGTCCGCTCAGCTTTTTTGCGCCATCGGCGCGATTCAAAAGGGTGGAAACTCTTATGAAATCGCTTTTTCAACCCTTCCATGGTCTTCCCGCCGTTGGCGCAGGGTTGGCGGGGGTTCAGCACTGCGGGCAATGTCAACAATCGCTTCCTGCCTCATTTCGGCAATCGACGATTCTTCGTAGCATGGAGTTTTACTCCGTGCCCGTCTGGTGGGACTCCATCCCGCCCCCCAGTAGCCAGAAATTCATGCTAAGTCACCCGCGCCACCCGTCACTGAGGAGGCATTGCCAGACCTGACCGCGATGGCCAAAATCTGTCGTCTTCCCTCTATTCAACAATCACCGATTGACCCCTAGCGGAGCTCCCGCCTGACCCTGGCAGACTACCAAATTAAACCACCTACAGTCGTTGATCGTTTTCTAGTCGGACGGATGAGGTAGAAAAAATTCTTGGTTGAGTTGAAACATTCAACCGTAGTCGCCCACTGATCTCCGTTTAGGTCCTCCAATGTTAGGAGATCAGACTGTGAGTACTTATTATAAGGGAGGTTGTCATAGAGAAATTCTCCTGAGCCGTATTCTGAGCCAACAAACTGATTCTCGAACTTCTCAACATACTCTGGTGATGGCACGATGCGACGCACTGCTACGCGCCCATTCTTCTTTGGCTCCATGACGACGACTAAACATGGGAATCCTCGAGTCGCAACGTAACGTCGAATCGTAGCATATATTGATGCGCCGTATTTGCGGCCCGCTTTGATTGGTGTCCATATGCTGAATTCGTAGTCCGCAACCTCTTTGGTAAATGAGTTATTTTGAAATATCACATCACTTGAAAAGCAATTCGCTTCTCGCTCGAACATATCTTGCGTCTCTGAATCAAGTTCGAATTCAGAGTCTTCCATTAAAGTGAAAGTTTTTCGCTGCCAAGGTAAAAAATCGTGCCCAACCTCATGCAACGTTAGAAAACTCTGTTTCTTTGGGTAGACGTTTTGATCAATGTAAATTTTCTTACCCCCTTTATCTAAAACGCCCATAATTTTCCCTGCAGCTCTCTTAAGTTTATCTGGTGCAAGTTTCAGAAAATTCGGAAGACTACGGTAAAAATCTCCGATGAACGCTTTATCGAGAATAGCTTCTCGAGAAAGTTCTAGCCCTGCAGCATTTGCGATATCGTCGACTGGCGTAGGAAACTTCCCTAAAGCTCCAGCTTTACGGAGAAGCAGATCAGCATGCTTTGAAATTTCCTTCTGTGTAGACAGATCGAGAGAATGGTCGTCCTTTTTCATTTCGTTCCGTTTCTTGTACGCAAATAGGCGAGATATTTGAGCAGTTCGTCTTCTTCCGCATCGGTAAGTTCTTCGGTTGCAAATGTTGGAAGTCGGCCCCTTCGGGCATTGTCACCAGATGAAGGCTTCATATGTCCTGAAAGTTCCATCAGCGTTTCATATGGCACCCCATATGCCTCTGATATCTTAAGCAAAACCTGCGGCGATGGATTTTTGATTTTTCCAGTCTCTAATTGAGAGAGGTAAGCGTTTGAAACGCCTGTGGCTGCTTCAGCAGCTCGTTGGCTCATCTTTTTTGCAGCCCTTATATCCCATAGATATTGGCCGAGTTTTCCTCGTTCGTTTGGACTCATAACAAGTCAATCTTCGCATGTTTTGCGTGATCTGTCAAGCATGCTCAAAATAATCCTTGCTTGATGTAGGAGGCGTGCTAAAATTCTTAAGCACGCCCGGGATGGGTGATTTAAACTTCATGGATAACAACCATACAACAAAGAAGGGCTGCAGCACTGCTGCGGCATTAGAAACGCAAAACTGTAGCCCCGCGTACAAGTGGGCTGCAAAGGTCAACGACGAGACCGTCTTTACGCCTGGGCAGGAGGTTTCTGTGCAGGTCTTAGGACACCAAGCGAACGTTCCCGAAGACCATGTTCTCGTTCGAGATCATGCTTCGTCCAATGACGTTCGGCTTGAAGATGATGCCATTGTAAATCTCGGTGATGGAAATGTCTTTAGATCAGTGCCTCGTTGCGACTACTCTGGTGGAGCTTCCTGTGATTCGCCCGCCAAGCTAGCTCTGTTTGTCGATGATGAATGGCAAGAAACCACCCGAGATGATCAAACTGAGGGTTCGATTAAAGATCTCTTCAAGTTAGATGCTCGAGTTCAATTACTCAGGGACACCAGATCATCTGATGATCTCCCAATTGAAAAGGGCGCTACATTGTCCTTTGCTGACGGGCCAGTCTTCGTAACTTGTTTTGTCGTTGAAGACCATTGCGGGTGCAATGAGCAAGGGCCAATCACGAAGAAATATCGGATCAGAATTCAGGGGAAACGATACACGGTAGATACGCCTTCGATGACTGGGCGAGAGATTCTGATTCTCGGAGGTTTCGATCCGGAGGAATACATGCTCAACCAACGGATTAGCGGCCGCTTCACTCCCGTAGGTTTGGATGAATGTGTCGATTTCACGAAGCCCGGCGTAGAGCGGTTTACCACTCTACCAAACGAGCAGACTGAGGGAGAACCTTCTGGACGACGGTCATTTTCTCTCCCTGAAAGTGATGAAGCGGAATTGCAACAATCAGGCTTAGCTTGGGAGACTGTCACAGAATCCAGCGGCAGGTGGATGTTGATTCACGATATCCCCATTCCGGGAGGTTTAGTTCAGCAAACAACGTCAGTCGCAATTCTGATTTCATCGGGCTACCCATCGGCATCTCTTGATATGGCTTACTTTCATCCAAGTATCCAGCGACCCGATTCAAAGCCGATTCCTCAAACTCAGGCTTCAGTTTCGATTGATGGAAAACAATGGCAGCGATGGTCGCGGCATTACACATCTAAGAATCCTTGGAAGGTTGGAGAATATAATGTGATGACTCATTATCTGCTGGCTTTGGGCTGGTTGGGGCGTGAGGCAAGAAAACTCCAAGTAGCTGCATAATGAAGATGCTTCGACTAACCCAAAATCAGCAACAACAGCTGAAACGCCACCTTTTTTCAGGGGATGGTAATGAGTCCGTCGCATTGGCGCTGTGCGGGCGATTGAGCAATGGAGATCGTGAGATTCTCTGTGTTCATAGAATAGAGCCTGTACCTGATAAGGATTGCGCTGAACGAAGTGAGACGAGGGTCCAGTGGGATCCTCGTCCTTTTCAAGCGCTATTTGAAGAGGCTGCTTCTAAAGGTATGGGCATTCTTAAAATCCATAGTCATCCTTCTGGTTTTGAAGAGTTTTCGGAAACAGATGACCACTCTGATAAAGAGCTTTTCAAATCTCTTCATGGCTGGACCGATGACGGACTTCCCCATTGCAGTGCAGTCATGCTCCCCTCTGGGAAAATCTTTGCGAGACATGTGTCGCCTGACGGCTTCTTCCTCCCGGTCGACCGAGTTGCTGTAACAGGGGATTCAATCACCTTATTTGACTCCCAGACGAATACTGAAATTCTGGAAGCGCAGATCAGAACGGCTCAAGCATTCGGCGAAGCAACTACAAGCCAACTTGGAGTTCTTACCATTGGAGTTGTCGGATGTTCGGGAACGGGAAGCTGGGTCATCGAGCAACTAGTTCGCCTTGGCGTCGGGCGGCTGATTCTTGTCGATCCCGATATTGTAAAGAAAAAGAACCTAAACCGCATCGTCAACAGCTCTGAAGAACACGCTCATAATGGTGAGTTCAAGGTAAATGCACTAGCTGAAATTCTCGAACATCATGGAACGGGAACATCAATTACAACTTATCCCAAGTTGATCTTCGAACGCGAGGTTTCAGATGCTCTTGGAGCTTGTGACGTTCTTTTTGGATGCGTGGATTCAATTGAAGGTCGCAACTACCTGAATCGAATCGCAACATTCTACAGTATTCCTTATTTCGACTTGGGTGTCCGCTTGGACGCAGACGGCGAAGGCGGGGTGTCCAATGTCTCTGCTGTCGTAAACTACCTTATCCCTGATGGTTCCAGCTTACTTTCTCGTAAAAGTTATTCAGCTGAGAGCCTCCGCGTGGATTCACTCCGACGGTGCGATCCAGAGCGCTACGCTGATGAAGAAAAAGACGGCTACATCAAGGGTTCAAAAGTTGAGAGCCCCGCAGTGATTTCGGTCAACGGATTCTGCGCTACCGCTGCAGTAAATGAATTTCTCGCGAGGATTCATCCGTTTCGATTAGGGAAGCTCTCTGAGGAACGTCAACAGCAGTTCGACTTGGTAAATAGCTTTTGGATTTACAAAGGCCATTCAACTCCATGCCCACTTCTTTCGTCAAAAACTGGGCGTGGCAATATGTCTCCATACCTAGACCAAGTGACCTCATGATCTTTGAAAAAATTTATACGTTGTTCACTAATTTCTGGAAGCGATTTTGGGGACGTGAAGAGGTCTATCATCTAATCGATCCACAGGAGGAATTACCGCCTAAACTGAGACCCTTATCAGTCTATCTTATCGGAGAGGAAAACGATTTGTGGGCAGTTGCTTTCCTCTGCCCTTGCGGTTGTAACGATGTAATTCAGCTAAACTTGCTGAAGCATGGAGGGCGCCCGTGCTGGACAGTCAATCGCGGCATGGACGATCGTGCAAACCTTTCCCCCTCTGTGTGGAGAAAAGTTGGATGCAAGAGTCATTTCTTTCTGAAAGAAGGAATCGTAAAGTGGTGCTGAGAATTTAGATTATCCCGCAATTTCGGGGGGTGAGCGAGAATGGCGCGCTCTTAAGCGGCTGCGTGATAATGTTCGCGAGAAGAAGGGTTCAGGCTGCATGACTTGACACAGCCTGAGCACAACTCGTCCCAGCAAGAAGAAGTTGCCCGCCTGATTTAAATCGGTCCACATAGGGGCGCCATAGACTTCCGACCGCTAGCGGCATCAATCCTTCTCATGCCCAAGTCCCGGCGGCGCGCTTCCCCTCCCCCAAAGCTCACTCCTGCCAAAGCTCCCCGAGCATCTCCAGCAATTCCTTCACGAGGACGTCGGAAGAGTGCTTTTCGAATCGTGACGTTCCGAGCCAGGTTTCGGAGCTGCCGAGTTCGACCTGGTTCGGCGGGGGAGGTAGCGGTAGCTGCTGTTCGCCAGCTCGAGGAGGACGGTACGCGGAGCGGGGCTCTTTTCCTTGTTCTTCGGGCTATTTCGACCAGCACCTCGAAGGGCATTGACACGATCAGCTGATCGCCGATCCGGAAGCCTTGGGGTTGAGGAAGCGAGGCAGGTATCAAATCGGCAAACGGCAATCGGACCGATGAGTTCTTTCCGAATATCCTTGGACTCAACAGGGTTGAGTCGTCGACCTAACCCTGTTGAATCGACGCCATCGACCGCGAATTTCTCCCGGTCGAGACGCATGAGCGCCGCGCGGCAGCGCAGACCGTCACCGGGACGCCCGAAAACCCGACCCGACCGCTGAGACAAGCGACCGGGGTCTTGGAAGACGCGAGATGCTGCATGCGATTCGCATGCGGGTTCATAGAGATGGCGAGGGGGATCTTGCAAGCAGCAAGCGAAGTCTTGTTGGTCGCGACCGGGTTCATGAAGATAGCAGTACGGTGCGTGATGATAGCGGTAAAGATTGGTGAGATAGCGACCGAAGGCTGATAAATGACGGCAAGGATCTTGTAATAAGCACCAAAGTTCTTGCACCAAGCGATTGGCATCCGGCCTTGGGCAATGTAGAATGTTCCCATGCCAGATCCACGCCCTTCCAGCCCGCCCGAACCGTCCTCCGACCCGACGTTGCCTTTCGGCCCGTTGACGATGGCGCTGGGCGAACCGATCCGCTGGGCGATCCTCCGCGAACTGGCGTCGGGCGACCGGCTGATGGTGGTGGAGATCGCGAAACGGGTCGGCAAGCCGGCGGACACGGTCTCGAAACACCTGGCGGTGCTGCGTAAGGTGGGGCTGGCGGTGGTGAAGCAGCGACTCTACTCGATGCCGCCGGAATTCCTCGCGGACCCGGAGAAGCGGGTGCTGGACCTGGGCTACTGTGTGCTGCGGCTCGATTCGCTACCGGGGTGATCCCGGTAGTGCGGTGGACGCGAGCGGCCTGGGGTGTCGCTGCTTTTTACCACTCCAGCGCGGTCGTCGCGCAATCGATGCCGTCGGCATCTGACGAAACGGGTCAGGCAACAACGGGCTGTTGCCCGGGAAGGGAGATTCTGAGGAATCACAGCCATTTGCTGGAAATGCGTTGAGAATCGGAAGATTCTCCGGTCGCCATCAACCAAGCGACCCTGGGTCAGTCGAAGAACGGAAACAATCGCTTCAGCTGTTCCTTAGACGGCTTGGAGCCATACTCGCACAACTCGAAGGCTTCGGCGTGCTTCACCGCGTTGCCTTTTTCCTCGCC
>JAGROX010000225.1 GCA_020440025.1 Verrucomicrobiia bacterium
AAAGGGCTGGTGGTGGATGACCGCGAAAGTGTTTCGGTCAGTGAGGCCCTGGTCGGCGTGGTCTTTGCGACGGCGCTGGACGGACCGCCTCAGCATGTTCGCGTGGTTTGGGAGGTGTTTCCTGCCGACGGTTCCGAAGCGGTGGTTGAGGCGGGGGCCCGCGGCCAGCGTGCGGCGAGAAAGTTGACTCCCGCGAGCCCGGAGCTCATTTGGGAGAACGAGATGGGATTGGCCGTTCCGGAACTGGTGGGCTTGCCCGAGGTGCCTGAAACTGCGGCTTGGTGGAGGGCTCCCTGGCTCCCGATACTCTGCTGGGGGCTCGCCCTCGTCGGATTGGTGATCGCGATTTTTGTCAGAAAGGGAGGGGCACGAAACTCGGTGGCAATTCTTGCCGTCATCCTGGGATCGGCTGGACTCGGGCTGAAATTGTCCCCCGCGCCTCCCATTTCCGTGACGACCGAGCAGGCAGACGAGATCAGCTATGCGTTGCTGCGAAACATTTATCATGCCTTCGACTACCGCCGGGAATCCGACATCTATGACGTGCTCGCCCAGAGTGCCGAAGGTGACCTGTTGTCGCAGATCTATCTGGAGGTTCAACGTTCCCTCCAAGTGGAAAATCAGGGGGGGGCGCGGGTTCGGGTGACGGATTTGGATCTCCGAAAATGTGAACTGGCCGGGCCGTCGGATCTGGAAAACGCCTTCATCGCAAACTGCGAATGGGTGGCGGTCGGCACGGTGACGCACTGGGGGCACACTCACGATCGGGTGAATCGCTATCGGGCTCGTTTGACCATCGGTCCTCGCGACGGCAATTGGCGTTTGCTGGGGTTGGCGCTGGAGAGCGAGGAACGGATTTAGGGAGTGCTTCTTCGTTGAAATTGCGGCGAGTCCGTCGACTTTGGCGGCGATGGCCGAGCCGATCGTCAATTGTGAAAACCTGCGCTTTCAGTATCCGGGGGAATCGTTTGCCCTCAGGCTGCCGACGTTCACCGCTGATCGAGGCGAGAGCGTGGCCATCATCGGGCCGAGCGGGTGCGGGAAAACGACTCTGCTGCGTTTGATCTCGGGCATTTTGCTGCCTCACGAAGGGCATGTGCGAGTGGGCGGGGAAACGGTTTCCTCGGGTTCTTTCTCGGTTCGGCAGCGTTTTCGGATGACGAATATCGGCTTGGTCTTTCAGGAGTTCGAACTGCTCGATTACCTGACTGCTCGGGAAAATGTGCTGCTGCCGTATCGGATCAGCGATGCGCTCACCTTGGATCGGGGCGCTGAGGATAGAGCCGACGATCTCATGAGCCAGACCGGCATTGGCGCGCTGCGCGATCGTTTTCCGGATCTTCTCTCGCAAGGCGAGCGACAACGCGTGGCTCTCTGCCGGGCGATGGTGACGCGTCCTTCGCTGATCTTGGCCGACGAACCGACCGGTAGCCTGGATCCCGAGAATCAGGAGCGAAGTGTGGCCTTGCTGCGGGATCAAGCGCGGGCGGCGAATGCGACGCTGATCATGGTGACCCACGATCCCGAAGTGCTCGATGGCTTTGATCGGGTGGTCAAACTTCCCGAATTGCTGGAGAGGGGGGCAGTCTCGTGAACCTCGGCGGCAGTCTTCATCTCGGTCTCGCCTATCTGCGTCGTCAGCGGGCCAAGACCATGCTCTTGATTGGGGCGCTTACGCTGACCCTGGTGCTGCCGGCGGCCATTCGCGTGGTGGTGGG
>JAGROX010000226.1 GCA_020440025.1 Verrucomicrobiia bacterium
CACTTCTCTATCAGAATCGCCACCAGGGAGGAAAGAGTGAAGTTCACGCGGTTTCCGCCAATCGCGCGATGATGGTATCGACATCATAGACGCAACCGCCCCAACTCCCTCCGCAGACATTTTGCAATGCGGCCCAGAGCCGGGTGTCGTCGGGAACGCCGGGCAAAGGCTGGAGATTCGGATTGGGGCCGCGAGCGAGGAACTCGGCCTCGTTGCCGACGAAGTCGATGGCGCCGGTGAGGTTCGTGCAGTCGATCTCGATCCGCACGCGATCGCCATCGAGCAATTTTCCAATCGGGCCATCGGCCCAGGCTTCTGGCGAGACATGACCCACGCAAGCCCCGGTCGAAACTCCGGAGAATCGACCATCGGTAATCAGGGCGACGTGTTTCCCCCACGGCAAATGCTTGAGCGCGATGGTCAGCTGAGCTGTCTCCGGCATTCCGCAACCGATGGGGCCATGACCGATGAGCGCGATGACATCGCCTTCTTTGATGCGATCTTCGCCAGTGGATTTGACCGCCGCGATGGCGTCGGGCTCTGAGGTGAAAACCCGGACCGGGCCCTCGTGGCGATACCATCCATCGGCACCGATTTTGCCGGGATCAATCGCCGTGCTCTTGATTACGGATCCCTCGGGTGCCAAGTTTCCACCCGGAAAAGTGACGGTGCTGGTGAGGCCGTGCGCCTTGGCGTTTTTAGGCGACATGATGACCGTATCTGGGTCAATGCCATCGAGTTGTCTGAGTTTTTTACGCAATCGGGTGCGGCGCTCGGATTGCTCCCACCAAGCCAGATTTTCGCCCAAGGTTCGTCCGGAAACAGTCATTACTTCAAGGTCCAGAACCCCGGCATCTCTCAGGTGAAGCATGACTTCAGGAACGCCGCCGGCGAGGAACACTTGAATGGTCGCATAGTGATGGGGGCCATTGGGCAACGCGTCGACGATACGTGAAATCTTCGCATTGAACTCCCGCCAGTCGTTGACGTCGGGTCGACGCAGTCCGGCTTGATGCGCGATCGCCGGTAGGTGCATGATGAGATTGGTCGAGCCACCGAAGGCAGCGTGCACGGCAAGTGCATTTCGGATCGAGCCATCAGTGAGGATGTCTCGAGTCTTCAGTCCGCGTTTTTCCAAAGCCACTACCGCCTGACCGGAGCGATGAGCGAGGTCGCGCCAAATGTCTGCCCCGGAAGGACTGAGTGCCGCATGAGGAAGTGTCAGGCCTAGGGCTTCGGCGATGACCTGACTGGTGGCGGCGGTTCCCAGAAACTGGCATCCGCCGCCTGCCGATCCACAGGCTTTGCAGCCCATTTCGGACGCATATTCTCGAGTGATATCACCTTGGGAGAACCGCGCTCCGATCGTCTGAATGCGACCGAGATCCTCGTCAGTGTCTTCGCTCAGCAGGGTGACGCCTCCCGGAATCAAGACCGTTGGGAGATCGGGCGTCCCGGCCAGCGCCATCATCATCGCCGGGAGTCCCTTGTCGCAAGTGGCGACGCCGACCACGCCTTTCCGTGTCGGGAGAGAGCGAATGAGTCGGCGAAACACCGTGGCCGAATCGTTCCGAAACGGCAGGGAATCCATCATGCCGTCAGTGCCCTGAGTGCGACCGTCGCAGGGATCACTGCAGAATCCCGCGAAGGGAACGCCGCCCAGTTGAGCGATGGCATTGGCGGCCTCCTCCATCAGCAGTCCGACTTCGAAATGCCCCGTGTGATAGCCGAGAGCCACCGGAGTGCCGTCCTCCTTGCGAATTCCGCCCTGGGTACTGAGTATCAGATAATCACCTCCGCCGACCTTGTCAGCCGACCAGCCCATGCCGACGTTTTGTGTCCATCCGAATAGGTGGCCGCTGGGTTGGCTGCGAAGTTGATCGTCGGTGAACGGAAGCGTTCCCTGAGGTCCGGCACTTCGCGTTCGCAGGGTGTAGATGGCTTCGTTCTGAGAATCGAGAAGGGGATCGACGGGCATGAGGAAATCAGGATTAAACTCTGGCGACAGGATTTCTCAGCTCTCCGAGTCCGTCGATGGAAATGCGCACCTCGTCTCCGGGTGTCAGGGTGAAGGGGGCGTCGGGAACGATGCCCGTTCCCGTCATGAGAAGGGCACCGTCGGGGAATTCGTTGTGGCGAAACAGCCATCCCGCCAACTCGTCAAATCCGCGTTTGATCTGACTGATCTGAGTTTCTCCGCTGAAGACTTCACCGCCATCGCGATAGATCTCCAAGCGAATCACCGATTCGGGTCCGGGAGGCGTTCCGATCCAGAGAGCGGGGCCGAGCGCGCAGGAACTGGTGTAGAGTTTGGCCTGAGGCAGGTAGAGCGGGTTTTCGCCTTCGATGGATCGGCTGCTCATGTCATCACCGATGGTGGCGCCAAAAACCTCTCCCCGATGATTGATCGCCAGCGTTAACTCGGGTTCGGGAACGTCCCAAGTCGAATCGGCGCGGATCCCGACTTCTGCTAGGTGACCGCGAGCCCGGGCAGCGGTCGACTTGAAGAACAACTCCGGCCGTGGGGCCTCGTAGACCTTGTCGTAAAAGATGTCGCCTCCCGCCTGTTCGGCTTCCTCCATGCGGGCAGAGCGACTGCGGTAGTAGGTCACTCCGGCAGCCCAGATCTCCTGCGACTCCAGAGGAGGGAGAAAAGGAGTGCTTCGGAGGAGAGGTGGCTCAGTTTCTAGGGCGTCAGCCAACATTTCCTCCACCACCGCACGCGGCGAATCGGAACGAAAGAGGGCATCGAAAGAAAACCCTTCAAGGCGAAACCACTGGTCTCCCAGATTGGCGAGACAGTGCGTGTAGGTTCGGAAAATCCCAACAGGTTGCATGGCGGCAAGTTTAGCGAGTGGGCGATCAAGTGCCAGTGCGGATATCAGTCGAGGCCGAAATCAGGTTCAGGCCAGATCACGGGTCGATTGCTTCAATGGTCGGTTCAAGGTAACTTGAAGGGTGCGTATTCAAGAAGGAAGAGCTGAATCGGGAGCGCGGCGAGACTGGGCGAGAACCCTCGTGGCGATGGGCTGCCTAGCGGGTTCTTTAGGAGCGATGTCCGCCTTCTCCAAGGAAGCGGTCGTTGCCAGCATTTCGCCGCAGGAGTTGGTCGAATTTGAGAACCAGCCTGAGAAAATCAGGGAACTGATCAGCAGCGCGCTTGAGTTGACCGATCGAAAGCTAGGCTATCAGTTCGGATCGTCATCGCCGAAGCAAGGAGGGATGGACTGTTCGGGCACGGTCTATCACACACTTTCGCTTCTGGGGATTGAGATTCCGCGCTCATCCCGTGGCCAGTATGATTGGGTGAAGGAAATTGGAGGCGTGGTCGAAATCGACCGATCCGTGACAACCCTTAGCGATTCTCGCTTTTCGACACTGAGGCCCGGTGATCTCCTATTCTGGAAGGGGACTTACGATCAAGGAGATGGCGGCAACTCCATTTCTCACGTGATGATCTATCTGGGGACACTCAAAGCCGATGGCAAGGCAGTGATCTTTGGCGCGAGCAGCGGTCGCCGGTTTCGCGGGAAAAAGATCCACGGAGTGAGTGTGTTCGACTTTGCCCTCCCGAAAGCAGGGTCGACTTCCCGTTTCGTCGGATTCAGTTCGATCCCTGGACTGAGATAAGGTTGCTCTGGAGCAGAATAAAAGGAGAAAGGGAGAGGATTCTTGAATAGTTTGACCTTGCGGTCCGTCTTCCCTTCACTGATTCTTACAACGATATGAAACGTTCCTTTCTCAAATTTGCTGTCTGCGGCCTCGCGGTTGCTTCTTTCTCTTTCACCAGCTGCACCGAGACCCAAAAGGGTGCCGGTATTGGCGCAGGCATTGGCGCAGGCGCGGGTGCCATCATTGGCAACCAGTCTGGAAATGCCGGTCGTGGTGCTCTCGTTGGTGCTGCTGTAGGCGGTCTGTCCGGAGCTCTGATCGGCGATGCGCAGAAGGACAACTACGATCGAGGTTATGATCGTGGCCGCGATGATGAGCGTCGCTATGATGATCGCGACTATGATCGCCGTGACCGTCGTTATTAATCGTTTGTTTTCGATCCATCACCTGAGCATTGAAATTTCAAAACCGGGAACTGCTTTGAGCGGTTCCCGGTTTTTTTGTCCGGATGTGGAAACGGAATCCAGCGACTGCTTTTTCTTCCTTTTCGAAACCGCCGATGCATGATGTGATGAGGCCATGAAAGCTTTCCGAATTGTAATCCTATGCCTTGTTGGGATCCCCCTGCTTGCCTTCAACATAGGCTGTGCCACCGAGCGAACACCGACCAACGAGAGGCTCAGCAAACGAAGTATCAGTTCGGCCACGGTGGGTCAGAAGCCGGGAGCCTTGGAGCGGGCGCACACGCGGATGGTGCGCTGAGTCACTCGTCTGTCGTCACAAACGGTTCGATCTTCTCCAGCGTCGCCGGGCCGATTCCTTTTACCTTGAGCAGGTCTTGGACTGACTCGTAGGGGCGATCCGACACGATCCGTTCGGCGAGTTCGGGACCGATTCCGCTCAGTTGCTGAAGCTCTTCAGCGCTTGCTTGGTTCACCTGAATGGGGTTTTCTTCATCCACGGTTGAAAAGACGCCGAATTTTAGCGCCTCATTCAGTTGGCGATTCTCGTCGCGTTGGATTTGACGGAGCTCGGTAATCATCTCGGCATTGGTCGCCGACCAGATGCCGTTTTTCTTGATTCCCGCCACGATCTCGAGATCATCGAGAAAGGCGGAAAAGTCGACCGCTGACGTTCCCGAGGGCAGTTACCGACCGATACCCTTGGCTCTCGCCAGACCGTTCTCGACAAGAAGCGTCGCCAGGTCGGCTCCCTCGTCAGTTTTCACCATGGCGTAAATCCTCGGCTTTTGCGATCGCCCCTGAGCTCGTGCAAAGGCGGTGTAAACCGTGAAGGGCTTCTTCAATTGTTTCTCCATGAATTCGCGAGCGTCCTTGCCGAAGTCAATGACATCACGCGGATCTTCCAGGCCGAAATAGCGTGCCTGCTCCAATACCCGCCTTCGATCCGACTCAGATGAAAGGCTGGTCTCAGGACTATCCACAAAGTAGAGGCGAATGACCTCCACCTGATCTCCATCTTTTAATCGAACCTGAAAACTGTCAGCGTCGTTGAACTCGGCCGACACATAGGTCGAGCCAGGGAAAGGTTGCAGCGGATCAGCGATGCCTGCGAGGGGCAAGGCCATCACCCCGCTGAAAATTCCCATCCAAAGCCGTCTCATCACTACTTTCCGACAAACGCTTCGCTGAGGACTGCGCACTCTTGCGGGGTGCGCTCGCCTTTGCCGATCACCAGTTGATAGTTCACGGTGAGCGGGGAATCTTGGCTGAATTCTTTGACGAAATAGGAGCCGAATCGTCCATAGTCCCGTTCACTGAAGCGAGCTGGCTTGGGGTTTTTCGGACTGTCCAGATAAACCGTGGTGTAGCGCTCGTCGCCATTCACGACAAAGCTCAACGCCTTCCAAGGCAGGTCGCGAGTGGCTTCGGTATCATCCTTTGCACTCCAATTGATGGTCGTGCCGGGAGTTGCCTTGCCGCTGACCGGGCGAATGTAATAAGTCTTTTTGGCGGTCGACTCCGCTACCTCGTTGGAGGCCCGGAATTGGAAGCCGGCATGCTGAGGATCACCGTCCACCGTGACCTTGCCGTTGGTCGGCGTCAGGGTTGAGGTGAAATCAACGATCAGCGCCCCGTCTATTCCCATGCGAAAAGTGAGCTGACGTTCTTCAATCACAAACACCGCGCCATCGTTTCCGTGCCAGTGAATGCGAACCTTCTGCACGGCTTTTTCCGAATCGGCCGTCTGAGCGAGGACCTCTTCGTGGCTCTGGTGGGCGCCGGGCTCGTCGCCCTTGCCCGGTTTGCAATGCCAGGTGTCGACCGTCAGTGTTTTGCCATCAGCTCCCTGATAGCTGCATTTGGAGAATCCAAAAAAGATGCCGCGATGGTGAGTGAATTTTCCGCCTGGCCCCTTGGTGATGAAGTTCTCGCCAGCGGCGTCATAGACGTGATGGAACGGCTTGAAGGTTTCTTCCCGGCGTTCGGGAGACGACAGGTCGATCCCTTCGTAAACATAGCGGGCGACTTTCCGCCCATCCCAACTCAAGTCGGTGTATTTCCTGGGAGTGTCCTCCCAGGAGAATCCGCCGTCAGCCGCCGAGGCGACGATGGGGGCGGAGCAAACAAGGAGGGCGGCAGTGAGTGAGTTGAGGATCTTCATGGTTCTTTCGCAGGCTTAGTCGCCGCTTCCAGGGTGTCGGGCAACTGAGAAATCCATCGTTCGATCAGCGCAATTCCGTCATGATCGACCTGATCGCTGCCGATCAAGGGCATCTGGTTGGGGCCGCGAATGCCCATGCGGCGAACAACTTCGCTGAGTTCCGGATGACCGGGGGCAATGACCCGCCCCTCCTCTCCGATCCCGGGAAGCCCCACCAGGGGACGGGCATTCACGGCATGGGTATCGGTCAGGCTCAGCCAGTGCAGCAATTCGAATTGAGCGCGCCCTCCGAGTCCGGTTTCGCGATGGCAGTGCGCGCAGTTCACATGAAGGTAGGTGCGCGCACGTTCGTCCAAAGGAGCCCTCTCATCGAGTGGATTTGCCATCGGCGGGAAACTTTCAGGACGCGGTTCCTGACCTTTCTGAAAAAGCCCCATGGAAACGAAATGATCAATCTGCGACACGGAAGGAGCAGTGGGATTGAGCGGACGATTCAACTGCTCGGTGCTGAGTCCCAGGGCGAAAAACGAGCGCTGTGTATGGCAGGCGCTGCATTCGCCACGGCTGGGGAAGCGATGTGACAGGGTTAGGTCGCCGACCTGACAGGGTTGAGTCTCACCATTTTCCGGCACCAGATCGGCATCGCTTTGATCGGCCCGCCAGCGATAAGTGAGGAATCGCCATTCCTCCCGATCGATGTGCATGACCTGCGTCTCAATGCGGACGAACTCGCCCGAGCCTTCTGCTATTTCTCGCTGAATGGTCCGGGCAAAGGCGCTGCCTTCGGGAAACTGCCAACTCTTGTGCTCGTTCTCCCCGGACCTCGCCTTGATTCTGACTTCGGGTGGGAGGGCGAAATGACGGATCACTTGGGCGCCATCGGCCCAGGGCTCGGCATTGATGTTGTAGGGAATGACGCCTTCTGCCGGCTTCAGCGATTCCACCGAGGAGAAGAGGCCGGTCGCGCTCAAAGTCGCGGGAATAGGCTGCGGCGCAATCTGAGGCGCGGGCGCCAGCCGATAGATGGGACCGTCGTGGGTGACAATGAGCAGTTCGCGATCGTGACCTTCGGCGAATGACACGACCGCGTGTCCCAGATCAGCGATGCGAGTTGCTTCGGAGGCCTGGTGTGACATCTCATCCCATTTGAGCGCCCACAGTTTCTTGGTGAAATAGCAGCCGTATAGATAACGTCCCTGCCACGCTGGAAAGCGTTCGCCTCGGTAGAAAAGCCCACCGATGACGGATCGCATTTCGGTGTGAGGATGTTCCCATACCGGCGTGGTCAGTTCCGGAGTGGGGCCGCTGAGGGCATTGGTCAGTCGGAAAGGAAACGATCCTTCGTAGGCGCTCCAGCCGTGATTGGAACCGGCGGTGACCTGACGAACCATCTCCCAATTCTCGTCGCCATTGTCACCGACGAAAAGCTCTCCCGATCTGGGGTGAAAATTCATTCGCCATGGATTGCGAAGTCCGTAGGCCCAGACTTCCGGCGGCACGTTGGCGAAGTTGACGAAGGGATTGTCCTCCGGCACTTGATAGGGGCGATCAGTCTCTGGATTCCGGACATCGATCCTCAGAATGGAACCGAGCAGATTGTCGGTTCTCTGCCCGATATTGTCTGGATCACCAGGGGATTCTCCGTCACCCGTGGAAGCATAGAGATACCCGTCGGGGCCAAATTTCAGATCACAGCCGTCATGTCCGGCCGATGCCCACTCCAGCAGGAGAACTCGAGATTCGGCAACCGCTCGTGGTGGATCGAACTGATCGACGGTGAATCGAACAATCCGATTCAGCCCCTTGCCTTCGATGCGGGTATTGAGACTGACGTAAATCCACGGCACTTTGGGAAAGGCGGGACCAAACGCCATGCTGTAAAGACGTTGGTTTCCCGATTCTTCGGTGATCCCGGTAAAGTCCAGCATCAGATCCCGATGGCTGGTGGCGGGATCATCGATAAAAGACCAGATCTGCCCGCCGATTTCGGTGAGGACCAGGCGATGCGTCTTGTCGGAACTCGGATAGGTGTCCAAGTCGACGGCTCGCGTCGTTTCCAAGTGAGGGAAGGCATTGACGCCGAGAAACGGAAGGGGCTCGGAACCGGTTCCGGTCAGTTTTCCCGAGATCCATCGTGGAGCCGTGTCTTGAGCCAGCGAGATGCCGTGGATCAGAAACACCATTGCGCAGCACAGGAAGTAAAATGACTTGCTCATCGAGCGGGGAATTTTTCGACTGAAGCGATCTCTCATTCGAGCGAAATCGTCTCGTCTAGGTTCAGCACCAGATGAGCGACCGAGGCCCAGGCTGCGAGTTCGGGCGCTGACACGGATTCGTCGGTGGGAGATTCACCTGAGGAGAGGAAGGCGGCCGCTGCTTCGGGGGCAGCGGTGAAATGGGCGCGGAAGAAGGCGAGGTTTTCTCCGAGCACGGTTGAGGTTTCGTCATCGATCTTACGCGCGGTGGCCAGTCGATAAAGTTCACCCAATCGCGAAGCCTCAGAGGATTCATCTTTGATCACACGCTGAGCGAGGTTTCGGGCGGCCTCCAGAAAGGTGGTGTCGTTCATCAGCACCAGTGCCTGAAGCGGGGTGTTGGTTCGGCGCGCCGAGACGTTGCAGACTTCGCGACCACCGGCATCGAAGATGATTTGGCGCGGGGGATTCACCGCTCGCTTCCAATAGGTGTAGAGGCTTTTCCGATAGAGATCGCTGCCACTGCTGGGCGAGTAACGGAAGTTGGCGCTCTGATTCACGGCGTTCCACAGCCCCTCAGGCTGATAGGGTTTCACGGGAGGCCCGCCAACCTTGGTGGACAACAAACCCGCCGCCTGAAGCGCCGAGTCGCGAATGGTGAATCCATCGAGTCGGAAACGGGGCCCTCGGGCAAGAAATCGGTTTTGCGGATCCTGACTCAAGAGGGGTGGGTTGGTGACTGAACCCTGTTGCCAGGTGGCGCTGGAGAGAATGAGGCGATGGAGAGCTTTGAGATCCCACCCGGATTCCCGAAATTTCACGGCGAGCCAGTCGAGCAATTCGGGATGACTGGGAACCTCGCCCTGCGAGCCGAAGTCTTCCGCCGTCTTGACCAAGCCGGTGCCAAAGTGTTCCTGCCAGACCCGATTCACGACGACTCGGGCGGTGAGGGGATTCTCTGCAGAAACGAGCCACTGGGCCAGTTCCAATCGATCTCTTGGCTGATTCTCGGGTTTTCCCGAAAACAGGGCGGCGGGCACCGCGCGTGGTAAGGCGGCTGAAGTGTCCGGATCGATGTATTGGCCCCGATTGAGCAAATAGGAGGGCGCGGGATCGCCATCCTTTTCTCGCATCACCATCACGGAGACGCTGCCGTAGCCTTGGTCGCTCATCTGTTTCTCGATCTTGGCGAGCTCCTTTTTCGCCCGAGTCAGTTCCGGATCGATCGTGGTGTAATGCTCTCGAAGCGCCTTTCTCTGGTCGGGCGTTCGTTTTTCGGCTGGTGATTTCAGGGCCTCTTGGAGATTGGTATCGAGTCCAGACTTCCCGTCGAGATTCGGATTTTCCTGATCGGTCAGATACAGTCGTAGACGTCCGATGTTGTGCCCGCCATAGGCACCCTCGTGAGCAAGATGGAGAGTCAGTGTCTCTTTCGCCGAGGTCTGGATAGGCTGATCGAGAAGAAAGAGGGCGCTGACTTGGCCACTCTCAGACTTTTTGCCAAAAATCGCCCAGCCGGATTTGGGATCGGCATCAATCACATTCGTCACGGGAAAATTGTCCTGAGAAAAGGTGGCGATGGCCTGGCGGAATCCCAAGGGAAGGGAATCGCCTCGAGTCGCCGTCAATCCGGTCAGCACAAAGTTGCCGTTGGAACTCCGAGCCAGCTTGCGGGGTTTTCCAAAACTGTCATGAGGCAGGGCATCGAGCCGGATTCCCGTGATGCGCTTGTCAGCTGGGAGGGCGATCTCGATTTCATAGGTAGCGTTGGCAGGGTTCTCACCGTCCAAGCGCCACGAACCATCTTTCTCGGCAAGAAGAGTTCCGGTTGGTTTGACGACAGCGTTGCGAATTTCGGCGTCGAGCCAGTCTGCTTCCGAATCGCTTTTCAACTCGGCCGTAGCGCGCGCGATCCAAGCGTCGAGTCGTGCGGCAATCGTTGTCTCAGCCTCGACTACCGCCTTGCGGGCGGTTTCTACCTTCTCGGTCAGTTCAGCGGGCGCTTTGGCGATGGGAGAACTCGCTTGAACGACCGGATTGGCCCCGGTTCCTTTGCCGATGCCGCTTTCTCCGATGTTATTGAAATAGGCGAAAAATTGATAGAACTCACGCTGGCTCAATGGATCATACTTGTGGTCGTGGCAGCGAGAGCAGCCCATGGTCAGGCCCAGCCAGACGGTGGCGGTGGTCTCGACACGATCGATGATATTCTCCACGAGGAACTCTTCCGCCAGGGCTCCGCCTTCGGAATTTTGGCGATGATTTCGATTGAACGCGGTGGCAAGAATCTGCTCTGGAGTCGGGTCAGGCAGCATGTCACCCGCCAATTGTTCGATGGTGAATTGGTCAAAGGGTTGGTTCTCGTGAAAGGACTGAATGACCCAATCCCGCCAAGGCCAGTTGCTGCGCTCGGCGTCATTTTGATAGCCGTCTGTGTCGGCAAAGCGGGCCGCATCGAGCCATCTGAGAGCTTGCCGCTCCGCGTAGTCGATGGAATCAAGCAGTTGATCGAGGTAGGTATTCCAAGCCTCCGGCGTTTCGTCGCTCAGAAAGGCGTCAAGTTGCTTCGGTGTTGGGGGTAGACCGGTGAGGGTCAGGGATGCCCGGCGTGCCAGTGTTTCGCGATCGGCAGCGGGTGAAGGTTCCAAGCCTTCCGATAGGAAGCGGGCGGCGATGAATCGATCGATCCCGTTCTTTGGCCAACTCTGGAGATCGCTTCGGAGCGCGGGAGTTTCGTTGGCGATGGGAGGTTTGAACGACCAATGAGTGTCATAAGGAGCTCCCTGAAGGATCCATCGATCCAACAGATCTTTCTGAGCATCCGAGAGTGATCGATTCGAATCGGCCGG
>JAGROX010000227.1:0-1054 GCA_020440025.1 Verrucomicrobiia bacterium
ATGTCTTTCGGTTTGGTGAGGTATGGCAGATGGAAATCGAGCGCACCCCGGCGAGAATCAGGCCACGAGAGCCTCCAGACGTTCTTCGTTTTCGAGGTAGCAGGCGGGATCGCTGCCCCACAGTTCCTCTCGTTGGCGAAGGCGGCACGCGTCCGAAGGGCTGAGCCCGACTCTCACTCTCATCCCACGTTTCACACCTCGGCGGGCCAAGGCGAACACATCACCCCGCATGAGCGGGTCGCCACCAGTGAGTATTAGCATCGGCGGAGCTAATTCTCCAAGCCGATCCACCAGATCCAGCGCCTCTTCTTCGTCCAACTCGTTCCGGTACCGCTTCGGATGAGCTTCGGCAGGACAGTGACAGCACGCCAAAGCGCAAGCCCGTGTAATTTCCCAGAAAACCAGAAAAGGCCGATCATCGAACGAATATCGCTCTCGAGAGAGGGAGGGAAAATCGAAGGATGTCGAGGGGGAGTTCATGGGAGATCGACCACCTAGAGCAACACCAGTACGAGAGCTGTCAACCAAATCAAGAAAAAAAGAACTATTATTCTTTATTTATTTCTTTTCGGATCTTTATTCCACCAACGACCCGGGATCGAAGAACGCTGTATACTGTGAAATCAACCGAACCAACTGCTCGCGGTTCCGCCCCATCTACGCCTTCGTCGAGACTTCCGCTTGAGCCTCCCGGGGGTGTGCTGGTCTGGCTTGTCGTGGTGATCGAGTTGATCACCTTCGCGGCTGGCATCGGCGTTTTTCTCCATCAGGAGGGGAATTTTACGGAAGAATTCGCATTGGGCGCAAAAGGTCTGAACCAACCTCTCGCCTTCATTAATACCCTCCTGCTACTGACCGGAGGATGGTTCATGGCCATGGCCATCGCTGCCATTCGCGAAGGACGCATCTCAGCGGGTGAGCGTGGGATGGATGCCGCGATGGTCACCGGCCTTGCCTTCCTCGTGCTCAAAGGAATCGAGTGGAACGGAAAAATCCAGCACGGCGCAACCTTCGGCGATGACCACTTTCACACGACATACTTCGCATTGACCGG
>JAGROX010000227.1:1187-34886 GCA_020440025.1 Verrucomicrobiia bacterium
CTGATCTGGCTGCTCCTCTACCCTGCGATCTATTTGATATGATTTCCTCCCACCGACATCTGACGATCCCTTGGCTATTCCTGATCGTTCTCACCACGATCGGATTCCTCGCAGGAGCGGCGGACCGCTCTCCAAGGACACTTTCGAACCTTGTCCCGCTACTGACTGCCGCAGCCAAGTTCGCCATCGTTGCCTGGTTCTTCATGGAACTCCGTGGAGTCTCTCGTCTCTGGACATTCGGAATCGCGGGACTGCTGGGGCTTATCCTCATCGTGATCGTCGGTTTGCACGCATTCACTTCGTGACAAAAACGCGGCGCAGCACAGAATCAGTTCCTCACCATGCAAACCCATTCACCAGACGACGAGTCCTCAGCGCCTTGGGGCCTGAGCACTCAAGCAGTCCACGCGGGCGAAGTGCCCGATCCTGCGACGAAAGCCTCTTCGCCGAATCTCGTAATGTCCTCGACTTTTCTGGCCGATCCCGAGGCGTCCTTCTCGGCGGAGGGCAGCCACGGAAAAGACGCTTACTTCTATACCCGCTGGGCCAACCCCACGGTCTCCCAACTCGAACAAAAGCTTGCCGCGCTGGAAAATGCCGAAGCAGCCATGGCTTTTGCCTCCGGCATGGCAGCGGTCAACGCACTTTTTTTTCATTGCCTCAAACCTGGAGATCATCTCCTTCTCGGTGATGTCATCTACGCGGCAGTCTCGGAGACCGCCAACGACCTGCTCGCCGAACTCGGCATAGAGGTAACGCGAGTCGACACCTCCGATCTCGATGCGGTGCGAGCCGGGATCCGTGACAATACGCGTCTCGTCTACATCGAGTCGCCCTGCAATCCCATCCTTCGCCTCACCGACATCGCTGCGGTGGCCGCGATCGCCCATGAAACTGGAGCCCGGCTCGCCGTGGATTCGACGTTCTCCACCCCCGTAGCGACGCGGCCAATCGAGTTCGGTGCCGACTTTGTTATCCACTCCCTCACGAAATACCTCGGCGGACACGGTGACGCGGTCGGAGGCGCGCTCCTCGGCCCCACCAACGACCTCGCCGAAGTTCGTCGCAAGGCGGGCATCCGCATGGGCGGCGTCATCAGCCCGTTCAATGCCTGGCTCATCCTGAGGGGTATGGCGACCTTGCCGCTCCGGATGCGCGCCCACGAAGCGGCTGCGGTCGAGGTGGGCCAATACCTCGAACGCCATCCGGTCATCGACAGGGTCACCTATCCCGGCTTCGAATCGCACCCTCAGTTCGATTTGGCGAGGCGGCAGATGAGCAACTTCTCGGGAATGCTCACTTTCCAGACAGAGCGGCACGCGGAACTGCCGCGCCTCTTCGCCAAGCACCTCCAAGTGATCCACTACGCGGTCTCCCTCGGGCATCATCGGTCCCTCCTTTTCTACATTCCGACCGACGAAATCCTGCGAACCTCTTTCTCCCTGACCGAAGCCCAGGAATCCGGCTATCGTGATTACGCCGGGGACGCCATCTTCCGCTTGTCAGTTGGAATCGAGGATCCCGAAGATCTCTGCACCGACCTCGAGCAGGCCTTCGCCGCCCTTCCCTGATTCCTTTCTTACTTCCTCTCGTTCCGCCATGACCTTGATACTCCACGAACTCGCCCACAGCCCCTATTGCCTGCCGGTGAAGCGGATCCTCGAGGCCTGGTCCGTTCCCTTCGAAACCAGGCAAATCTCCGCATGGGATCGCCGCTCTCTCATCAACTTGACCAGTGGTGCTTACTATCAGGTCCCGGTACTCGAATACGGCGATCGTATTGTCCACGAGACCGCAGCAGATCCCCTCGCCGTCGCCCACTTTCTAGACCGGGAATTCTGCGAAGGTGGGCTTTTCCCTCAAGAGTGCGCGGGAATCCACGAACTCGTCATAGGTCACATTGAGGACAAGCTCGAGGGAATCGGCTTCAAACTCAGCGATCCTTACGTGCTCGACAAGATCGAGGATTTGGGTGAACGCGTCATGACAGCCCGCCACAAAGAGCGCAAATTCGGTGCCGGTTGCGTGGAAAAGTGGCGCCAGGATGGACCAGAACTGGCGGAAGAGTTTGAATCGGTCCTTGCCCCCTATGAATTGCGTCTCGCGCATGCCAGGCACCTCTTCGCCGCCAATCCCGTTTATGCCGACTTCGCGCTCTTCGGGGTGATCGGTAATGCCGAGTTTGCTGGTCCCTACGAACTCGACGCGGGGCTCGCCAATCTCCGGCGCTGGCGGGCCGAACTGCGCGACTTTTCCAGCATTTAATGAATAGAACTTTCCCATGCACGTAAGAATCAAGCGCATCTACGAACCAGCCTCGCACGACGATGGAATGCGTATCCTCGTCGATCGCCTCTGGCCACGCGGTATCAGTCGCGGGGAGGCCCAACTAGATGAGTGGGTCAAGGAACTGGCACCGTCCGATGAGTTGAGGAATTGGTTTAATCATGAGGAGAACCGGTGGCGGGAATTTCGGGAACGCTACTTAGATGAGTTGAAAGAGCACCGCGAACAAGCTCGGAAGATCGCCGAAGCCGCTCGGGAAAGTACCGTGACACTTCTTTTTGCCGCGAAGGACGAAGAACACAACAACGCCGTCGTCCTTCGACAGTATCTCGAGATGCTCGAACCCAGAAACGAAGCCTGACGTGAAACTCCAGCAGCGCGACGGTGAATGGCCTGCCTTGATCGCTCCTCCCGGAGCCACCGTGACCAAAGCGATGATCATTGGCCCGAATGGCGACATTCATCTTGTTCTCCGCGATTCGGTGCGTCACTGGAATGGCGAAATAATCATTCCGGCGCCATGGACGTTCACCTCATGCCTTTTGGCGTTGTCGTCGGACCAACTCGAAAGTTCCCAAAACGATCGAATTCCTGCCGCCGATCTGTTCGGATTGGAAGGGGCGTCGCTTTCCACTATTGAGCGCGGACACGACCGGATCGATCTGGTTTTCGATTCGATCCGACTCAGCGTATCCGCACGCTGATGGTCAGGTTTCAGATCTGCAGAGAGTCTCCTGCTGTCCCAGCCCGTTCTCATCCGGCATTCTCATTACCCAGAGTAACCTCTCCGGTTCGGCCAACCATCCTTCCGGAAAGCAGCTGCTCCAAGGGCCATCACCACCACCAACCCAAAGGCCGACCTCCAGCTTCCCATCGTTTCACCGCCCCAACCAACCAGCCAGGGATCGGGTGCCGAGAGAAGATTTCAGGCCACATCTTCGGTTCCTTGGTGGGCTAATCGGAGGGTAACCTCCTCGCCGCCATCGCCATCGCCATCGCGCCCTGTGTGCTCTGGATCGATGAACTGGAGAAGACGTTCGCAGTATCCGGATCTTCCGGGAGCAGTGATGGCGGCACCAGCGCCCGCGTCTTCGGTAGACTGCTCAACTGGCTGCAGGAGAAATTCAGTCCCGTGTTCGTCGTGGCCACCGCCAACGACATCAGTCAGCTCCCGCCCGAGCTGCTCCGAAAGGGGCGCTGGGACGAATGCTGGTTCGTGGATTTGCCCGACGCCAAGGAACGAGCCGCCATCTGGGACATCGTGATTGAAAAGTTTGATCGCGAAAAGACCGCTTACGACACGGTCGTCTTGGCCCGCGCCAGCGAGCTGCACACCGGCGCCGAGATCGAGGCCGCCTACGTGGAAGCGCTCCACCGTGGCTTCGCCGAAGATCGCGAACCCACCGAGTTGGATCTCGGCGAAGTGCTGTCTGCCTCTGTCCCGCTCGCCACTACCATGAGCGAGTCCATCGAGCGGCTGCGCCACTGGTCCCAGGGCCGTGCTCGTCACGCAACCCGGAACAACCCACCTTGTCACGGAAAGCGGAAGCTCGATCTGGGCCGACCGCGCCGGTGGCCGGTGAGGGGGCGCTGGATCGAGTGCTGTCGTGGCTGTCGAACAATCGACTCGTGCATTACGGCCCCGAGCGATTGAATGGCGCGGTCAACGCCCGAAACGGTTCCATGAACGGGATATTTTTCGATCCGGCAACCCGGTCCCGGGTTCGCTACTTTGGGGTGGCTTTCCAGAAACAGGGAATCGCCGCCGGGAACTTCACCAACGGGGAAGCCAGTGGGGCGGTGCGGATCCTGCCGGGAACGAACTTCTACTATCCTGGAAGCGAGGACGCTGGCCTTTTGACGAGAACCTCGGTGCCCGGTTCGTCGGCGGAAGACCCGGTCGAAACTCCCGCGGCATTCGATTCCACGGCGGCCTCCGGCTCTTACAGCGGGGTGATTTTTGATGGAAATGGCTCGGCGATCGGGTCGTTGGAGGGAGTTCGCATCTCGCTGACAGGAGTGCTCAGTGGCACGCTAGCCCTCAATGAAAGACGGTTCCGCTTTCGGGACATGCTGGGATCGGATGGCGGTGATGTGCGCATCGATCTGGGTGGGGGTGAGGAAGCGATCCTGGTGTTGCGGCTCACGGCGGCGAACAGTGGCGGATACGGACTCGAAGGAGAATTGCAGATCGATGGCGCTTCCTCGGTGACTTACGCGATCGACGCACAACGGCGGGCCGATCACAACCGGAGTGATCGATCGCCGCACGAGGGGCCTTATACCGTGGCGGTGCGGGCCCCCGATAGCGTGGACTTCGCTGTCGAGCCCGGCGGGGACGGCTATGGAGCCATGAATGTGACCCTGGTTGGGACGTGCCGGGGCCTGGTCGTCCTCGCCGACGGCACACGGGTTTCGCTGGGAGGACACGTTGGTGATCTCTACCCCGACGGTATCGGGACAGCGGCCGAGTGGTCATTTTACAAGCGAATCTACGGTGGGGTGCCGAAGGGCTACGTGGCCGGCAAGCTCTACTTTCGATCCCAGCCGGGGATCAGCGATCTGGATGGTGAATGGCACTGGGTGAAGCATGACGGGGCGCTGCCCGCGAACCGCTACCCGAACGGGTTCGACGTCGCTCGTCCGGTCGTGGGGAATCGCTACACTGCGCCCGGTCCCGGAGAACGGGCCATGAGCGGGCTGGCGGACAACTGGTGGAACCTGTGGCTGCGGTTCGCCGGGCCGGATCTCTCCACCCTGGACACCGTGGTGGTGACGGAACTCGACCGTGCGGCGACATGGAACACGGCCAACCGCATTGTCTACTATGGTCCCGACCGATTTGTTGTGAATTTCAACCGCCGAAACGGCCTGCTGACCGGTCGCTATCTGGACATCCCGAATGGCATTCGAATTCCGTTCGGGGGAATACTACTTCAAGAACAGGACTTGGTGACGGGGAGTTATTTCACTCGCGAACACTCTGGGTTGTTCGGCGTGGAGGCGAGGCGGTGAGATTCCTTTTATTTTGTCTCTTTGCCAAAGTTTACAAGATGTCCAGTGACGTTCCCTCGCTCTTGGAGAGATACTCCAACCCACAACGCAACCGCTTCAGACTCACGTTACCCGTGGGCCAGTTCGGGTAACTCGACAAATGATGTCCGGACTCGGCCGGATCGGTCCTAGATGTCATAGCCGATACGCTATGACCTTTATGCCCCTGCCTTCAATAGGGGCTCGGTTTGACGCTTACTATCAAGAACTCCGGCTAGGGAATGAAAGGTCCAGAGAGGAATCGGCAACACCGGGGATATTGTCTCTCTTGGATCGAGAACTTTGCTCGACATCAGACGGCCAATCAATTCTGTTTCATGCGCTTGCGAAATTCCCAGGGAGGCATGGGAGGGGCATTCACCCAAATACCCCGCTTTGCTTTTCTAGCCAGAATCTCTGCATTCGCGAAATCTGAATCCTCCGAATAAGCGGCATAGTGCCAAGCAAACCCCTGCTTCACCATCCAGAGGTTTACGTTTTCGCCTTCCAGAAGTACTGTGCCGATGATGCGAGAATACTGGTCCCTCACTTTTGATTTCACGGTAATCCATTTTCCAAATACTTTGCCTGCGAGAGCTTTTGTGGAAAGTTCAGCGAATTTCTGGCCTTCCTCCGGGGCATCAATTTCCGCCAATCGTATCCGGTGCTTCTTTTGAGATTGCGTAAGAAGAGTGAGAGAATCTCCATCGTGAATTCCAATCACTCTGCCTTCGATAATTTCCGCCGAAATCTGGCGAGCACTGGCAAGACAGACCAACAGTCCGAAGATAGCGCACTTCCTCCAGAAGGGTCCCGCACCTTGAGCTACCGACTTTGCGCGATAATGGACACGGGAATCGATCACTTTTCCCTATCTTCAAGAAATGGTATTAACAAGTTATCAGAATGCCTAATCACATTCTTTGAACTGCGCCCCAAAGGGGCAAGCTTTCTCCCACAAGACTTCAATCCCGCAAAGCAAAGAACCATTGCTCCTGCCATTAATGCCAGACATCCTTTCTTCATAAATTGGAAGCCTTTATTTCACTACGTTTCTGATTCTTGAAAAACGATTTCGGCCAATTTCGAATCGCCGTCGAAGGGAATCCTGTGCAGCTCAGCCAATAGTAATATACGCTTTGCCCAAGTCGAGTGACAAGCCTTTTCCAGCATACTGCCATTGGAGCTCATGACCGCGGGGGAGTCCGGGTGAAGGATGCGCAAGGCGTCGTGGATCTCCGTTCTGGAAGGACGGTAACTGTTCCAGATTGGGGCCAACTGAGACGGATGGATCGCGGTCTTTGAGAACAATCCTCGATTTACATCCTCCTCGAGCTCGCGTGCCAAAGTCGCCTCGTCGGAAATGTGATCGAAGACGGGTGCGCACAGGGGTAAATCGATTAGCGAAAAGGCTTCAAGCAACGAATCGATCACGCCACCTACCGCGGTCTCGTATATCGTGCGACCTTTGGGCCGCCGTAATCCACCGAGAAGTCTAAGCAAGTCATTCGCACCGATGCGGACAAAGTCGATCACGGTTCGGTGAGCGTTGCAGACGGAACTTAGGTCGATCCTTCCTGCCGGATCAAGCGCCTCTCTGCTTTCCAGGATCGGAACGATTCGAATGAATCCGTTGGTCAGTTCTACCCATCGGTTTACCCGTTCTACGGTTGCTTTAGGCAAAACGATTCCGGAAATCCTATGCAGGGGAAAAGTGTCAAGAACCCGATTAAGCATGTCATCATCCGCTGGCCGGACAAAAAAGGAAGATGGCACAACGGGCAACTTTTCGAGGATTGCGGCGAGAGATTCCGCTGCCTTGACCCTGTCAAATGGAGCTACCGCATCCTCTAGACACACGGTTACGCAATGCGGGCAGGAGCGGGAGGAATCGCCGAGTATATCTTCGAGATCGGGCCGCGTTGCGGGAACATACAGCATGGGATAGAACCGTTGCCATCTTTCGCTGGGGGGAGCCTTGGTCATTAGAAATCCATTGCTAAACATGAGGTTCGTGAATCAGAGCCACCGCTTCAAATGGCTGATTGCTGACTCGTTGAATTGAAATACCACGTTCATCCGCGAGGCGGGTGATGAGATTCGCCTCTGCCTCTAGTATACTGTCCGAAAGATAAACGAATTCAGGTTTTCTGCGAAGCAGGACCCGCACGGTTTCACCAATGCCTATTTTCACGCGATTGCGATCGGTCATGCCGTGCGCCTCTAAAGTAGATGATAGAAATGACTCCACCGGATTAGAATCGGAAGAATTGCCGGCATCTTTAAAATTCGACAATACCTTTAAACGGTGAGGAAGCTTCTCTTTGATCAGTTCGAGAACCGCTTCGATAAACAGCCGACTGATGTCGTAACGGCGCAAATCGTCAAGGACCACACATTGATGGAAACCGGTTTGGTCGCCGGTTGGAGAGGGAAATACGCTCCGAGAGATCAGTCCGGAAATCGTTCCTCCCAAAATGGTGGAAGGTATCAAATAGTCCTGACGGCTAGCAGCATAGGTGGAGACACCGCAAATATCGAGAGGAACCCACAAGCCCGCATCCAATTCTGCGTTTCGAAACTCCGAGCCTGCAAGGCTTTCGCGTAGAGCCATCGCAATTGTTCCTTTCCCGGTCCATCCGTCGACAAAGCGCACCCCACGGAGTTCGTTTTGAGTGGCGATCCAACGGAGAGCGTTGAGGTCGAGACCCCGATCTCGAATTACTGAAACGGAGTAGTGTCGGACCGCAAGCCCGGGACAGAGCAGCCGAATGGTGCGCAACAGCAATATTCCGACGGGCGTTCCTGCGCGAGCGATGGACACGATCGAGATGTTGCAATTCGCCGACGCAATAATCGCCTGCGCCAGGGTGATGATGTCGTTGGAAAGACGTTCGCCATTCAAAGAAAGAGCTTCACGAAACAACGCCATCCTTATTCTGCTGGGTCGATCTTCAAAGCCGATCATATCGCTGTAGTGCTTCTCCCCCGTTGCGATGAGCCGCTCCCTTTCCTCCAGTGGAGTGGGGGTAATCTCTGTAGGTTGCAGCAAGAAGAGAACATCGTCCGCTTCATAGCTGCCGCTGCCCACTGTCTCAATTGCCATTGTGCTGTCAGTACCTCGAACTGTCATCTTTGATGAGCTTTTCGTGCGTTATCGAAGAGTCTCTTGGAGTAACCATAAATGCTGCAAGGCGCATAAAGTCAATGTCTGCCGGCATGTCTCCGAGACATAAAACGGGAGCATTCCCGGAATAATATTTTTTTATAACGAATTCGGTCGCAGTCTTTTTGTTCAAAGCCGGCGTCAACACTTGAAGTTCGTTCTTATACTTGGAGACAATTAGCGGCGACTTCTTCGACACTTGCGCAAGAAGTTCCTTCGCTTCCGTTGTTTTCCACCAATCAAAGGAAGCCTTTGCGACTACATACGCAGGCAGACCCCGAGCGCCTTCAATCATTCTGGTCTTAAGGGAGCCGATCTCCTGTTGTAAGAGCCAACCATACAATTCGAGGAGCTGGTCAACCCATGGTTTGCAGATTTCCGAAGCGAGGTCGAACCATTCCTCGTCAACCTTCCCTTCGCTGTTGAGGACCAACCCTCCATTACTCAATACTGCGACTCCCTCCATCGGTATGCCGTCGATCGAAACTCGTTGGAAGGAAGCGAGATCCCGTGCCGTAACGGGAACGATATCGAAATGGAGCGCTAGCGTAGAAACCAATCGGTAGTGCGGGCCTGGAATCCAACTGGAAGGTACTTGAGTCGCTGCTGCATCTTCGCCGCATTTCCAGGTTCCGGGAACCGAATCTTCGCCCGCCCATTCCCTCGCAAAAAGAGTTCCATCAAGGTCGGTAGCGATCCAGTCACGGGTGCTCCTCATTGCGGCTCAGGTTTTGGGGCAAGGTGGATTCGGGGAACGTCCCAGATGGGATGATGAGGCTGGGGAGGTTCTCCTTCTACGCAAAGCAAAATTCGATCGTATGAGTGATCGTCTGGAACATTGTACAAATGTTCGGTGAACCCGTCGCCGGTGAAGGCCGGGAAAGATCGCACATGAGCAATTGCCCCGCCGCCGAGAATCGGCGATCGAGTAGTCGATTGTAAGCAGGCATTCCCCCCCAACTTTTCCAGGTACTCTGCGAGCAAAAGCGGTTGAAATCCATATTCTCCAGTGCCGAGAACGAGAATTCTTTCGCCCGGTTCCGGGCGGAGTGACTCCCAACTATCTGGAAGCGTTTCGGGACTTTCCGTTCCATGTCGGACCCCTTTCCGGCGTTTCGCTTCTGAGGAATGAAACTTCTGCGGCGCTGGTGGGTCGCCTAGCTCACTTTCGATCTGAAAATTCGACTCACCCCTGGCAAGGCTCGCCACTGTGTCGAACGAATCAAGGCTATGGAAACTTGAATTCAGCTTTAGAATAACGGCGAGATTTGGTCTGGCGGAAGGAAATTGGTTTTGAGTCCTCCAGATATTGTATGCATTTGCCAGTGAAAGTGCTGTGTTTCCCGTAGTTGCTTCATCATCAACAATGACCATTTGTGGGGCCCCGCAAAATGCCTCCCTGACAAAGCCACCGTCGTCCGGCAAATGGATCAAATGTTGCGAGGCGTGTGAGTGGTCTTCCGAGAAGGAAAATGCAACCTCTCCGTTCGTTCGGTGCCTAGTTGATTCGAGGTAGATTCCGGTTCCGCCGGCCAAGCGCCACTCTCGAAAGACAGCTTGGCCTATTGTCGTAGCCGTTTCCGACATACCGAAGAATACGGTGGTTTTCTCTGCGAGTTGTTTTCTCAGTTGCGTCGCGAGATCGACGGCCACCCTTCGAAGCTCTTGCGGACGGGTCGGTAGGTGTCTTCCGATTACCTTGCTGACAAATAGGAATCTCCGTTTCCTATTGTTCCTAAGGGCTACATCAATTAAAGATGGGAGAGAGATTTTCTCAGAGTCGAGCCGGAAGGAAAAAAGCGCATCTCCCAAGCGGACCTCATACAGGCCAAGGGATATCTTCTTCCAAGATGAATCTCGGATTCTCATGAATTTGGTCGGATTCAAGAATGTCCCGTTACCATCAAAGGGGTAAGGTTTCAAACCCGTCTAGAGATTTTCTGCCTTCCTAACAGCAGGGCCGTTTCCTTGGCTGTGTCGAATCGGAGGAGAATTCTTCGAAGCATTGTTGAAAAGTGGAGATACTCGTAGCAACTGGGGAGGGAATTCTGGATTCGCAAGTGCATTGGCCCGCCGAAATGGCTACCTTGCGCCCATAACACAAATATTGATTGGAGCCGCAGTATATTATTCCCGTTAGGAAGTGGTCCTCCGGGGTAATTCATAGATAATATCCGTAGATAATTGACGCCTACGAATCGGTGGAGCCCCCCAAACGGCTTTATGATCTGGCCTCACAGAGAGTGCGATGCTCTATCGGATTGCAACCTGCTGAGAATGTCTCCGAGGCGACCGTCGCGATTAACAACTTACGGTGATTTAGCACACCGATAAAGTTAATAATACTGGCAGTGGGAAGCGAAAACAGGTCACAATCGTGCCCTCAAAAATCATATGACGCCCGATATGCTCAGTCCAAGTCTTCACCTATTAATCCTGGCACTGACAAAACAGGGCGCGGCTCTCCCCGCGTTGCGGGAAGCCGGAAGTTTCATAGGACACGTGCGGATCAGAAATTGAGTTTTCTGCAGGCCAATCGCCGGTTCATTGTTCCTCAAGCTGGCGTATTTCAATCGCGGAACTCACTTCGATTTCAATGTTCATTGTCGCGTGGATGTTGACTTCCTCTCCAGACTTTGTCACCGCCGAAACGGAAAGGGCATGATCCCCCGGCGCAATGGTATGGGTGAAGCGCGGACCATCGATTTTTGCACCTTCAACTGCAGCATCGTTGAGTTTCCAATGAATCTCCTTTATTTCGGTTGTACCTCCCTTACTGTTGCGAAGTTCGAGCGTGACTTCGACTTTGCCGTCGGGGAGTTCGTTCTTGCTGACTTGAGCGATACGAAAGGCCGGCGTCGGAGCTTTGGATTTTTCCGAATCTGGGATTGAGTCATTGGTCTCGGGTTTTGCACCGCTTGGTGCTGCAGCGACCGTATCAGGAGAAGAGGGAATCATGGGCAGTTGCTTTTCCGCACCCACCGTTAATGGATCCTCTTTTATAGGCGGGGGGGGGATTGAAATAATTCCAATACCGTTTTCTGCTCCCTTCGGAAGCGATTCCGGTTCCCTTTCGTTCAGTGGTAGTTCTGTTCCGGAAAGCAAGTTGGAATCGACGCTCTTGTTTGCGAGCAGCTCTCGTAATTCGGAAACCGAAGCCGCGAAATTGAGCGATTGGCCGTCCTCGATGGCCCCGACTGCGACACCCACAACTTTACCGTCGTAGTTTACGACCGGAGAGCCACTGGATCCAGGCGAGATTGGTGCGGTGATTTGCAAGAAATCCACATCGCCCCGCTTTCGAGTTGAAGAGACAATACCTACTGTGAAGGTGCCTTCGAGACCGAGCGGGCTCCCGATTACGGCGATGTTTTCCCCAACTTCTGCTCCTGGACCTTCCTGTAGTGAGAGAAACGGAAGGGTTTCTCCCTTGGGGTCGATTTTGAAGACGGCGAGATCCCTTTCCTGGCTCGAGGCGACGATTTCCTCAACTTCAAAGACACTTCGATTCGAAAGTTTCACTAGTGCACCCGCCGAGCCTTCAAGGACATGGTGATTAGTGGCAATTAAACCATCGGGAGAAATCAGGAATCCACTGCCACTTCCCCGAACTTTTCCGTTGCTGTCGGATAGAACAATCAGGACTACTGCTGATCTCGTAATTTTTGCGAGATTGATCAGATTTGCTTCTGCCGGCTTCTGCTTGTTGGCGTCGGCCCCGGTCTCGTTCGGATCGCTTTCCTCGACCGTGAGTTCGTCGCTGGGCGAATTCTCCTTCTCAAGAGGGGTTCCTTCGGCAAACTCTGCCTCTTCGTCTAGTTTCTCGGAAGAATTGCCAACGGACGCGCCGGCTGTTTTGCCGTCGTTTCCTGGGGGGTCTTGGACATCGTTAGTTTTTCCGGCGGGATCGCTTGCGTTATTTGTCGCTACTTTATCCCCCGGTGAATCGCCGTTCGTCTTCGAAACGCCATTGTCCGGCGAATTAGAGCCCATGCCGTTTTCGTTGCCTTCTGTGCCAACAATATCGTCGCTCGGTTTGCCTCGGTCATCCGGGGAGTTCTTTTCGTCGGATGGTGCACCTGGCTCATTTTCCGCCTTCTCGTCGGAGGTCTTGCTGTTTCCTTTCTCGTTACCCAATTGGTTCGCCACCAATTCATTCGGATTCGATCCCGATGTGTCGAAGAGGCCCTGTTGGAGCGCTAAGTAGCCCAGCACACAGAATAGGAGCAGGAGGAGAATCCACGGAGATCGCCTGACAAATTTTGCCCCTCCCGACTCTTCCCTGATTCTTGCGGGAACCTCATCCGGCACGATCGATGTGCCGGGTTCCTTTTCACAACCCCACAGGACGAGCAACTTCGGTTTGAACCGTGAACCGTAAATGCGATAAAGCTCTGCATCCTTATTTGGATCGGGCAGGCGAAACGCTTCAATGATGGCCTTTATATTCTTGTCCGCATTTTCGTCCGCCGCTCTCTCTTTGAGGCGAGCCACCGCTTTCTCGAGTCTCTTCCTTTCGTTTTTCGGAACTCCGCGAGTGGCGGGATCACTTGTTGACGTCACTTCCTTTCCCTTTACGAACATCTGCGCAAGCACCGACTTGCCATCGGACTGCACTTCCATGCGCGGAAGAAATTCCTCAAGATGCTCTCTGATGACGGACTGATTTTCGTGTCCCCAAAACTCGCCACCCGCCTGGAAGGCTCTGAGCTTTACGAATTCATTGAGCTCTACCTCAAGCCCCTTGCCTGGAATTCTCTTGATAGCCATATTGGTACTTTTGTTTACGTTAGGATTACCGTGGCTTGCTTCTGGATTCTTCCGTCAGAATCTTTGATGCACCAACTCTTGGCCCCGCCCACATCGGGCGAGGCGTTGGTCTCTGAAGAGTAGCTCACCATAGTCCTTCGGTCGAAGGGAGTATCGGGTTCGGGGACGAGTATGGTGAAGATTTCGGCATTGGCCTGATTGATAGCGTTGGCCCAAAGGCTTGCGTTCTGAAAGGAAGCCTCCCTGTCGAGTCCTGACTCTTCGAACCAGGAATACAGGGCCGATCCAAGGTCGTAGACGGCTTCGATCAGTCGTTTGCTTCCCTGCTCAGGAATCCGGGAAAGGGCGTTGTAGCTGACCAGGGAAGCGACGATGCCAAGGACTCCAGAGGATGGCGGATTTTGAAAGATTCCATGCGTCAGTGACTCTTTCCAAGGCGTGAACTCTTCAGAAGAAAGGAAATCGGGCCAGACGATAGTGGATAGTCGGCTATTCAGCTGGACATTCGCCTGCAGTTCTTCACTTTCGCGGCGGCACTGCTCTAAGTTGGCCTGGAACTCACCGGATTGACTCTGGGAAATAGCCAGGTCCTTCTTCAACTGCTCAGTCGTCGTTTGAAAACTGTCTGTCGTCGCACGCAGGTCTTGAATCTCCTCTTCTTGTGAACTTATGGTTTCCTCAAGTGACTGGCGTTGTGCATCCGAGGCGTTCTTTTCATTCTGAGCCTGTTCCAGCCTTGCGTGAAGTTCCTGTACTTTCCGATCCGATTCGGCGCTGCTAGCACGTTCCGCCGAGATTTCGTCCAGAAGTTTTTGTTGCTCGGTCTGCAGCTGCTCTATGACAGCAGCATCATCATTTCGTGCTGAGAGAGCATCATTCAGTTGTGTTTGCAACTCGTCCAGCATAGTGGAAGAGCAACTTGATGTTTCTTCCGCCGCTGTCTCGATGCTGGTCGTCTCGTTCTGAGAAGGGGAAGCGATCTCTTCGCCGGCTTCATTTGCCGCAGTATCCCGAGTAAGGGCGGCTTCCGCCTCTGCGGGTTTGCCTTCAGGAATATGAAGCACGATTCGCTCGATGGCCGTCTTTATCTCGGCTACATCACTGGAGAGGGTATCGAGTTGTCCCTGCAACTGTTGGGAAATTGTCTCCCGCATGATCATTCTCGAGGCTAGCGTAGGCTAAGGGTTTAGTCCCACTGCACTTCAAATCTTCCGGAGTCAATCCAGAATTCTCCGCCCTCCAGCGTGCACAACTGCAGTTTTAAGTCTGCGGGCGTGATTTCTTCATTGGAATTCAGCGCTTGGCACTCCACGATCTCCAACCCGATTTCAGTTTGGTCGGAAGGGTCCAACTGGCGCCGTAATGTTACCTTCAAAGGAATGCTTCCCCGTTTTGAATCCGGGTCCGCCCAGACCAGTTTGTACTGCTGTTCGGGCCGGGAAAGATTGGATAGGAACCGCTGCCGGCCGATACAGCTGTTCACGAGAATGTGCACGTCCTTTGCTTCGTCCTGTTCATGATTGAGATACGGCTCTTCAGTTCCAAACCCACACGCATCCGGGTCGGAGGGCATCAGGCCCCAGTTGTTTCTTGTGGGACCTTTTGCGTTTCCGCCTTCGGAAATATGCCATCCTTCAATCAAGCCGTTTTTGATCGCTAGATAGAGAGCTGCTCCAACGGCAGTAACAGATTTTGCATCGCTTACCCGATTATTGGAACTCATCGGATACCAGTCGCCGGCCGGGTAGTCCCGCAGGGGAATGACTCGTTGAGGCAGAATCGGCATGATCTCGTCTACGAGCTCTTTCACTTGCGGAAGTTCGGAGGGCTTCCCGCTGAGCGAAATCAGATCTACTTCAAAGGCTGTGACATACTTTGCGAGAGGTTCCAGTCCGCTCGAAAAAGTCTCGCGAACCGCCTGTTTGATGTCATCCGGATCGTACTTTATCGGGGTGCTTAAATCGAGGAAATCGTCTCCGAATCCGCCTTCCGCAAAAAAATTGTTCAGGTCGCTCCAAGCGGCCAGATCTACCAATTTTCCCTCGGCCCCTTCGATCTCCAAGGGCGCCCAGGGAGTCCCGGTTTCCGGATTTCCATATCTGCCGTGCGTTAAATCTTTCAGCCATTGTCTAACAATAGGCAGGAAGACGAGTTTCACGATTCGTGACCATTTTGCTTTGTCTGATTCTTTGGACAAAGCGGATAAAAAAACCTGCTCGAAATCGTCCCCTTCATTCGACCCTGCCTCAATCCCCTTGGCTGCTGCGAAACTTGGCAGTAGAACGCTCTCGATTACCGCCTTCACGAGACGGTCACCGGCATAGGAATTACTGTCTTTGAAGATAGGGTCGTACTTGAGTGCGACCCCGGCACCGGGAAGCTCGTCGCAGTATTCCACAATCGAAATATCTGTCGTGCCGCCACCGATATCAATGGTCATCAGCCTCACCTTTGCGTTGGTATCCTTTCCGCGACCGTACAATTCAATCCAGTTTTCCCCTTCGTTGCCGAGGCGGGTGATCTCGGAATACACCAGCGGAAGTTGCGATGCAACGGCTTCGTCCAACTCTATTGAGAGCGACGGTCGATCTCCCCCTTGTGATATCGGAAGGGAATTCTCAAGGTGGGTCAGCGTAAAAATGTTCAGGGCCTTTTCCCACATCTTTCGATAGGTCTCCGCTTCCTGTGAAATCCAACCCGAAGGAAATGTGACGAACACACTGCGAAGCCTTCGCGGGATGAAGGGTTGGTTTCCTTTGCGCCACTCCTCCGAAGTGACTTGACGATACGCCAGCTCAAGAACGGCCAGTGCCACCCATGCCATCGCGTCTTTGCGGGGGAAGGCAGGGTTTTGAGGCTGGGACGAGGGTCTGTTCACGCCGTCTTCGCATTCATTCGGTGGAGTCTGAATATCCCAATCGCGCCCGTCACCATAGAAGAATCGCAACATCGAGCCAGACAAGTTCGGTAGTTCGGCCTCCGATTTAGCTTTGGGATTCCAGCGATTCAATACCATCGTCCAATACCCCATTCCGTTTTTGCCAACAGGCTGATCGTCCCAAGTATATCTCTTTGGTGAGCTCAAGGTGTAGCTGCCTCCGCGCTCCAGATCGATGGTTCCGAGTATGTCACGGGCCTCATCCCCTAATACTGCAGAAGAAAGCTCGATGAACATTTGAGGAACGCGCTCTGTTACGAAAGCGGACGACTCCTTCTTTTTGCCAAGCATTCCCGAGGAGACGGTCTCCTCCACGTTGTATTCGCGCGTTGGCTGAAAGCGCAGCGATGGTGGATCTAAATCTGCAAATGGCGGTTCGTGTAAGACGAACCAGGAATCGACGATCGAACTCGTATCGTCTTGACCACGGCTCTGGTTCTCCTCGTAGTCGTATCCCCGCTTTATGAACCGGACGGGCCGGCAAATGGTCGGCAATCCACCGCCGAGGGTTTGTCGATTCTCCAATGCAAGTACTACTGTGCGAGTGTTGCCAAAATCAACAACCAGGTCAACATCGATCGGTTCGCCAGCCGGCACCTTCCAAATCACTTTGAAATTTGCAACTTCGATTTTCTGCCCGGGATTATCAGGATGCGGGATCTCTATCACGAACGGTCTTGCCTCCATGTCGTCGGGAAGCCTTGTAACATTTTCAAAGGCATAGGGTGATCGCTTCCAGTCTTCCTTGTCTTCCGGCAGATCAGAGGAGGGAATTTGGCGCTTTGTCCCATGGAGTGAGCCGCGCTGAATTAGCCCAAGGTTGCTTTCCACTGCCACCCAGAGCCCTGGTCGGCCGTCCTTGTCGACTCCGTATCTACCGCGAATCCATCGTTCTCCGCGTTCGCCCAAGTCTCCCCAAGGCATGCGCTGACTGGTACATAGCCGCCGCAGTTTTGGGACAGAACTTACCAGTTCATCGGGAAATGGGATGAACGTGTAGTGATGTCCGCTATTGGGAAAGACGTGAATTGTATGAAGTTGGGCCATCTCTTTTTGAACACTGTCAGCTACTTCTGAATATCGACCTGCGTCAATCTTATTAATTCCTGGTCTCCCGGCTGCTCTCCTCTCTCAGATCCTTGACTACTCTTCAGATACTCCAACCGCTTCATGAAAGGGGTGATGACACTAACGTAGTAGGGAGAATTCTCTAGGTCTTGATGGCCGCTAAGCTCATCTTTTGCGATCCGCTTAATAGTTTTTTCGGCATCAGCGAGGGGCGGATGAGAGCCCGAACCATTCTCACTTCCCACCCCTAGCATCAGATTGTTCATCTTCGTTGCGAGAAACCTCCTGGATTCTTGGGATTCTACTCGAGTGCGGATATTACCGAGATACTTGAGGGTGAATTCCAGAAGTTCGTCTAAATCCGCACTCTCTGAAAAATATACCAGCAGCCGCGAGAGTAGTGTTTCATCGCTTCCGGCTACTACATTGAGATTCGGCTTCGAAAGTTTGTCTTCCCGCCAGTCGTTGAATTGTTTCTCTAGATAAGGACGCAAGGGCTTGTTCCTTTGGTTCCTCCCGGCATTTCGGGGGATGGGCTCCAGTGTTTCTGGTGCCACATTGATCACCTCCTGTACGATCTGTCCTAGCTCTCTACTCGGATCGAAGCTTTTGCTCTCGTTGAGGTATCGCTGGATGCATTCGATGCACGTATCAATATCGGCAATCCGCTGGAGGGTTGCATCTTCTTGACCCGGCATTGCTCGCGCCAGCAGGTCCTTAAAAGCAGATATAATCTTCTCTTTTCTTTCGGCCACCAACTCTGGTCTGGTGGACTCGTTTGCCTGATTGAGTAGATGGCGGAAAAAGTAATCCTTGCCCCCGTTGTTTGCCATTTCGGCCAGGGATTCCCCGGTCTCCGGGAACTGCCGCTGGAAAGACTTGTCCTTCATAATGGCTTCCACCACGGAGTTCAAAGCCGCTCCTTCAACTTGAAACTTCCCATCGGGAAATTGTGGATAATTTGTGGCAAAGGTTTGTACCACCTTTGGGTCGGAAAGATAGCCGAGGCCCTGCATTTTCTCGAATACCGGATCGAGACCGTAGCCGATTCCCGAAGCATGCACTTCATTTACGAGAGCGGCGGTAAAGGTCAGGACAAGGTTCAATGGCAAGCCTTGCCCCTCTTTGGGAGGCCACACTTTTCCGAAGGATTCAAACCAGCACCGAATTCCAGTCTGGAGCTGAATGGGATTCGACGGATAGCGATTCATTCGCATCAGCAGTGAGAAGCCGTCGATGTCGAGATTGTTGGCACTCGTTACAACGATGGAAGCCGTTTTTCCCCGCTTTAGTACTTTTGTATAAATGATACCCGGATCAGTCGTGAGATCACTGTCGGAAAATGGGTCGGAAGATTTGAACTCGTTTGCAACGCCGGGGAAATCGAGAAGATCGGCCTTTTCCAGAAGTTGATGAACGACCGGTGACGAACGCTGGATAGCGCTCGACCGCAAAGGCACTTCCAATTGCCAGACCAGCCCTTGGAACAGGGAGAAGTCCTGACTACCCTGAAAAAGTCGGTCTCCCGTTCCAGATCCGAGGATTACTTTCTCCGCCGAAACTGAATATTTCGATGAGTCTACGAGATTTCGCACAATTTCTGACTTGGCGTAGAGTTCCGCGGCACTGATGTTAAGAAGGAGAGCCGCGAGTTTGTATGAACTGACTAGTGGCTTCTCTCCGAAGAGCGAGGAAATCTCCGCGCGCTTCCTCCTAAGGTCTTCGAAGGCCTTGGTAAGGCTTGGCCACGAATCCCAGAAGACCTGGTGCGCAAACTCCCGCACGTTTTCAACGCTGCAAAGGAGGGCCTCGGATTCGAGAATGGACCTCCGAAGCGATCGGCTCCAATCCCTGTGCAGATTGGAATAGCGGTCGAGGTTTGACTTAATTAGCAATTCGATGGTATCACAAGTTTCTATCAGCAACTCGAAGGCTTCCCGGTTGATCGGGCCGGTAGATTTGAGATTGCCGACTATCTTTTCAATTTCTTCCGCATCGAGCGACAGTTTCTGATCGTCTTTTGTCTTTGCCTTGGTTTCACTAAGGTAGCCTACCGCAAGCGCGTGCATGATTTGCGCTTCAGTCGCAAAGGTGACTTTGACGGGGAATTGTGGATCGGGTACCGAATCCCTCATCACAAATCTCGTAACACAGCCAGAAGCGTCGGCTCCCTTGTTGAACGGGTTCAATACCGTCACTTCTCCGTCACGAATGTCGCCCACAAAGAGTACAGGATCAGAGTCCGACCACTGTAAGGCGGTGCCGTTGCCAAATTCATCACCACCCGAGTCGATATAGTCGGCGAGAAGAGTCGATTTTCCAGTTTGTGAAGGACCCCAAATCGCCAGGCATGGCTTGTCTCCCTTAGCTTCGATGTCCGAGATTACGGCAGCCCGATTTTTCAGTCGGTGGAGTTGGTCCAACCACGAACCCATTCCGAGAGACCATGTTCCGGTTCTGCTTGAACCGTACTGCCAATACCAATCTACCAAAGCGGGGCTTAGAGATAGGATTCGAGCGATTTCGTCTAACATCGGGTTTCGATTTGAATGAATACTAAATTCTGAACCTTAGGTCCGCCGCTTCTTGGAAAATGCAGCGCCCAGTTTTGGCTTCTCGGGCGGGGCAGAGCCCGTTTTCTTTGGCGTTAGCGTAGATTCTGGCTCCGTTTTAGCCCCAGTGTTGTGAAGATTGGGTAAAGGGGGCGGAGTTGTCGGCGCCTTTCTAACCAGGTCGGCAAGGCGCTGGATCTCATTTTCGAGGTTCCTTATTTTTGATTGCGTATCTTCCTCATTCTGATGACTTGCCTCCTCCTGTGCTTGATTTGCGGCAAGCATATCCTCAAGAATTGCCACCTTTTTTCGCAATTCCTCTACCTCAGCGGAATCTTTCTCAACTGACTTAGCCGGAGTTCGATCGGAATCTTGTTGTATGATGGAAAGACTTTCAGAATTTCCTTCAGAAATCACCTTGTCTTGGTGATCCGCAACCTCTAGGTGCAAATCGCGACCGCTTGGAGGTTGAGAATCCTCTCCAAAATCGCCCTGCGAAATCGGCTCGGGGGTGGACTCAATAGACTCGGGACCTGTTGAAGAAATGGGCGCCTCCTTGTCTCCTTTCTCCGGAGAGGATTCCGTGGGCTTCGGTTCGGAAATGTCCTCGTCATCAAGGAAATCGAACGGATTAGAAAATGGATCAATCTCGTTGGACATTCTTTATGACAGGAGAGTATGTATTTGAAAGAGAGAGGTTTACGGGAGTGATCATAATGCCTGACCGCGAAATAGTTCAGCCATAAAGATCCTGAGTAATCGAGCCTCCACCTGATATCTCCAAAGTAAAGGAAGTCGCGGAGAGTGGGAGCGAGAATTTCATCAAGGCAGGAACGCCGTCGGTGAAGCTAACAATCGTTTGATTGGAGTCATCGAGTACCCGACCGGATGGAGCTAAGGTGAGGTTTTCGTCAACCAACTCAGCAAATAGATCGGTGATCCCGCGGATCTCACTTGCGATTTTGTGGTCCCAGATATCAACAGGAAGATCAAGTTCGTCAGGCAGATCATCCAGTTCTTCCATTTGGGTCCGATTTATTTGGTCGCCCACTCCGATCAAAACCAATTTCACGTCGTTAACCGTTCCTTCGCTCACGTCTCGAGAAAGTTGGGCCGTAAAGTTTTTGACGTCTTCAAAATCCTCGATTTCGCCGTCTGTGACGAAGACGTAAAATCCCATTTTCGCATCTTTAAACCGATCCAAAAAATATCGAATCGCCGGCATAAGCCGGGTTCCGTCTCCCCAGGACTTAGGACCACTGTAGCCCGCTTGCTTCGCTTCTGAAGCGGAAAGATCCCCAACAACTTCGATCCCGCTACCACCAGCTCCGCATGCCCAGTAAATGACAGTAGTTCCGCCATCTTCGTCTAATTTCTCCGCAAGATATGGAATGGCATTCTGTGCCACTTCTTGCACTTCATTTTGACAAGGTTTTAGTAATCCGAGGCGTCTCATCTCAGTCATTCCGTCCTCGGTGAAGCTGATGACGGACTGACCATCGACGACTTCTCTGCTGCCTAATCCGCTGTTCACGAAACTATCCATTTCCTGAGCGGTTATCTGACGGGTCCACTCGTAGCTAACGCCAAAGGGCCCTTGCATCGATGAAGATCCATCAAGCGCCACTCCAGTTTGCCAGCCCTCGCCGGCAGCGCCCGCGGATGGGTCAACAAGAACCGTTAATACAACGTCGATCGAATTCTGCCGGCGTGTCAGATTCAGTTCTCCGAATGCTTCGTTGAGGAGACTGTTTGGAATCTGAAAGTTTCGATCGACTGTCAAATCTTGAAAAGAAGTTGGGTTGGCCATGGCGTTATTTGAGGTTGATTCACTTCAGAGATTGAACAAATTCCACGCCTCCAGGGAGTTTGAGAACAAAGCTCGTGGAGCTAGATGGCATGAGGAATTCGAATCTTGCCGGTAATCCATTGGAGAAACCGCATCCGTCTATCGACTCGACCGGATTTCCATATGAATCAATCACTTCGGCGGTCGGAGATATTATTGCCGATCGTTGCACCGGCTCTGCAAAAATCTCTTCGAGACTCTTCATATTCGATGCCAGTTTGTGATCCCATATATCGACCGGCTCGCCTCCTTCTTTGCAAATTTTCCCATAAGTTGGGTCGTCATCCAAATCATCCAGCTCCTCAAGGGCGCTCCAAGCAGGGGACTTGAACCAGTTGGTGTCTGATTCGAGTTCCACCAATCGCCCCTCCGCAGCATCAACACTCAAGGTTTCGTTGGTTTTGGAATTCTTATAGAAGAATTCGGATCCAAGACCAATAATAACCAATTTGACGAATCCACGTTGTCCGCTGGCGATTTGCAATGAGATTTCTCGGGTGTATTCCTTGACCTCGTCGAGGTCCTCAATAATTCCATCCGTAATGAACAGAAAGATCCCCCAGGGTTGAGCTCGAAATCTTGTTTCGGTGAAATATTTGATTGCGGGAAGAAGTTTCGTTCCCGTTCCCATGTTTTTTGGTGCAACGAACTCAAAATCGGCCGCTGCCGATGCCTGAAAATCACCGAGGACCTCGATATCATCACCGAATTTTCCACATGCCCAGTAAATGATACTGGTTTCGCCATCGCTGTCGAAATTTGCGAGGTATTCGGCAATCGCATTACCTACGGGTTCGACAATATTCTCCGGTTGAGGAAATGGGGGCGGAGCAGATCCGATCCCGAAAGCAGTTGCCATCGATTTTGAAGCATCGATTGCCAAGCCAGTTTGCGCCTGTTCAACATCGGCAGGCGGCATTAAGATCGTCGCTACAACGCGACATTTCCCGTCTGATTGCGGAAAGACATTTACTTCGCCAAAGGGTTTGCTGACCAAGTGTGAGTCGAGCTGCGCCATTATTAGAAAAGAGGTTGTGTGATTTGGTTTCCATCAGGAAGTTTTACGGTGAAGCTTGAACAACCGGAAGGAATTCGAAATTCGAGTAAGGCGGGTAGTCCATCTGCGTATGAATCGCGATCTATCGGTTCCGCGCGGCTACCATCACTACCAACGATATCTGCTTTCGGTGCGATGATCATATTTCTGCTGACAACCTCGGCAAAGATCTCCTCGAGGCTGTTCATGTTTGAAGCTAATTTGTGATCCCAAAGGTCTATTATTTCACCTTGTCCGTCACGAATACATCCGAATTCTTCGTCTTCATCTAGATCGTCCAACTCCTCCAATGCTGACCACGCCTCGGATTTCTGCCATTCAGGATTCTGTTCCAATGCCAAGAGGTTAGCCTCAGCATCATCCGCTCCCACTCTTTCATTGGTTTTGTCATTCCGATAGAAAAAATCGTTGCCCAATCCAATGATTACTAATTTTGTAAACCTGCGCTCGCCAGAGGCAATTTCCCGAGCGAGTTGTTGGGTATATCTTTTGACATCCTCTAAGTCTTCAATCAATCCATCGGTAATAAAGAGGTAGATTCCCCATGGGCAATTTCGGAATCGAGTTTCGGTGAAATATTGGATCGCTGGTAGAAGCTTGGTGCCCGTTCCCATATTGTGAGGGGCTGCAAAACTATGATTTGCAGCCGCAGAGGCGTCGAGGTCTCCAATGATTTGCAATTCGTTTCCGAATTTTCCACATGCCCAATAAATTGCGCTTGTTTCACCATCACTATCGAAGTTGGCCAGGTATTCGGCAATCGTTTGCGCAACGGGTTCTACAAGATTTGCCTGACTGCCAAAAATTGATGATACAGCAACCTGGCCGCCGAAAAGCTGACTCATTGATTTGGAACCGTCGATCGCGAGGCCGGTCTGCGCGCCTTCGACTTCAGGCTTCATTAGAATCGTGGCCTTAATTCGCAGTGCGCCATTGTCTTCGGTGAAGACGTTTACCTCGCCGAATGGTTCGACAATTTTTGTTTGTTCAAGCTGTGCCATGGCTGGGGTGTCTGATAGAAAAAATGTTGATCGGCCAAAAAAGATCTCAGCCCATACTCGGCAACCCTGAAAGCAAGTGATGAAGGAACTCCGTGATTGGCTTGGTCCACATCCAATCAAGGCCTCTTCCGATCACATAGAGCACGTATGCGCAGTAGAGCGAAAGAAGGATATACGCACGGGACTTTCCTAGAACAACCGTTGGCAGTCGGGTGCTTCTGTCTCGTTTTCCGACAAAATATACGAAAAATCCGACAATGGTGAGAATAAGAAGACTCATTCTCAGCTCGCCACTCTGTTGGACGGTTTCCTCATTCATTTCGATTGGATCGAAAATGAGGGTGTAAAGGAAGAGGGGAAATCCTAATGCGAAACAAATGTCAAAGATGTTACTTCCTAGCGCGTTAGCGACCGCATCGTCGGCTTCACCTTTGCGGGCATCTTTTACCGAGATAATGGTATCGGGAACGCTGGTCGCCATTGAGGCAAAGATGACTGCAACAAAAAGGGGCGGCATTCCGAGGCCGGAAAGTTCGAAGCCGAAAAAGGAGTAGGTAGGATGTATTTCATTTCCAGTGCCCAACCACTCGCATGCCACAACAAGAATATAACATGCCAACCCAATCACAGCAGCCGATGTGATCAAGAGTGGCCATCCATTCCATTTCTCTTCGCGTATCTGTTGTTGCTGTTTCTCTTTAATGAAATGGGATTCAAGGTCCAAAATCGGCCCGAGGGACAACCAATAAAATAACTTTCCGATAGGCCCACGTTCAGCATCCTCATCCTCATCCTCATCCTCATCCTCGTCTTCCTCACCCTCATCCTCATCCCCGCCTCTTTTCATGCTGTTGATCATGTACGTCATGTAGATCGCGTAGAAGGCGATCAATAGAAATCCCTGCCACCAGTAAAGTTTGTTTCCATTTAAAGTCAGAATTAGTAAGAATTCTGCAGCGATCAAAAACAGTCCGTCGCGTAGAATTACCTTTGTTGAAACGTTGACCGAATCTCGGGTCGTGCCTCGAATGGCAATGCCGATTACCGCTAGGAGGCAGACTGCTGGAATGACCATTCCGTTAAAAAGAGCGCTTCCCGCGGTGGTCCCGATTCCAATTGCGAATCCGTCTTTGTCAGACAGGATGAAGAGCGCAATGAGGGTCGTGAAGAGCTCGGGAATGGAACTTGAAATTGCGTTGATCGTTCCCCCTCGAACCCCTTCGGATAGGTTTCGGCCAATGTAATCTGAGGCTGTTTCGAAGCCGTCGCACGCCCTCCAGATAAAGAGACAAGTGAAGAAGATTAAGAGAATCGGAATCAGTACCCCCATGAAGGGCATTTTTGTTTTAACTCATTGGCAGTGTCAAAGGTTTTTCTTTTCTGATTTGAGCCATCATCTTGTCCCTCGCTGAGAGTCTGTTTCAAGGCGGCACAAGGAGATTCCGGTTTCCGGGTCACCAGGGAGTGGACCTTCCTGAGGAGAAGTTTTGAGTTTGCTCTGGTTTTTGGTGAGTTCTGTCTGGTATGAGATGAGGGAGGGTGGCGTGATTCTTGTTGGAAGGCAAATTGATCTCCGGGACGAGCAAATTGGGTTTGGTCACCTCGCGCGGATCCTTCTTCTGAAGAATGGCGGTGTGAAGATCTGAGCCTCCTCCGATTTGGCCCGTGGCCAATTCTTGGTCGAAACTGTCCGGTGATGCGGTGCCTTGCTCAAGGAGGCGAAATCTTTTGGCTGGCGATCATACTCAGAATGACGGACAGACTGAAGGCGTAGGTGCCTGCCTGCAAAGTGACTTGGCTTCCTCCCGGTAGGCCCTTGATCAATATGACGACTAGAGACACCACGAATACCTCGACCATCGCATAGCGCGACAGGAGTCGAAAGGTCCGAAGGAGTGCTGCTGGAACGGTATCAGGGAGAATTCCCTCCCACCACAACACGCAGAGTTTGAGGATCGGAAGGACGAGCGAGAAAAGGCACAGGATCGCGAATAGAAAAAATTCCCCTTCATCCCAGAGCGCGACGATGCCTCCTGGAAGCGTCACCAGCTTGTTGGACAAGGTGCCGGGCGAAAGGATCCGGATGGCATGGGTCCACTCGCCGGCACTTGGCTCGATTCTGAAAAGTGGCAGGGTAATCCCCGCCCCGAAAAGCAGACATGAGAGAAGTACCAGTCCGAGACAAATAGGCCGATGATTCACTTCGAGTCCTCAATGGGAAGGGCAGGTTTGCCGGTGGACTCGGCTTTGTTCGCCGTGTGCTTCAGATCTTTGATCGCAGATGCCGCTGCATCAGACGATTGGCGGATCTCCTGTTCCAACTTTTTCCCGATTTCTTTTGCCAAATCGTTGAAAAAACTCCCGGTTTCTCCAGCCAACCGGGCAGTCGGATCCTCCATCTCGGATGGGGGGGCCTCGAGCCATTCGACCGACTTGGCGGAGGGAATTGTGACGCGGAAATTGCTGGGGAGTGCGAGCTCGTCAGTCGCCTCCGTGATTGCCAAGGAACAATGGTTGAGCATCCCCTCTCCGATCAGTTCGTTCGTTCCAAGTGCCAATTCCGAAAGGGGCACCCTGATCCCACCGATGAATTCCCGTCCAATCAAGTCCTCATCAAAGACACCGACGCAAATGCTCTCACTCGACGATGCTCTAACTAGGGCCACTCGACGGACTGACGAGCCGCTGATTTCGCCATCCATCAACTGCTTGATTCCGACCGCAGTCGGCTCCCAACGGGCGATCAAGGTATCCGGGGCCGTCACGGTTTGGAGGACTAGCTGGTTTCTCCACGAAATCATCGCGAGCAGATCAGGAGCGCTAGAATCGACATCCCATGGAACTCCGTTGACATGGCGGGGTGCTGCTTGTGCTTCCAGGACCCAGATTGCGTAAACTCTGCCATCTTTTAGCCCGGATTGAGCGGCGGGGGCCGAGAATCTCTTCAGGACGACAGCTGTTCCGGCTATGATTAAAAGAGGGGTGAGAACTAGGAGAAATCTCTTCATCAGGTTTATTACCAAGTAGCTTCGAGACAGAGGGATTTAGCCGAAATTGGGTCGAAACGACAAGGTCCGATCTGTTATTGGGGGGGCGGCGAGGAGTGGGTGTTGAGGATGTCAGTGACCTTCTCCTCGGCGCTCTCCGGTGTGATGCTCCAAAAGACCCTGGCTGTTTCCTTGGTCACCGGACGCCGGTAGTGGGCGAAGATCAGGGCGGTGTTGGTGTGCCCCATGTGCAGGGCCAGCTCGTGGGCATTCTCGTGAAACGCGAGATGGTAGGTGGCATAGGAGTGGCGCAGGCCATTGTCGGGCCATTTTTTCAGCTCGTTTTCCTTCCCCTTGGTGTCCCGCACCTGCTTGGCGGTCCCGAATCCCGCGGCGTTGTGCGCGGCCTCCATCATCTTCCGACCGCGCTGGTGACTCTCGGGCCAGACAGATCCCTCGGACCTTTCATGAGGTTTGAGCCATGCAGCGAGATTTTCCGAAATGGGGATGATCCGGTTTCGAGCGCTCTTCGCCTTGCCGGCGGTAATCTGGACGTGACCGACCTCCAGGTGAATCTCCGACCAATCGATCCGTTCCAGCTCGGCCATGCGAAGCCCGGCGAAGAGCCCCAGCGCCAATGCCGGTCGGATGGCCTCATCGGCTTTCGCCAGGAGCATTGCAGCCTCCTGTGGAGTGACAATGCCGACCTCCGCCTCGATCACCTTAGCCTGTCGAACGAGTTCCGCCGGATTCCGATCGACGAAGCCGTTTCGCTTCGCGTCGTTGAAGGCAACCACGAGGATGCGGCGGTAGGAGTTGAAGGAGGACGGCGCCAGCTTTAAGCCGTGCAGCCAGTCCTCGACTTCCTTCCGGGTAATGGTGACGACCGAGCGTGAACCGAACACCTGTTCAAAGCGACCCAACTTACCTTGCATGTCCCGGACATGCCGGGCCGATACCCCCGTCCTCTTCCGGGTGGCGAGAGAATCCGCGATCATTTCGGAGACGGTGCATGACTCCATAATTCTCTGTTGGTGGGTAATCGCCAACTCGACCGCGTCACGCAAGGTGAGCCCGACCTCGACGAGAGCTTTCCGGGTATCGACCACGGTGGAGCGTTCCGCGGCGGAAATGGTGGCATCGGTCCCATGGGCGAGTGCCTCTTCCTCGCGTTCTTCGGCCCATTTCTCAGCCGCGCCCCTGGTCTTGAAGTACTTCTGCTTCCGGCGACCCGCTTCGACGTAAGTAATACGCCAGCGATAACGGGGGTGCGTCCAGGCCTTCGTCCCGTCCTCGAGCTCCTTTTCGAGCTTCCGGATCGAGACCCGGTGGCCCATCCTGGCACCAATGTTTTCCGCTTTCCGAGCCGGTTTCACCCCGACAGAAAATCGGAATTCTTCCAAAAAAGCAACCCGAATCCGTTACAATGCGGTTACAGCGCTCTAACGAAAACTTTTGGGACGCGCTGGAACCCCTTTAAATACTGGAGCCAACTGTCGGACTCGAACCGACGACCGGCTGATTACAAATCAGGTATATGTTTTTTATAAAACACACATATACAATGGTTTATGATTTTAGAAACGGAAATTTGTTGACCGGTTGCCAGAAAAGTTGCCAATTAAAAGTCACTTATGGCAAGGAAGAAGAAGGAAACAGGTCCCCTTGATATCACAGCCTTTAAGAACCGTTCCGGGTCCACCTCATGGCGTTTGTCAGGGACGCTGCCGGACGGACAGAGAGTCAGGAGTAACTTCAAGACCAAGGCAGGGGCGGCGTTGGCTTTGGCTGCCCTCGAAAAGGAGCTAGAAGGTGTCGGCCCGCGAAGAACCCTGCAGCAAACCATCCTTTCTCCGGAACAACTCGCCGACGCCGAAACCGCGAGTCAGAGCATCGGTGAAAGAGGCTTGTCCCAAATCGTTTCCCATTACCTCAATCTGGAATCCCGTGCCCGGGCAAAGGGGGTGACGCTGGACAGAGCGCTGGCGTTCTTTGAGGCCCATCACCGTCCGGAGATTCAGGAGGTATCGATCTACAACGCCAGAGAAGAGTTTCTCCATACTCGGATCGGCCTGGCCCCGAAGACGGCGAGCTTCTACAAGAGTTCCACGAAACATCTGCTGCTCCCCGATCCCAACCGTCTCCTCCACACCATCACCGTCGGGGATCTCGAGGATGTATTGCGCCGGTTCCCTAGTGTGAACTCGAAACGCACCATGAAGACGGCTCTGGGCGTGTTCTTCAACTGGGCGGTGCGTCATCACTACTGCCTCGAAAATCCCTGCGAGCGACTCGACAAGATTCCTCAGCCCGTCTCACCGGTGGCCATCCTCGCAATGGATGAGATTAAGCGCCTGCTCAAGGCCGCCATCGATTATCGAGACGGAGAAATGGCTCCGCTAATTGCAATCGCGCTGTTCGCTGGCTTGCGGCCGAGCGAGATCGCGGCACTCAAGCCGGAGGATGTCAGCGAAGAGCGGATCAGGATCACAGGGGGAAAGATGGCCCGACGCAAAGTGAAGCGTTCGGTTCCGGTTCCTCCAATCCTCAAAAAGTGGATCAGGGCCTATCCATTCACCGCCGTCCCCAAGCAAGACGCCTTGGCCTATCGGATGCGGGTTCTGAGGGATGCCACCAAGGCCGAGAGGTGGGTGCAAGACGTTCTCCGCCACACCTCGATCACCTACCAGGCCGAACGAGATCGCAATGAAGGAGTGACAGCCTTCAACAACGGAACCTCCAAGGCAATGATGGACCGGCACTACCGAGACGTCATTGACGATCCAGACCAGGTGAAGAAGTTCTGGGCTCTTGAGCCGAAATCCCTCTCCGAGGTCGAGGTGGTGTTGCCCGGCCACTCGGAAATCGATTGGCCGACCACGGCACAGCTGAAGGAGCTGGTCTGGCAAAAACCACTTGTTCACGCCGCGGCCGAAATCGGCGTGTCGGACGTCGCTCTGAGAAAGCACTGTGTGAAGCTCGGCATCGAGCTGCCGCCTCGTGGGCACTGGTTGAGAAACTGAAAAACTCTTCGTTGGCGAACTTAGTGAATCTCTTGCGGAGGCTATCTCTGTCAGGCGAGCTTTCGCAGGGTCAACTTACGGATCTGTAAACGATACCTCGACCGATACCCCATCATGGTCGGACATCTTCCTGCCTTCATCCGCACCACCCCACGACGTCACCGTCCCGTATTCCAGGCCCGCAGAGATCGCGATGTGATCGATCAGCATTCGGCAGGTTTCTGGGCGTTCACCTGCCGTGGGAATCTCGAACCCCTTGAATGTGTCTTCGAGCAAGTCCGCCAATTTCCGGGGTTGTCGACTTCGGGGGATCCGCTGATTGAAATCCCCTGCGACAAGGCACGGAGATTGACTGGCCTCATGAAGCACGGGCGATAGCGCCCGCAGAAAGGCGCTATGATCGTCCCAGTTTTCAGATTCTCCGCTCTTTACCCGGGAGGCGAACCACGGGATGCAGATGCCAATGACCGTCAGAGATCCTTCTGGGGTCTTGATGAGAGTCGAGACGAACCGCCCCGCTGTCGGAACATCCAGATCGATCCTGACACTGCTGATGGGCCATCGGCTGGCGATCACAACCTTTCGCTCTCCTTCACCCAAGTGAGTGATTCCCGTCGGGCCTCCATCCGCGTGTTGGAAATCGGATCCCAGGTGACCTACCCAGCCTTCCGTGAGGATCGCGATGTCGGGCGAGACGGAGCGAAGATGGTCGATCGCCATCCTCCCGTTGGGTGAAGTCGGTCGTTTGCGTTGGAGATTCCAAGTGACGATGCGCATGCGTGGACAGATTGAACCGGAACTGTATCGTGGTCATCAAGCCCGAATGATGATTTTCGAATTCCATCGCTCATGAAAGTTCTCGCATGGAACGTGAACCGACGAAAACTGGGTAGGCCGCACATAGCTGTTTTCCGAGAGTTGGGTGCGGAGACAATCCTTTTGAATGAGTTTGTTGACGGCAAGTTCCGGCAGGAATTTTCGGATGACCTTCGAGACGCGGGGTTTCACTCTCAAAGTTTGTCAGAGGGCGTAGCGGGTGTCCGTGCTCCCTTAATCTTCGCAGCATCGAAATACACCTTTCATGCTGGGGATCTAGCCGCACCGAAGGTGGATGTCTGGTCTTCCTGCAACTTCCTTCACATCAAGTTTGAGAATCTCGAGATGGTTGGACTTCGAGTTCCCTGTTACGAGAGGAACAAGAAGGCTGAAGCTGCGAAGATCCCTGACTATTGGCAGAAGCTTGGCGAAATCTTCGATCGGATCTTGAATCGCAATATTCTCTTTGCTGGCGACTTCAATGCCGACCCGAGCCACGTCTTTGGAAGTCAGGAAGAAAGGGCGATTGTCGAGGAAAGCCTGAGCAAGCTGCGTATTCCTGATCCCGCAGGAGAGTGGAGTTTCAAGCGGGGCAATTCGTCCGCTCGGATAGACCACGTTGCTCATACAGAGGGTATCTTGGTGCGTAGCCCAGAGTATATCTCGACAATTGGAGACCATGTTCTGGCTGGTGTTTCAGGAGTCATGAGTGACCATGCCGGGTTGCTTTTTGATGTAGAACCCAAGGATTCGAGAACATGAAAGAATCCGCTCGGTTCTGCGATGCCAACGCGGCAGCCCTGGCGGATCAGTATAAGTCCGTGAAGGCGGATCAGGTCCACGCCTGTTGGTCCAAGTTCCTACCGCGCTCGAAGGGTATGGTCCTCGATGTGGGTGCTGGCTCAGGTAGAGACGCAGCTTGGCTGGCTGCCAATGGGCACGAGGTAGTGGCAGTCGAACCTTCAGCGAAGATGAGGGCTGAAGGCGCCGCCAGGCATCCCGCAGCATCGATCCGCCAGATCGACGAGGCCTTACCTGACTTCAAAGCCGTCGAAGCGTTGCACTTCAAATTTGACCGGATCCTCCTCAGCGGCAGTTGGATGCACGTCATCCCCGGTTCAGACAGAAAACGTGCGTTTCGGAAGCTTGCGAGTCTCCACAAACCGGGCGGGAAAATTGATTTCTCACTTCGCAGCCTGAGTGGGGAGATTGATCATCTGGGGCGATTGGCTGGGTTTCTCTACGTGGTTCACCCAGGATCACGAGCAACCATCGAATTTCTCTGGTTTCAGAGAAAGTCGCGGCTCACTTGACCATATTGTCGTTGAGTCTTTACACTGCCGACCCGGATCAATACATGAGCAACAGCGAAGAGACACAATTCACCTGGGTTCCGATTCACCTCGAGGCGGCGCGAAAACTTCTGGAGTTCCGAGATCGCTCTGGAGAACTCGTCGAGTTGCTCCAGCGCATGCATGACGAAGAGTTGAAGGCGCTGCCCATCATGGACAAGGACGCGGCCGGAAACGAATTCCCTCTGGAGGCGATTGATCCCTTCACGTTCCTGGCCAATTTTAATCGAGGAGTCACCGACACGAATCGGCGAGCCCTATGGGACTTCCTAAAGCGTGAGTGGAACCTCGAGTCCCCGCTTCCCGACAGTTTTCCCGGACTCCCGCTTGCCAATCTTCAGAATTCCTGGCTGATGCCCTTTCTTCCGAAGCGGGACAAGGACCACATTCCTCTTCTCTGGCAATTTTACGGGCACATTCTGGACGCCAGCCCGGAAACACTAGACACCGAGCTGATGGATCGCTGTCTCGGGAAACTGAAGGTTGGCATGGCCTTTCTAACGATGGGCATGTTCTGGGCTCGTCCCGATGTCTGGGTGGCCGCAGACGGGAAAAATGTCGAGTTTGCGAAGATAAGAGGGATCGGGGACAAGCCAGCTTCAGCCTCCGCTTACAGGGATTGGTGTAAGGCTGTGCTCGAAGCCACAGACGGCGATGTGCTTTCCTTTTCTAAAGAAGCCCACCTGTGGGCAATTGAGGAGAAAGGGGGCAAACCCGAGAAGGAGACATTGGCCGCTCCCTTCGATGCGATTTTCGAGAATGAGCAGCAAGCTTCCCTGGCGCTCGACTACTTTCAGAAGGTCATCCTTCATCTTCAGGACGGCGAACCCCAGAAGAGTAGTCAACTCAACACCACAATACCTGGCTGGCGCCATATCAACCTCAACTACGTCAAATGGCCTGCTCTCTCCTTCGGATATCCGGAATTTGGGCAGTGGCAGGTGATCTTTTCGAAGGAGCGCATCGAGTCTCTGCTCGCTGTGCTCCCGGATGTCGCTCACACGGAGTTTCAAAACAACCCATTCGCTCACTGCTTTCTGACAACGGAGCAACTCGCGAATGAGACCGTGTGGAAGATTTATCTGGGTGCATTAGACGACCTGAAAGCCTTTTTTGAGAATCAGAAATCCTCCTACAATCGTTTCCACAATCGATTCCTCTATGAGGCCATCATGGACCCGGAAAGTCGGAGCAGGCTTCTCTTTGAGGGACTTCCTTCACAAGCCGGGCACGACAAGGCATCAGATTCCACCCGCCCTCTGTGGGTGATCGCTCCGGGTGAAGGTGGCGGTCTCTGGTCTGAATGGTTCGAGTCCCGGACCGCCTCAGTTGGTTGGAACGATATTGGTGACCTGACGGGACTGGAAGACATCGACGCATTTCGAGAGGCAGTTGCCGGCTCTTACCCAGACGCTGGAGCCGCCAAAGTCGGTCGCATGCTTCACGACTTCGCCCTTGGAATGGAACCCGGTGACATTATCGTGGTCAAAGAGGGCACTCGCGCAGTCCTTGGCTGGGGTGTCATCAGTTCGGACTACCACTACGAATCGAAGAGTAATCCCTACCATAACGTGCGGGATGTGAGCTGGCAGTGCAATGAGCGAGTCGAGCTTCCGGAGTCCATCCGGCTTCCCAACAAGACCCTCACCGGCTATCGCGACATTGCTGCCAATCGAGCGCTGCTCGATGCCCTCGAGTCGATCTACGATTTCTCTGGAGAATCCGAAAGAACGGCCGTCGAAGCCTCGGAATATTCTCGCGACGATGCGCTTCGCGACTTGTTCGTAGCGCCCGAGTTGCT
>JAGROX010000228.1 GCA_020440025.1 Verrucomicrobiia bacterium
CTGCGTTCGATGGCGCGCACCTGCTTCAGTTGGTCGCCAACGGCATGGGAACATAGCAGGATGAAGTTGATCTCGGGGAATTCCTGCCGCCCCTCTTCCGCCTTGATGACCCGCGGGATCACCGCCAGCAAAGCTTGGTCGATCGGCTCGCGCTCGTCCGAGGTGAGCCCATCCTGATTGACATCGGTGATGTCCTCGATTTCATCGACGACGATCCAGAGGCTCTTAATCCCTTTGGTTTTGAGAATGTCCAACGCCGTTCGTGCGGCGCGCTCAATATCGGGATCCTCAAGCGCTTTGGCGAGGTCGCCCTTGATGCTGTCCCACCCCTTAGGCTTAAGGGCGTTAAGCGTGTGTTGAATCAACCGATCCTGATTCTTCTTGAGGCTGCCCTTCCCGGAATCGCTGTGATTCACGAGTCGAGAAAGCGCCTCCAGAGTTACCGCTGGAATCCAAGTATCTGCGCTCAGATCATCTCCGTGCTTTCCTCGAGTCACCTGGATGTAGCGGGTGAAAAGAGGCAAGATGCCCTGTTCAAGGTGGGCATCCAGAACTCGTTCCCGCTCCCCATCGACGATCCACTCAACTTCTTCGGAAAAAGCCTCAAGGCAGATCTCATGACCAACGCGGCTCTTACCAACACCCCAGCCGCCATGAATGAGAAAGAATCCCGACAGCGGATTCGCAGACTCCTTCAAACAAGCATCGCGGAAGCTGCAGAGCTCGTTGAATAGATGCCGTTGGCCGACAATCGGTAGGAGATCATCGAGATTCTTCGGGAGGATTGATACACCCTCAGGTTGCCAGGGATTTTTTGTCATGAATGGGTGAGATGTTGTCCTGTCAATGTGAGTCGGATGAGCTGCTTTTCGGGATCATCAAAGAGGCCGCGACCATGGCGAGCCTGTCCAAAGTTTTGCCCCTCCAAACGAACAAGCCCATCGCGGATCCATTCGCCGATTCGTTTGTCCGGGTTGGGGATCCCCCGGTGGTGAAGTGCTTCGCGGAGTTCTGAAGCCACGACGTATCCGGAATCCGAACGCAGCCTCTCGAGTTCGGTTGCAAGAATCGACAGCGGATCGGCTTCATTAGCGCCATCGAATCTCCAGCCGAAATCCTGTGCGCATGTTAAGCCCAGTTCGGTGACAGCCGCCTCGTGATCGATCCAAGCTTCCGCCCCGTAGTGCTGAACAACTCCCAAATGAGCAAGCACTTCAAGTGCCGGCCGTAGGTTCCCCGCGAGCTTATCGAGTGAGAACTCCTCTTTGAGCTGGCCGATGAATCGGACGTCAGTCGTGTTTTCAAGCAGAGAGTGATTCTGCCATTCGCCAAGAGCCCACCAGGCATTCTCTTTGATGAATGGCCGCAACGACTGGAAATCCTCGGAACAGCTGGGAGCAAATGGCCGTATGGGCTGCCCATCGCCAATCTTGAGTTCAGTCTTCGAGGCAACGCCGCCAAACCAGCCTTCTCCAGTGAAGAGCAAGACCGCTTCTTGTTTCGAAAGGAGCTTCATCAGAACGCGGAACCTCGGCTCACGACGGAGGAGTATTGTTGCGAGGTAACGCACCCAAGCTCGATCATTTGAGTTCTCCTCGTAGATGGAAGCCAGTCGCGCCCCAGCATCGGAAAGTCGATAACCCTTCGGCGTCTTTTCCAATAGCCCAACGCCTCGGAGAACCAATCGCTCTCCAACGCGCTCGAGGCCGGGCAGACTTCTGACGACATCGATGGGGGCAGCGTGACTATCGTCGAAGGCGCGATCACTCACATGCCGCTTCGCAAACTCTGTGATGTTTGGAGAGAGATCGTCGGGAGACACGGACACCAGCAGACGTGCCCACGTTTGGATTCGGGTAGCATCATACCAAAGACACAACTTTGGCAGTGCGATGGAAGTAGCCTCGTGGTTCATACTGCCACCTCCTCTCGTTGAAGCTGTTTTCCGCCCTTAAACTCCCAAATCGAAGTCAATGTTTTGTGGATTTCCGCGCGCAATTCCTTTCGGTCGCGAAGGACTTCCTTCATAAGGAACCCTCCGTAAAGCCGATCGTGCAACGCAGAACTAATCGTCCATCGATCATCAAAGCCGGTTACAAATCCGGCTGAGATGAAAAGCCGTAAGCCGAACGACCATACTCCAGGGCACTCGGAAGGTCGGGGGAGGCGAATCAGGCGATAGTCGAGCTCAATGGCCAAGCGGTCGAGCACCGGGTCGATGAATCCGAGACAGACCATACTGGCAGCGGTGTCGAGTGCCGCGCCGGGCTCGCGCGATGCTGGCCGGTAATAAATGGAGGTTTCACCTTCAATGCAATCCGATTGCCGATCCAACGGTGGCGCTATCAAGATAGTCGGTTCACCCAACTCACGGTCGAGGGCTTCCGCCAACAAAATCTGTAGGAGGACGCCATACAGAGGATGCGAAGCAATCCCCAACAGCGAACCATCCACGCCAGCAGATAGTTTCCTTGGCTTTCCAATATCGCGCAGCTGGGTCCGACCTGGCAAAGATCCCCACGGGGGGGCGTTACTGGCCGACTCTTCGGGCCAGCTCGAAGTGTCGGGTGGAAACGAGACGAACGTGCCGCGCAGAAGCAGTCGCGAATCCGTCTGCTCGCAGACGAAACTGCGCTCCTGGTCTGCATGGGTAATCTGGGACGATTTGGCGAGTGTCGAGATTCCTTCCGGTGCTTCGCACGACCCAGCGATTTCAGCCTGAAGCCCATTTTGGGACCGGACACAAACGGCACCCGTCAACCAAGCAATTCGAGACTCTGGCCGAAGGTTTATCGGCATTCCTTCAGCCAAGAGATCTTCGCACCGCCCAATTTCCCCCTGGGAAAGACTGATGGCGTCTCCATCCCTCGCGGCCTTGACGAGCCTTGACTCGATACCTTGGAATCTCGGATCTTCGACGAAATAGCTCGGCAGCGGATTCTCTCCTGCGACGATGGGCAGATAGAGGTTTTCAAGAAGTGGGAACAGCTCCGAATCCTTACGCGAACGCCCCCAGAGAAAAACATCCCAATCAGCAAAAGGGGCAGTGGAAAATTCAGCCTGCGATCTCTCGAACGCGCTCCAGTCCTCAGAACTTAGGAGAGATACTTCCTTGCCTCGATTGCGCCCCACCCAGACCAACAGTGAGTAGATGCGCGGCATAATGGGATGGCATGGACCGAAAACCAAATCCTCGAAACGCGACCAACGCTCACCTTGGCCAATCGCGTGCAAGACCCGCGCAAAAAGCAGATCTAGGTGAAGCCGATAAAAAGGCACACGTAGCGCAGCCTTCCGGCAAAGTGATCGGTCGTCACTTGCAGGGAGAGCAGAGGCAAGAAAGCTCTCACATGGCACGATCCAATCGCCACAGCCAGGATGAGCGATGGCAATTCCATTCCGGGACAACCATTCCGCGAGATCAGAACTCACCTGGGCGCCACCATCCTGGGAGAGCCTGGAAAGGGGGTCAATGAGTGAACTGATCGAAGGGTACCACATGCGCGTGTCTATGATTCTTCCACAGGTTGCCCGGCTTTATACGCCTCGACGATCGCCACGAGGTCATTGCGATCAGCGCCTAGATTTACTTCCTTGTTCTGTTTGACGTCGAAACCCACTTCATCGGCTACAGCCATGAACACGGCTCCCTGTTCGTCGCCCACTCTCTTCTTCTGGAGGTACAGAAAACTCGTCTTCGCTCCCGCACCCGATAGACGAAACGTCACCGGTGGAAGGCTCACGACTGCCTTCACCACAGCCTTACCTCCAACAAATTTCCCTGTCTCCTCGTCCTTCCGCCCCATCAAATACTCGCGCACATAGCGATCGCCCGAGTTGCAGAGGATGCCGTCGGGCAGGACAACAAGGAGACGGCCACCGGGCTTCAGGAGCTGTAAACAGCGATCAATAAAGAGCACGGCTGGATCGATGCTCTTCACAGAAGACCAGACGCCTTTATTGTTTGGCTTCGCTCCCAATGCCAGGCCGTCCCCCGAATACAAGGGTTCCTTGTTGTCGATATCAGAGAGAAACGCGTCTAGGATATCATCGTTGTCTGGGCGCTTGATACCGCCTTTCTTAAACGGCGGGTTGGTAACGATCAGGTCATAGGTTTCGGGCGACAAGACCTCAGTCGTTAACGAATTCTCCACGCGAAAAACTCTCGCGTTAGGGTCGCCATGAAGCGCCATATTGATACGAGCAAGCAGCACCATGCCTGGAGCGTTATCGCAACCCACAAAGCCCTCTGTATAGATCTCCTGAAGCAGCTCCTCTTGCTGCTTCTTGCTTAGCCCTACTAGCTTTTCGACATGCTTTCGCAGCGCTCGCATCGATGTAACGAGAAACCCGCCAGAGCCGCAGCAAGGGTCACAAACGTGGAACACCGGCTTGCCTGTCGACGGATCCCGCCGAGTCAATGTTCCGGCGTTCTCTTGCTCGATGTCATAGAACGCCATCTGGATCATGGCATCTCGAACCTGCTGCGGTGTAAGATAAACTCCCATTCCGCCCTTGCCCTCGAACTTGCCGCGGAGCATGACATCGAATGCCCTACCCAGGATGTCGTCCTCAACGCCAGTTTGGTGAGGTTCGATCAGGTGGTGCCGGTTTAGCATTTCAGCTACCAGTGCGTAGGTGCTCGGCTGGTTGAATTTGATGAAATCATCTCGGTCAAAGATCCGAAAACACTCTCCCCGGTCATCCGAAGCGGTGTACTCCTTGAGATCCTTCACCTCGCTGAAGGCCGATTTGATTTGATCCACGGCTTTGCCTTTGTGCTCGCGGATGTAGTCAGGGTCGAAGACCTTTTCAAATTCGACGCCACCGACCTTGAAATCGGGATGACGCTCGAAATGCATCTTTAGAAAAATCAATTTGCAGAGCTGAGCGGTGAGGTCATTCGAACCGTCGATTGGCTCCCGTGCGGAGTAGATTTTTTCGTGCAGTTCATCGAACTCTGCCTGAAGAGCCTTGAACCGAAGTGGGTCGGCCGCGATCTTCCGCGGAGCAGTGCCTGGCGCGCCGAGTTTTTTAATTTCGTCACTGGTGGGAATCGCGGATACTTGGCAGTCCAGCTCGGGACGCCACGAGTAAATGTATCCGGATCCGACCTCGCCAGTGGTGGTTGCCCAAACGTAGTCGGCGGGGCCATCGTCGATCACTGCTCCCAGCTCTTGCACGTACTCCTCGTCCTTGGCTGATACCGCTCCATCAGAGCCGGGCGAATGAACCAGAACGACAGGGCGTCCATCTAGAGATGCAATCAAACACAGCTCGCCCAGCACCTCTATTTTTTGAACATCTTCATAGCCCAACTGTTCCCGGAGAGATTTCTCGGCGGCTTCTAGGGTATTGGTTTCTTCTTTGATTTTTGCTTTCGCCATAAAGTTTATCGCTTGTATTTGATCATCGAGTTCGGAAGCAGTTCGAAGGCATGACCGGACTCTTCGACGATTCGCTGGAGATCATCTGCCGTGGGCTGCTGTTCGGCGGACAGAAACTGTAGGGCAGCGCTAGCCCTGAATATTCTTTTTCCCGTCGTTCTGGCATAGTTCTCAAGCACTGCAAGAATCGCCACCGGGGTGGCCCCGATCGATTTTGTGGGTTTCCATCGCTCCTCTTCAAATCTGATGTCGCCGCTTACCAACGCCATCACAGAGACGGCGGCAATTGATTCCGCGGTGCAATCAAGTCCTGTCTTCTGAGCGAGCGCACGCGAACTCAACCCACCGGGTGAGGATTGAAGCGTCTCAAGGATCTGTGGTCTAATTTTCACGAAGTTCTAATTGTTGGACGGAGCTGCATAAACTTGGCTGTGCCATGGTAGGTACCACTCAACCAATTCGCTGAGAGCGAGACTAACGATCTTTCCAACCGTATTGCCGGTGTTGACGTTCGCTAGCAACGCTGGGGAAATCTCCCATTCATCAGCACTCGATGCTCCTGCCTCATAGGGCTGCTCGGAAAGGTGTTCAAATGTGTTTCGATAAGCGTTGATCGTCCGCAGGTGTTGCACGAGAGCACCCCTCCACAGGAATGTGCCCCACCCACCTGGTGTTGAAATTTTGGATGCCTTGATGCGGCGGCGTCCACTCTGGTCTTCCGAGAAGCGGGCTTCCAACTGACGGATGATGCCATTTAGATCATCAGCCAGTTCGGGATGAGAATCCTCCGACCCATCGCGATAGGCTATCTCGTTGAGAGCAAGTTGTATCGCCACCGCTCGGGCTTTCTTGAGCCGCTCTTTGATAGGATTCGTGGCGTCGGTGGCGTAGACAAACGCCTCTGCCAAGCCCGAATCGACCTTTCTGAGACCTGCCGCCAGGGGATCTTTCCGCAGACGTTTCACGTTTGCCTTCAGCATTCTTGGCAGCTCGCTCTTCAGCACGATCCCCCTGAGAGTTCCTTGGTACTTTTCTTCCAGAAGCTTCTTTGCAGTTTCATTCGCCGCCAAATCTTGGCCGGAGACGACAATCACTCCGATGTCGACCTGAGGACGCTGATTCAGAACGAAATGGACTGCATCGAGCAGTGCTGCCCCGTGCTTCTCCTCGGGTCGAGGGTCGCCTGCATCACGAGGGATGTTAAGATCGAGGAACACCACATGGATTTCGGCAGCGCTCTCTTCTAAGAGTGCCTTTGCTTCCTCGTAGGTCGCAGCAACGCCTATTTTGTTCTCTGGCTCAAAACCGATTGACGTGAGCTGCCGAAGCACCTCTTTGCGCTCCTCGACTTTGTCTTCTACCACGACAAATTTGAGTTCGTTAAATTGCATTTGATTTAGTTGGTTGGTCTGGCGGGTATCGATGCTTTGAAAACGACTCCCGCGCACGGAGCGCCGGATGCGTCGTGGTTCTTTTCGAGATTGCAGACACCGCCATGACTGCGGAACGTCTCGCGCACAATGGTAAGACCGAGGCCCGATCCTTTGTTAAACTGCGCATACATTGACGCATCTTCTTCAAAGGGGTCGTTTATCAGGGCGGCCTCTACAGGCAAGGCATTGTCCGAAATCTGGATGCTGACCGTATTGCCCTCGTGCTTGCAACCGATGCTGAGAATTGGTTGGGCTACTTGCTGCATCTCAAGCTCTCTAAGGCAATTCGAAAGCACTTCCTCAAGTGCTTCAACCAGCATTTGATGGTCGGCTAACACATCCGTATCTGCGCTGAGATCCGAATGGATCTGCAAGGCTGGAAGTTGTTCTCTGGTGCGGGTTACGCATTCTTGGAGCAAGTGAGCGATGTTTACGTTTGCTCTGGATCCTGCGGATTGGGCGCGGCGGAGGCGCCGTATTTGGTAAGTCACCTTTTTAATGTCGCCAAAAGCCCGTTTGACTACGCCGAGTCGGCTTACGAGATGATATTCGCTTAATGGTTCATCATCATTCATTCGAGACATCTTCCGTGCCTCCTCTTCGCTGGGCACCAACAGTTCAGCGACATCTTGGCGGCTAGACAAAAACTCATCAACATGCTCGAGGGCGCTTGCCGCTCGGCCAAGGGGGCCGTTCAACTGATGCATCAACCATGACAGGCGCCTAAGCGACTCTCTGCGGTTCGACTCTTCAAGAATCGCTGGAGAAGGAGCCAGAGACGCAGCCAGATCAGCACCGAGAGTGTCGAGAGCAGCTTCGGCTTGAACGTCTTCCAGCGGTCCTTTGGTTGTCACCAGATAGACTCCGACAGGCTTGCCTTCTCTTCGGACTCTGAGCGCAAGAACTGGCCGATAAAGGTTACGATAAAATGAGAGAGTCTGGTCAGCTTCGCCAGCAGGATCGACACTCTCGGCCCCTGTTGTCAGGGCGAGAGACTGCAGAAGCTCTTGCGAATCGATCAAGCCTTCGATGCCGTCTCGAAGAATGGTGCCACGACAAATTTCGGAGAATTGCTCAAAGCCGAGAACAGGAACGCTCTTGCGCCCTCCTTCTCGGCCGGTTTGCGACGCGAGGAGCCGAACCGTCTCTCCCGCCAGGGCTGCAACGAGCCGCCGCATGATGAACGCGGGGAGACACGGACTTGGCGAGGTGCTTAGAACGTGGAACAATCGGTAGTCTGATCCAAGTCCCCCCCAGTACCACTCGCACCATTGCTTCGCGTCCTGGTCTGAAGATGCCACCGTAAACGGAAGTTCGTCTGACGAATCTTGAGCTTTCAAAGCTCTCACCAGAAAAAAATCGGACTGGGGATCGCTGGTGGAGGCCTCGACGAAAGCGAGCGGTTCCACAGGTGCTTCGGTGGATACGAGGAGCTGCTCGAAGAGCTCGCGACGCTCTTCAAAGCTTGCTCCTGACCGTATGGCATCGGAAGCGAGTTGGCGCCGCCGCATTAATGCGACCATTCGTCGGTGTTCAAACTCGAGTTCAGCCTGACGCCGGTAAAGCGCCGCGCTCGATTGACGGTCTTCGATTCGACGGCGTTTCACGAAGACGCCCAGCACATCCGCAGGGGCAACTGCGGGAACTACCGCACCACTGATCCGGCGTCTGATTTGCAATTTGCAATAAAGCGATCCGAGCTCTTCGACCAGCCAGGCAATAGATTTTCCATCGCCCGATTCGAACACGAGGATTGAGGGATGCCCTACGCACTTGGCACCGTATACACTCTCATCCCAATGGCCGATCTGCACATCTCCTGTGCCAGAAATCGCGACAAGAATCGCTTCGGCGGGAAAGCAGGAGAAGTTCTCTAGTACCGCTTCCGCATTCGCCGGAATTGAATCGATTGCGAGTCGACCTTCACGAATTCGCGCAATCCAACCAACTCCGGGCGCCTTATCTGCTCGCTGCACTTTTGCTACGGTAACGAATGTTGCCAACTCCTGATAATCCCCATAATTTTCACGAATCTCTTTGGCGACCTGGAGGAAATCGTGCGAATAGAATGCCGGAATCCAATTGTCGGAATCCAGTTCCTCTTCCTGGATCCAACAATCATTAAGCAGCTGACTTTCTATTACCATTTTATGAAAGCGACGCTAGTTGAGCCTGGTCGTTTTGGCGATCATGTTTTCAGGCATGTCACTCAATCCACAAGTTGAGTCCACCGGAAGAAGTTTTGAAGCTACATCGCCCAAGGCCCCCTGGCTGCCTTGATGGTGAATCCCGCAAAAGAGATTCACCCGCTCCATATCTGCCAATGATGTAAAACCGTAGTTCGCGATGCGGGGATCTGCGATGAGAACTGCGTGGCATTTGGCCCTTGAGAGAGCGACGTTGCATCGGTTCTTGTCCAAGAGAAAAGAAAGGCCGCGCGAGCCAAATTCACCGGCACTCGATCCGAGAGAGACAAGAACAACGGCGGCCTGCTGCCCCTGAAACTTGTCGACCGTGCCGACTCGGGCACCATCAGGCAAGTGGCGCTTGAGGTTGCGAACCTGACGGTTGTAGGGCGCGACGATCAGGATGTCGTCGAGCGAGAGCGGTCGAGCCGGAGCGCCATTCTCGACATAAGATCGCCCGGTGAGATCTTCGACAATCTCGCGGACGCGCTGAGCCTCTTCATCGCTCTCTTGAATGTTTCCGTCGTGTTCAACGGGCTCGAACGAAATTCCGGCGGCGACGCCGTCGATCTCGGATTCGGCGGCCGAGGGATGCGAGGTCAAGCGCCCTTCGTAAACCGTATCGGAGATGAAGCCACAAATGGCCGGGCACATGCGCCGTGTCTCCGGAAGAAAAATGCCGAGATTTGGCGGGATGGTGGCATGGCCATCGAGGTAGTAGCTGAGTGCCGACTGACCACTTTCACCGGGATGGGAACCCTTCACCGGCTGGGCCAGTTGCATCTGATCGCCAAGCAGGATGAGATTCGTGGTCACGCGGCTCATGGCCGTGAGGTTGGCGAGAGCCACTTGGCCCGCTTCATCGACCACCAGGAAGTCCAACGCACCGGCCATGTCGTCCCGAGCGAACAACCAGGCTGTGCCAGCAATCAGCCCGCCACCGTAACTGGCAACAGCTTGGCCAGAACTGGCGATATGTGTGAAGCCTGGTACAGCGTCGAAAAACGGGTCGCTTCCAGAGCCTCCGCACTTGATGCCTCGTAGCCCGTCGGTGAGCTTTGCGCACTCTCCGAGGAGGTTGAGCACGGCTTTGTGGCTGTTTGAGGCAACGCCGACGTTTTTCCCTTGGCGCAGCAACTCGACGATGACCTTGGCGCCGGTGAACGTTTTGCCAGTGCCGGGAGGGCCTTGAATGCAGAGGGCACCACCGTCCATCTCTGTCGAGACACGAAGCGCGGCCTCGAGGGGACTTTCTGCATCTTCAACCAACGGGGTGCCGGCCTCCAAAGGCGATTGGCGCAACAGAAGGCGGCGAAGAGCGGCGGGTAGTTGACGCCGATCCAGCCATGCCGAAGCTATCGATTCGATAGCGCCCGGCATGGGGTCAGGATTCACATATTCGTCCGGGATCAGAGACAACTGCGATGGCATCTGGCCATCCAACTTGTTGGCAATCGTTGTATTGCCGACTTTGAGAAGGGCTCTGCCGCTCTCGGCGTCCAGCTCCTCAATCGTGACGGTGGCTTCGCACCCGGGAGCCATGATCGCCTTATCGCCCTGTGCCAGCTTCGTGTCCTGACCGGGGTCGAAAGAAAACCAGAAGCCTGTCGAGCGCTTGATGGAAACGGGTGGCTCGTTGGTAAGATGGAGATCACCGAGGCAATCGGCGTCTTCGACGAGCTCTGCCGGAATCATGCCGCAGCGCTCAAACATCGCCCACCACACGGGCTTATCTTCTCGCCGATGATACTCCAACAAGTGCGCCAATTGTGTGGAGATCGCGGCTTCATCGGGGGTGGTTGCTTGCTCCGCCGATTCCATCAGCTTAGCGACGAGTTGCTGGCGCCGAATAGCCGAGTCAGGGAGAACGGTTGGTTGGACTGGATCGTCCGCTCTCTCGCTCACAGGACGGAACGCGAGGCCATGACTCGCTTGTTGCGCACGGAGCCACTCGGCAAGTTTCCAGGTCGAATCGCAATCCTCGCGATTGTAGTCTCGAATCTCGCGCAGGATCTCTGACTCCTGCCAGGTGGGCGCTTGGCCGCTCTCCATCCAACGTGCGTAGAACACGATCGACGCAGCCGCCGTCTTCACATCGCCGTCTCGCGAGTCCATGTAGAGCCGTTCGACTTTTTTCAGCGAGTAGCTGTCTTCGCCGAGGCGAATGCTTTGCCTGACGACTTGGTAGAGATCGACGAAAACTCCATGGCGCAGCAGATCATCGACCTGGGTCTCGCGAGTGCCATACTGCCCCATGAGCCGCTTCATCGCGGCAACCTCGTAGGGCGCATAGTGGTAGATGTGCATGGCGGGATCAGCGGTCCACCGCGCGTAAGCCCAGTCAACGAAGTTTTCAAAAGCACGCTTCTCTTCTCCAGGAGAATGGGCCCACCAATCGGTGAACTGAGCTTCGCCGTTGTGGTCGAGGTGGGTTGCCCCGAAAAGGTATTCAAGCCCTTGGCCACCCTCAGCGAGAGGATAGCCCTCCAAGTCGAAGAATACGTCGTTTGGTGAAGCTGTCGGGAGGAGTTCTAGCCCTTGGGCTGCACCGAGCCCGGGATGCGGTAACACTTCAAACGATGGCGGAACCGGTTCGGCACATTCGGCCTGGCGCTGTCGGGTCTGCATTTGAAGTCGAGCTTGATGGCACACGCGCTCGAACACGTCATGCCTCAACTTCGGGACGGATGAAAGCAATGTCTCGGCTAGTGTCGTCAACGTGTCGATACCTGCCGACTGAAGCTTCTTGATTTGGCCAGTGGTGATGCCAGCGACCTGAACGAGATGATCGCTCGCGAGCAATTCTGCCTGGGCATGCGACTTCCACCGGCCATGATCGGCTCTGGGATTGGGTGCCGGGGGGGCTTTCGGGTCGAAATCCCTCATCTGCTGGAGGAAGGCGCGCTTCGCTTCGAGATAGGCGAAGAAGTAGTCGGCTGTGCGAAATGCGCGAACTTCGCCGTGCCCCAACGCAACTCTGAGGCATTCAGGCCTTTCGTATCCCATGCCCTCCAGCAATTCGGCGTAGCAGCAAAGCTGGACAAGATAAGAAGGCTTTGCCGACCGGGCGAGTTTGGTATCCCAGATCTCGTATGTGTTGGTTTCGAGCTCTGCAGAAGTGAACAAAAAGTCGGCATAGCCAGCGAATTCACCAGATGCGAGGTGCGCCTGGAAGATGACCTCGTCACCGCTGTCGATCGCTTCCCGAGTGAGCCGAACGCTCTCGCGAGAACGGTCGATCATGGTCACCCCGCGACCTTCAGTGCGCAGGGTTTCAAGGAACCGCGTTTCGTGGCGGTTGCCTTCCTCGGCGATGAGTTTAAGCTCCTCGCTTTCCTCGTCGGGGGTCACGCGATCCCGAGCCTCAAGGAAAAGGCGCTCCATCCAGCTGGCGAACGGAGATTCCAAGAAGCGGACGATGTCTGACGGGGAGTATAGCAGGTTGCCTTCGGATAATTTGCGCATGACCAACCATGGGGCAGCTGCGCATAATTCAAAAGGCATTGAAACAGTCATTATGCTTAACCATAACGTTGAGTCGATTTGGGCACTCATTTGCCACTCCGGACCAGTTTCTTCAGGGCATTTGCCGCCTCCTTGATCAAGGGGTGCGATTCAGAACGTCGAGGATTCCAAGCAACCGACAGTGATCGCTGAACATCGAATCCCTCCAGCCGATGTGCTGACACCTTTTCCTGGCCGAGAACCTTCCCGGCGAATTCAGGCAGAATGCCAGCGTAGTTGAGAGAGCCAATAGCGTATGCGACTTGGGTCGATGAACTGCACTCAAGTTCGATGTTGAGCTTAACCTTCGCCCCTGCGGCCAACTGATCGACAGATGAACGAAATTCGCCAGAGCCTTCAAGTAGAGCGAGCCGGACGCCATCGAGTTCAGAAATGCTCATGGATTCGCCGAATTTTTTGCGCATGCGCTTCGGGACAAAAAGGCGATAGCCAAACGAACCGAGGTGGAAGTGCTCGAGTTGCTTGGTGAGAGCGGTCTTGCGAACCACACCGAGGTCGAGTTCGCCGTTGAGAAGGCCTTCGATGGTCTGAGCCGTTGTGCGGTTAAGGAAACCAATTGAAGTATTCTGCAGCTGCGCTCGGATGCGCTCAAGATTCGGCATCAACATCCACTGAATCAAACTCTCGCCGGCGCCGATGGTGAGGCGAACGGGGCGATTCTCACACGTCAGCGTAAAATCCTCCAAATCCCCAAGAGCGTCGTGAGCAATGGAGGCCAACACTTTTCCTTCTGTGGTCAGGCGATGGGGCTGTACGTCTCGATCGAGGAGATCCACGCCAAAAAAATTCTCCAGGTCTTTCACCTGTCTGCTGAACTGGCTTTGCTTCGTGGTGACGTTTTCTTTTCCGAAAACTGCGGCCGCCCGTGTAATGCCGCCATGCTTATCGATCAGGCAGAGAGTGCGCAAGCGTTCCAAGGAGATTCCTGATTTTTCAAAAAGAGCTTCAAACATGACTACCCAGTAGAGTGACTTTCCAATTCAATGAAGGCAAGAAGCAAGTTCCTGTGCAAAGATTCAGACGTGAGCAAATTTCGAAACGCACGTGATGGAGGGCTCGATTTCATCGGCGATATCCACGGTCAGTGCGACGTGCTGGTGAAGCTTCTTGGCGTTCTGGGATATGAATCGCGCGGCGATGGCTATAGGCACCCGGATGGTCGGCAAACCGTATTCTTGGGAGATTACATCGACCGCGGGCCGACGATACGAGAAACGTTGAGGGTTGTTCGCGCTATGGTCGACTCGGGTGACGCTCAGGCTCTGATGGGAAACCACGAGTTTAATGCAGTGGCATTCGCCACCCCGCGATCCGGTGGGGGCTACCTTCGACGGCGAAGCGAAAAGAACAGGGTGCAGCACGAAGCCACCTTGGATCAGTTCAAGGACGCTATGGATGAGTGGGACGACTGGCTGGATTGGTTCAAGACCCTGCCAATGTGGCTGGACCTTGGGGGGATCCGGGCAGTGCACGCATGTTGGGATGAATCCAGCATGGAGCTCCTTGCCAGCGGCGATCTCAGCGAAGCAGACTTCCTCGAAAGCTGCGCCAGCGAAAACACACCCGAATTTGCTGCACTGGAATCAGTTCTCAAGGGGCCAGAACTCCCGTTGCCGGATGGACTCGTGTACATAGACAAGCAGGGAATCAAGCGGTCAAGGATTCGCAGTCGCTGGTGGGGGCTTTCCGATGGAGATGGTGGCCTGACATTCAGCGATGTCGCCATGCCACCCGGAAGCTTTAGCTGTGATCGGCAGGTGCCGGAAGACGATCTCGCCGAGCTGCCAAATTACACGGACGCTACGCCCGTGCTGGTCGGGCACTATTGGTTGCCAGTAACGAGCGATCGAAAGCCCTTGGCTCCAAATGTGGGCTGCTTGGATTTCAGCGTAGGACAAGGCGGGCCGCTTGCCGCCTATCGTTGGGATGGTGAGGCGGAATTGAGCGATGAGCGAATGGTGATGATTGAGCGCTAAGAAGAGTGTGCCGGACTTAAGTCTCCGATGGTGGAGCGACGCCGAACCAGCGCTTTGCTTCTCGCTCAGGCAGGGGAGGAGAAGTGGCTACAGAAGCGGAGAATACTTCATGAAGGCTAAAGATCCGCCTGCCGCCCTTGATTTCCTTGAGGTGTGGCTAAACTCCCACCTCGAAATGACGGAACGGCGCGATGCAATTCTCGCCGAGATCGAGAAGCTAAAGGCCGAGTGATCGTTTTTTCTTTGCAGCTTCCATCCGACAGAAAATTCAGAATCCTCATCCCGAGGTCGAGGTGGCGTTCGATTTGAGCGAAGAACATGGACTTCAAAAGTGAGTCCAAAACGAGTCCATTCCGAAATCTGGACACAAAAAAGGAGTTAAGCTAAATGCGTAACTCCTTGATTGTGAGATGGTGGGCAGGACAGGATTCGAA
>JAGROX010000229.1 GCA_020440025.1 Verrucomicrobiia bacterium
ATCAGGTCATCGGTTTCTCCCGCAGCCCCGAGCGTCCCGTTCCCGGCACCGTTGAAATGCGCGAGTTTTCCAGGCCCGATCATGCTGGCTACGGGAACCTCGATGCCGTCATTCACCTCGCGGGCGAACCCCTCGTCGGGCTCTGGACTCAGGAGAAAAAACGCCTCATTTACCAGACTCGGGTCGACGGCACCCGCGCCCTGGTTCGCGGCATGGAAAAGATGCGCTCCGCCGAGCGACCGAAGACTTTTGTCTGCGCTTCAGCGGTCGGCTTTTATGGCGATACCGGCGACGACTTGGTCGATGAAGACAGCGATTCCGGCTTCGGCTTTCTCGCCGAGGTGGTGCGCGACTGGGAAGCCGCCGCCCGCGAAGCTCACGACATTGGCCTGCGCTCGACCTCCGTCCGCATCGGTTTTGTCCTCGGCGAGACCGGTGGCGCCCTGCCGCTGTTGCGAAAAGTTTTCCGCGCCTACCTCGGCGGTCGATTGGGATCTGGCGATCAGTGGATGCCCTGGGTTCACGTTCGCGATGTCGCTCGGATGTTTCTCGATGCCGTCGAGAAAGACGCCTTCAGCGGTCCCGTCAATGCCGTCGCCCCGCATCCGGTGACCAATCGCGAGTTCACTGCGACCCTCGCTCGTCTCCTGGATCGCCCCGCTTTTCTGCCCGCGCCCGCTTTTGCCCTGAAGCTGGCGCCCGGCGGCATGCACGAAATGTTTCTCAACAGTCTGCGGATCGATCCTGCCGTGTTGCGACTTCGGACCTTCTCCTGGGAGTTCTCTGAACTGGAGCCGGCACTGCGCGACGCCCTGCGATTGAGCGAGTCGAGGGCTGGAGAATGATCAGGATGCGTGGTAGATTTGCCGCGTTTCCCGACTCCCTGTTTCACTTTCCGCCATGGCCGCCCCCCAGAATATCATCGCGATCGTCTACGACTACGATCAGACCCTCAGTCCCACCTACATGCAGGACGAGGTTTTGTTTCCGAAATTCGGGATCAACCCGGCCGAGTTCTGGAAGCGTTGCAAGATGCTCGTCGACACGGATGGCTACGAGAGCGAACTCGCCTATCTCAAAGTCATGCTCGACTACCTCCAGCTCGACTGTCCCTCCAACCAGGATCTGCGAGATCTCGGCAAAGACCTGAAATTCTACCGCGGCGTCATGGAGATGTTCGAGGGGATCGAGGACTTGCTCCAGCCTGACCACCGTGTCATGGGAGTGAAAATCGAGCACTACATTGTCTCCTCCGGTATCAAGACTCTCATCGAAGGCAGCGCCCTCGCCCCGCACATCAAGCGCATTTTCGGCTGCGAGTTTGCCGAGGATCAGAGTGGCAAGATCGCCTTTCCCAAGCGCGTCATCAGCCACACAGGGAAGACTCAGTATCTCTTCCGGATCAACAAAGGCATGCTCGAGCCCAACGAGGACGTCAACGATCACATGCCAGAGGAGCAGCGCGCCGTGCCCTTCCGCAACATGATCTACCTCGGTGATGGCCCGACCGACGTGCCCTGTTTCACCGTGATGAAAAAATTCGGCGGCCACGCCATCGCCGTCTACAACCCCGATGACCCGACGCGCTCCAGTTTCCGCAAGGCCTACCAGCTATCCGGCCCGGCTGATCGCATCAAATTCATCGCTCCCGCCGACTATCGCGCGGGCAGTCACCTTCGTCTTCTTCTCGAAGAAATGATCGCCGAAATCGCCGACGGCATCGTCGAGCGCCGCCGCCGCGAAATGAGCGAGACCAAGATCTCCGCGCCGACCCATTGAGGAGGCGTGAGGACCGGGGAATCAGGAATCAGTGTTCGGATTTCAACCTCTCTGCGCCTCCGCGTCTCTGCGTGAGCCCCTTCCGGATTCCTGCTCACCTCAACCACCGATCATACCAGTCCGCGAACTTTTGCAGTTCCCAGACCATCGTCACCCATCCGTGTGGTTTCCCCGGCTTGATCACCAACTCCACCCGGTCCTCACTCAGCCCGAGTTCCCGCGCGCGATCGACGAAGCGCGTACTCTGATCCACCGGCACCAGGGTATCTGCATCGCCGTGCATGATAAACACCGGCGGCAGCTCGGGCGTCACGTGATCGATCGGTGACAGGTTGCCTCCCGTCACCTTCCACGTCGGCAAATCGAGCGCATTGGGCCGAAACGCCGACACGAAGTGAATCGGAGGCCCGCCGTCGCCCGGGTTCTCTGTCGAGTCTCCCAAGTTCAGCAGATCCGTCACCGGAAAAAACACCGCCGCCGCCTGGATCGCGCTGCTTTCCCGGTCCACTGGATCCGTCGCCGCTGGGTCGCCCGGCCCACCGCGAGTCGCCAGCATCAGTGCCAAATGCCCGCCCGAACTGGCCCCGCTGATCCCCAGCCGATCCGGATCGATTTCCCACCTCGCCGCGTGATGTCGGATGAACCGCACCGCCCGGTGAATGTCCTCCACGATCTCCGCCACCGTCGCCTCCGGCTGCGAGACATGGCACACCGCAAACACCGTGTATCCCCGCCGCAGCAGCGGCGCCACGATCGCTGGTTGGATCGATTTCGGATTCGACTTCCAGCTCCCGCTCACCATGAACAGCACCCCGCGCCCATTCGCCTTTCCGCTCGCCGGCTGCATCACATCAAAAATCAGCTCATGCCCGAGTCGTTCCCCATAGACCACGCCTTTTTCCTGGCTGATCTCCGGATGAAAATACCAATACCCCCACCCGATCACCGCCACCACCAACAGCACCAGGATCCCGATCCCCCGCAGGAATCGCAGCCAGAACCGCCGCCGCCGATGAGACGGGGGAGCGGTTGGGGAGACGGAGAATGAAGCGGTGGCCGGGGTGTTCATGGAAATCGAAGCGTCAATCAATAACACAAAACGCAACCGGAAGCGTTCTCGCTGATTGCCTGCTCCCATCAACCACTCACTGGAATGGTCTTCTTTTCATGGGTTTTCGTTCGGTGTGGAGTGAGGCGATTGCGGTTGACGCCCGGCAGACTGGCCTGCTTGCGGATGGAGAGTTTCTTGTCGCTGGGATCAATCATGGCCTTTCGCTCAGGTCGATTCCAAGCTGTTCGCACTTTTCTTCGAGGAACTCCTTCTCAATGATGAGTTGCCCAACCTTGCGCTCCAGATGCGAGATCCTTCTTACAGGCGCTGACCTGCGAGGGCGCGATGTGTTTCATCGATCTGATTTCAGGGTAGTTCGCCCCTCTCAGACCGGCCAAAGCTTCAACATTCCACTGACTCCGTTTCCCGGGACCACTTCATCCGATTCCGGTCGGGGGATAGCACTCCCTCAGAAACAAAAAATATCGTTAACCTCTCGGTTGCGTAACGGCTAATTAATACGATAATTATTGAAATTATAGATATCACCCATCAATGAGTTCTCTTGCCCGTAACCCTACCATCTGCCTGCTACTCGCGGTTTGGCTCGTGGCGGTCTGCGCAGATGGGAGCGGGACGAGGGGCGGAAGGTCAGTGCCGAAGAAGCCACTGAAGAAGGTCGTGCTGCAACTGAAGTGGCATCATCAGTTTCAATTCGCGGGCTACTACGCAGCGCTTGATCACGGTTACTACAAGGAGGAGGGCCTCGATGTCGAAATTCGAGAAGGTGGGCCGGAAAAGTATCCAGTCGATCTGGTTGTCTCAGGTAAAGCGGACTTTGGAGTCGCCAGTTCCGATCTGATCGTTTCGAGGATGGAGGGTCAACCCGTGATCGCATGCGCGGTCATTTTTCAGCATTCTCCCTATGTTCTGATATCAAACAAAGAGAGCGGAATTCGGAGCCCTTCAGATCTCGCTGGAAAACGAATCAGTATCTCTTCGGCAGGGGGGAAGGCACAATTCTTGGCAATGATCGACCAAGATGGGGTGTCTACGTCCGATATTAAATTCTTCGAAGGCGATTGGACCGTGGATGATTTGGTAGCGGGGAAAGTTGATGCCATTTCCGGATATTCCTCCACGCAAACTCCCTTGGTGCGGCACCTCGGAGTGGTTCCGTATGAGATTGATCCGAGAGATTACGGCATCGATTTTTACGGCGACAACCTTTTCACGACGGAGACAATGGCGAAGGGGCAGCGCGACACGACGGCAGCGATGATCCGGGCGAGTTTGAAAGGGTGGGCTTATGCCATGGAGCATCCAGAGGAAATGGTCGATCGCATTCTTCAGATGCCGGAGGTTGTGGATCGCGGGATCATGCGCTGGCAAGTGGAGCAGGAAGCAAAAGTATTGGAAAAAAATGTGGTCCCCAATGTCGTCGATATCGGACACATGAACGCGGGCAGATGGGCAAATCTGGCAAAGATCTTTGCCGATACCGGAATAGCCACCATGCCGACCGAAACTGACTGGGTCGATGACTTCCTTTTCGTAAGAGATAAAGAGAATGCCAAAGTGAGTCTTTTTGCTGCGTCCGTCACGGTGGCTGTCGCAGGAGTGATCGGTCTACTCGCTTTCCTGTGGAGTCTGATGCTCCGGAAAAAAGTAGAGCAAGGGACGATTCAAGTTAGGGAGCAGGCTCGCCTCAATCAGTTGATTCTGGATACGGCAATGGACGCCGTGATTGGGGTAAATCAGGAAGGAAAAGTCGTAAGTTGGAACGGTCGATCAAACGAGATATTTGAAATCGGGCCTCAAAAAGCGATCGGGCGACCCATCGAGACGTTTCTTCCGAGGCTGTTCTCTACCATCGAGGATGATGAAACTGAGTTTCATCGCAAGAGGTTCGAAACCAACGCGCTCCGAGCCTCGGGAGCGGAGTTTCCGGCCGAGCTGTCGATTTCTAACGTGTCTGAAAGCTCAGCGGTCAGGATGAACCTTTTTGTTCGCGACGTGACAGGACAGCGAAGCTTGGAGGAAACGCTCCGCCAATCACAAAAAATGCAGGCGATTGGCCAACTCGCCGGCGGCGTCGCCCATGATTTCAACAATCTACTGACGGTCATCCAAGTGAACGCGATCATGTCGCGCGATGATGCCAATGAATCCAATCGCGAGCGGATCATGGAGATCATTTCCGCTTCTGAGCGGGCCTCTGGACTGACGAATCAACTGTTGGCCTTCAGCCGACAGCGACCCATGCAGATGAAGGCGGTCCAGGTGAATGATGGAGCGAACCAAGTCTGCAAGATGTTAAAGCGGCTGATCGGTGAAGATGTCCGGGTGATT
>JAGROX010000230.1:0-758 GCA_020440025.1 Verrucomicrobiia bacterium
CTGGATGGAAAGACATATCAAGCCGGGTTGATGGCGCCGCTCGGTCATGAGCAGAATGACGACTGGTGCGCGGCGGTGCTCACCTACATTCGACAGGAATGGACCAATGATGCCTCCGTCATTCGTCCCGCCGAAGTCGCGGCGATTCGGGAAAGCAGTCAGGATCGAAAGGCTCCCTGGACTGAGGCGGAGATTGCCGAGTTTTCCGCGCCCCTGATCGAAGATCGAACTGGTTGGATCGCGACGGGAAATGGTCACACCCCGGCCAACGCAATTGATGGCAACGGCGGCGGGGGGCATGATCATGCCTGGCACAGCCAGAATTCCCCCGGCGCCTGGTTGGCGGTGGATTTTGGGAAACCGCTGCGCCTGACCCATCTGGTGATGGAATGCACCGATCCCGATTTCTATCCGCGCAGCTACGAGATTCGGGTTTCCGGCGATGGTAAGGAATGGAGCGAACCTATCGCAACGGGGCAGGGGCACGGTATCCGGACGCAGGCGAGTTTTGAACCGGTCATCACGCGTCACCTCAAAATCATTCAGACGGGCAATGCGGTCCCGCGCTGGATGGTGGCAGAGTTGCGAGTCCACGGCGAGCCGGTGCCGTGACTAGACCCTGTTGGGTCGCCGACATAACAGGGTCAAGTGCGGGTTCCGGTCGACTTTTCCCTCCAGCGATTGCAAACTGTCGAGATGTCAGATTTTAACAGCAATAACCCCATCCGGGTGGCCTTGCTCGGCGCGGGATGGTTTGG
>JAGROX010000230.1:934-10774 GCA_020440025.1 Verrucomicrobiia bacterium
TGACCAATGATCAGCACCACGAGGCGGCGGTGACAGCGCTGAAGTTGGGGCGTCATGTCCTCTGCGAGAAGCCTCTCGGGTTGACGGTGAAACAGTGTGACGAAGTGATCGCGCTCCAGGAAGTGTCGGGAAAGGTGCTGCAGATCGGACACGAGATGCGATTCCAACGTCTCTATCAGGAGATGAAGGGAATGATCGATCGTGGGGCGGTCGGCGATCTTCAACTGATGTGGTGCCGGGAATTTCGAGGACCGATGCGCATGGGCTGGCGGGCGAGCGAAGCACTTACGGGTGGAACCATTTTGGAGAAAAACATTCACCACATCGATCTCTTCAACTGGATGATGGCTCGACCGCCGGTGCGAGTTTCAGCTCATGGCGGAACCAATGTGCTGACGGATCGCGAGGTGCTGGACAATGCCCAAGTTCTGATCGAATACGAGGGCGGTCGTCGAGCGACGTTGGAACTCTGTCTCTTCGCTCCCTACGGAGGAGATTGCGAAATCGGCGTGGCCGGAAACCTCGGACGAATCGACACGAAGAACCAGGCGCTCAGCCTCGTGCATCACCGGTTCGATCTGCCTGACCGCACGGAGATGCAGATCGCCGACTCCAAGGAAGATGCTAACTTTGTCGATTCCAGTGGTCGGATCGATCGTGGTATTCGTCCCGAGTTGGAGCATTTCTTTTCCTGCATTCGGAACCATCAGATGCCGCTCAACGATGGGCCCGCCTCGCGAATGGCCGTTGCGGTCTGCCTCGCCGCACAGGAATCGATCAAGCGACGCGAGAGTGTTTGGATCGAAGAGATGCTGGCCTGAGGTGTCACCGGGAGTGATATTTGGCGAGCGCCAATCCCAACTGTCGACCCACGGTTTCGTAACCGGCGGTAGTGCTGGCGGGAGTATTCCAGGAGGTTTCCAGAGTGACGGAAACGGCGTCGGTTCCCAGCAGGGCGACCCAGTTTTTGCTGATCCGTTGCCACGCCTTGGCATCATATTTTTCTCCGGATTCGATGATGCGACCGGTGAAACGCAGGGGACCGGTCATCTCTGTCTTGGCATGGGCAAGGAAGGTGGCCAAGTTCTGGCGGGCCGCTTCGCTCAAGATCTCTTTTGGTGGGACATAGAAATAGGGAAAGAGGTCGGTGGCTCCGGGATTGTGGAGATCGATGAAGGCGGCGAGCCGTCCGGCTTCGGCGGCGGCCCGGATTTCTTTCTGGGCAGCGGCGACTGCGTGCCAATGCGGGGTGTCGCTCCAGTCTCGGTTGTGATCCTGAGGGATCTGACTTTTGCCGCCGGCCCCGCGATGAACATTGTCGATATCCATGATGGGAACGAAAACGATCTCGGCCGAGTTTCGGAGTCGGACGGCTTCGGGAGCGTCGGAGAGCAGCCATTCGGCCAGTCCCTTTCCCACCCAACAAGCCCCGGATTCCCAGGCGTGTTGTCGGGCCTGAATCCAGATCAGCGGGCGAGCGGCGTCTGTGTGGGGGGCGCTCGAGATTCGAAGGGCGGGAGTGTCTCGATCTTCACGGGTCCGACAGAGGGAGAAGACGTCGGCCTCGGGGGAACTGTCAGCGAGACGTTTCACCAGAGCTTCGGCATCTGAGGGAACAAAGGGCGGTCCCCAAGCGACGAGAGCCGTGTCGGTATCGAAGCTCAGAGAATAGCGGATGCGTTTGCCGTCTCGGGTGCCTTGGTTGCTGTGCTGCCAAGTCTTTCCGCCGTCGATACTGTAAGTAGCTCGATCTGGCGTGGCCCACGGGGCTTCGCCGACATCGAGAGTGATCGGTTTTTCGGGAACCAATCCCGCGAGTTTCACATACCACCAGCATCGCCATCCGCGGTCGGGATGATCTGTGGGATCGAGGGTGATGGTGGCGGTTTCCTGATCCAAGGAAGACACCGTGCCTGAGCCGCCGGGGAAATTGGTGTCGACCGAGATCTCGGCCCGAGCCGGAAGCAGGGAAATGGCGAGTGCGGCGCCGGTGGCGAACAAACGGAATCGGAATCTCATCATGATAGCGGACATCAGGCTATCAGCAGTGGCCGGGGGAATGCCAAGGCAAACTCGGGACGGATTGGCGCGACCTCAGGGCGCGGGTTCGGTGGGCGGCGGAGATTTTTCTTCCTCCTTGGCTTTCCTCTTTTTGCCCAAGCCAAGAAGGGCTCGACCGATTTCGGTTGCCTCTTTCAGCGTATCCTTGGCCATTTCGGTGGTGTCCCTGACTGGGGCACCTCCTGAGAGGGAGTCCAGCACGGCACCGGGCAATTTGCCAGCACCACCGAGAGTTTTGCCGATGACATCGGTGGAGAGCCCTGCCAGATCGCTGACGGTGCCGAGACCGGGAACATTTTTCAGTTTCCAATCGAAATCGTCAAAACTGCCCGAGGCTTCTACCTCAAGCGCTTTACCTACCAATCCGGTGATCACTTTGGTGGCTCCGCTGGTTGAGACCATGCCGTCTGCGGCCAACTGTTGCTGCGGGAAATCCAACATCACGGTGGATTTCACCTCATAGAATTCCCCGGTTAGAGCGATGTCGTCACTTTTCAGGATGCCGTTTTCGATGACAAAAGAGGAGGTCACCGAGGCGCCTTCTTTGTCTCCGTTCCAGCCGTTGAGCGTGATCGCAGCAATCAGGGGGGTGAGTTTCCGCAAGACTGGAACCGTGCCGAAATCGGCTTTGTCGATGGCGAGCGTTCCTTTTCCATTGAGCGATGCGATCTCGCCAGAACCGGAACCTTGGAAAGTGCCGCTGAGCAATCCCGTGCGTTCGTCGCCGGTGGCGAGGAACTCATTGATTGCCTTGAATTGCATGTCCTTGATGTTGAGATCACCGGAAATCGGTAGGGGAGTGGCGGCGAGGTTGAGTCCGGCATTGAGGGCGAGTTCTCCGTCGAAGGCTTTGGATGACAATCCGGTGATGCCGAGTTGTTTCTCTTTCAGCGAAAAGTTCGTGGCGAGCTCCGTGAAGGTGGCGACACGACCTTCTCCCGCCGAGATGAGAACGCCTTGGGGCGCTTGCACGGTTCCCGTGAGATCGCTGGCGAGGATGTCGTTGAGGGGCAGCCGACCCTGAAGAGTGATGGAAGGCGGAGCGGGGAATTTGGCGTGAGCCGAAATGGGATCGGCCATTCCCAGGTCGGTGAAGGTTCCTGCAAGATCGAGATCGGATTCCAGTGAGGTCAGCGTGAGAGCGTTGTCAGGGAGAGTCAGGGCTCCCTTGGTGGTTAACTCTCCGCCGTCTCGCTTGAGGGTGAAGGGTTGGAAGGTGAGCTTGGTCGACGTGGGGCTGGACTCGGCCGACGGTAAAGCGATTTCGATGCTGGCGGCGATGATGAGGGATGCCTCAGGGCCCGCTTTGGCAGTGAACTCCGGCAAACTGACGACACGATTCTTCCAAGTGAAAGGGGTATTCATCTCAGAAACGGACAGGGGGCTGTCCTTCGGAAATGGCAGGGTGAAGGGAGTGGTGGTGCTCAGCTTTCCCGACAAGTCGCTCTCCAGAATGTCAGCCAGATTCAGAGTCCCCGAGGCCTCAAGTGTGTAGGGAGGGAGATCAGGCAGCTTGGCCGCTTGCTCAGCCGAGAAAAGGGGAGCGAGCATGGCCGGATTGAGACTGCTGGTGAGGGAGCTCAGGAGGATCTGTTCCTCCACGAAATCCCAGTGCCCTGTCGCCGAAATCTTCCCATCTCCGAGCTGCATCGCGAGTGCGGGAAATTTGAGACGGGTCGTTCCTGCTTCCGTCTGATCGAGAGAAAACTCAAGATTGACGTCAGAGGCTTTCAACTCGCCCCAGTTGATCGTTTTTCCGGAAAGCTGACCTTCGAGTGCGAACGTTTTCTTTTCAGAGGTGCGGGCAAAGGTGAGGGAAAGTTCGGCGTCTCCGTCAGGCGTGTCGGGCACGTATTCCAACCACCGAAGGATCGGAGAAAGGTCCAGCACACGGTCTTTGGGTGTGATCGGATCGGCGGCTGCCGCTTCTGTGGGCGTTGAGGTGGGGTCGGTCGTCGAGGGATCACTCAGTGCGGCCCATTCCAACTCGCCCGCGGCATCCAGATGAAGGTCTCGGAACTGAGTCTTGAGGTTGTCTACTTGCAGCCCGGCTCGGTCGAAGTGAAGTTCGCTTTCGAGTTCAGAGAAAACGTAGGATTCCTGATCGCCACTGAGCACGAGTCTTCCTTTCTCACTGGAGAGTTCCACCGATGCCGTGTTCGGATTTTGAATCAAACTCCAGAGGTCGAATCGCAGTCGTGCGTTGGAGAGTGTGATGACCGCCTTCTCTCTAGCTGATGTCTGAAAAACGGTGACGTCGCTGAGAGTGATTCCCCGGAACGGGGAGAAGTCCGATGCGGTGTAACTGGCATTGATGCCTCGTTGCTCCAATTGGGCGTCGAGAGCCAGTTTCAACTCGGCCGCGAGGCGATCGCGGAACAAATAGCCTCCCAAACCGATAACGATGATCAGAGCCAGCAGGCCCATTGCGAGACGAGATGCCCAGCGAATCAGGCGAGATTTTTTTCGGCGAACGTTTTGAGAAGGGGATTTGGACATGGAAAACGAAATGAGGGGGACGGCCTACAGCACCTTTATCCTTCCATCTCTCCGTCAGGTCGCAATGACGATTCCAGACGGGATTCTCAGGGCGTTGCGCCAGGATCGGGCCAGTTGGGAGATGGCACGCTCATCTGCCAGTCCTCATCGTCTGCGGTACCGAAAAAGATGCCACCGCCGCTGGCTAGGACCAGTCTTTGAAGCGATATCGGGACCGGGCCAAACTCGAAGGGGATTCGCAGGTAGATGGGAACACCCGCTTCTCGAATCGCCAGGGCGACGAGTTTCTCATCGATGCCGTAGGTGCCATAGTCGCCGCCTCCGAGGTAGCCGTTGGTCATAAAGTAGATGGCATCGACTTTTTCCTCTCGCACCAGTTTGGCCATCTGGACGGCAAAAGGATCGGGTCCAGCGGGACGTTGGTGGGGCTTATTCAGCGCCACCATTTCGGAAACGTAGACGCGTTGTGTGTGATTGGTTCCGATCTCCCGAGCTTGGTAAGCTTGTTGGTTCTCCTGGATTTCGCCGACTACCAAGGCGAGGTCGGAAGCATAGTGATGTTTCCAGTAGGTGACCGGTCGATCGCCTCGGTTCCGCATCTGATCGAGATCACTTTTGACGTAGCCAAAGCCAAAGAGAACGCCCAACTTCTTGGCTGGGATGCGAGTGAGATCTCCTTCGATGGGTTCGCGCGCCCGCAGCTCGTCGAAGATTGACTCGGTGCGAGCAGCGAGACTTTCTTTGTTGATGAAGGGCACCAGACTGGATTCGAAAAGCCAGCGTCGACCGGTCAGCGTTTGGAGCCATTCCTCTTTCGGGCGAATAAACTCCAAACCGTGAAGTTGAGTGAGTTGACGCGCCCAAGTTTGATCCATCAGTGCCTCGCGACCTCCTCCTTCGAGTTTCTTGAGGTAGGTGGCGTTGGCGATGCGATAGGGAAAGGCAAACTGATTGCGAAATCCCTCTGGCGGTATCTGCCATGATCGCATGACGAGGCCGCGATCCTCCGAAAGGAGTCGGTACCATTCCTCTGGAAAATTTCGAGGATCCAGCGTGTCCAACTCAGGGGAGGGCGGTTTCCGAATCCAGGAGAGTCCGGCATGCAACTGATCCTGCCAGACGTGGCGAATGATGAGCCGGCGTTTCGATTCGTTTTTTCCGGGAGTCTCCAGAAGTTGCTGAATCGCGAAGATGCCGTCTCCGCTCTGAAGTCCCCGCAGCGCCGTGATCCAGTAGACGGTGTCGACGCCAGCTTCTTCGTAGAGTTCTTTCAAGGCGTAGAGCGCATTTTTCCGCGCGGGAACCGTGATGGAGCTTTCCCGATCAATCGATGCGCCTTCCATTTCGCGGAAGGTCACCGGAGTTCGGCCGAGATGATCCAGTTCCTCGTTGAGGAGGCGAATCTCCTTCCGTGCCTGAGGAACGAGAAATCCCATTTCGGCGGACGTATCGAGGAGCACCCCGATCTTCGCCAACGGCGGGCTCGTTGATTCCTCGGTCTCCTGACAATGACCTGCCAAAATCAGCGCCGTGCACGCCAATGTCGTGGCGATGAAAGGGAAGCGGCACCGGGAAAACATCATGGTCGAGGAAACAACCATGGACCGGTGCCCGTCGCAAGCAAGGCATCGGCCGGTGCGGAAGCGCGGCATTCGGATTCCCTATTCCCGGGTGCTGGCGGGAACTGGGGCCGCGGCTGGCGTTTCGGCGGCGGCCTTGATGTCTCCCATCAGAACGGAAACCCCTTTTTGAATCTGCCGATCTCGTCCGGCCGCCGGGTCGGAGGGATGTGGCCAGATGATGGCATCGGGGATGGCGCCGTTCAGTTCCATGTCAGCCCCATCGCTCTTGCGATACCACCCGCGGAAGGGAGTGCGCAGGGTTCCGAGATCCATGATGCTGGTCGAGCCGGTGGAGATGACGCCTCCCGCGGTGGGCACTCCGACCAGCTTGCCTCGTCCGAGTTCCTTTACGGCGTGACTGAAAATCTCGGCATTGGAAAAGCTGTTCTGATTGCAGAGAACTGTGATCGGTTTCTTCCACGTCGCATAGACTCGGCGATCCTGAGGATAACCGACTCCGCCACCACGCGGAACCGTGAAGGCGTGTTCGGCGGGAGTCAGGACCGTGAGCAGGTGGTCGGCGGTAAAGCCGCCACCGTTGTCGCGAACGTCGATGATGAGCCCGTCCTTGCCCATACCACGGGCAAAGATCTCTTCCTCGAATTTGATGAACTCATCCCATGCCATTCTGGGAACGAACACATAGCCGATTCGGCCTCCGCTGAGCTTTTCGACCATGGCGCGATTGGCCTCGACCTGAGCTTCTTTCATCAACTCGCGAGCGACACTGTAACTGATCGGACGAATCACAATCCCGTCGCTCTTTTCCTTCCTCGCCACCGTGAGAGTGATGTCTCTCGACAGCACCCCATTCAGGATGGTGGTGAGATCGGTTTCTCGATCAACGGCCGTCCCGTCGATTTTTAGAACCACATCACCGGGAGCCAGTCGAGTGTCGGCGTGATCGGTCGGTCCTTGAGGAATCACCGTGGCGATTTTCAAACCCGGCCCGGCAAAGGAAAGGTCGAACGTCAGCCCGAGGTGTGCCGTCTCTTCGTTCCATCCTTGAGGAGGGCGATAGCTGGAACCGCTTGCGTTCGACTTGTAGCCGAGGTGCGATCCATTGAGCTCGCCGAGCATCATGGCCACAGTGCGATCAAAGGCTTCGCTGTCAGCCGCATTGGCGGCCACGTCTTCGTAACGTTCGCGGATCGCTTCCCAATCGAGATGGTTCAGGTTTTCGTCGTACCAGACATCGCCCATGGTGCGCCAGATTTTCTGAAATCCCGTCCGCCATTGGTCGCGCCGGTCATAGGATTGGAGTGCGGTGAATGGGTAGCTGGTCGATTTGCCTTTCGAAAGCGTCGACGGAATCCCATCCACCAACCACAGGATGGTGTCGTCTTTGGCGATCCATCGGGCGAGCCCGCCCTGCTTGGAGGAAAGGCCGGTTGGCGTCAGTTTGTCGGGAAACGTTACGTAGAACGTTCCCTTGGTGCCTTTCACCTCGCTGGAGAATGCGAGGCGCTTGGAGTCGTGCGACCAGAACAATCCGCTTTCGGTCGCGTTGGGATTGGCGATGTGATGGATGCGTTCGTAGAGATGATCAAAATCGATGACGACCTTGGATGAAGAGGGTTTCTCGGTTTTCGGAGTTTCGGTTTCCGGTTTCTCCGGCTTCGGAGCAGCTGGCTTCGGATCTGCGGGGGGAGGTGTGTTTGGTGGCTCGGGCTTTGCCTCGGCCGACGGGGGTGTTTGAGTAGGCTCCGCGCCGGGATCTGGCTCGGTCTTTGGTTCCGTTTTGGGGGCAGCGGGTTTGGGTCGGGCCTTGTCCATTTTTTCGAGAGCAGACTCCAGAGTCCGATCCCGTTTGTCTTTTTCCTCATCGGCGAGACTGAGGTGGACATAGTAAATGTCGGTCTCGGTTTCCCGCCGACGACCCGTGAACGCCAGCATCTTGCCGTCGGGAGACCATTTCGGTTCACCATCCGAATCAGGGTGACGGGAGAGATTGTAGGGAGGCGTCTTGCCGTCGACTGACGCGATCCACACGTCCCGATTGAAATCGTTGTCGCTCACCGCCCACGCCAGCCATTGGTCATCGGGTGCCCAATCGTACTGCGGGCGATTCCACGACTCGAGGAGGCGACGGGCTTCGCTGCCATCGTTCTTCGCCGTCCAGAGGTCTCCGGCTCCAGAGATCCAGGAGATGGCTTTGCCGCCCGGTGCGGCTTGCAGATCTGCCTTGGTCGCGCCGTCTTTGGTCAGGCGGGTTTCGACGAATTCCCGATTGCGCCACCAATACGTCTTCTTGTCGCCGCGCTTTACCGACCAGATGTCGGCCTCGGTGCCGCCGTCGCGAATGAAGAAGATCGACTCTCCGTCAGCAGAAAATACTGGCTCACCTTCCTCCGCAGGCGTTTGCGTGATCGGAACCGGCTCGCGGAGTTCGGTATCCATCACCCACAGATCGCCACCGGCGATGAAGGCGATCTCCAGGCCGTCCGCCGAGAACGACACATTGCTCGCCTTGGTCAAGGTGCGGCGAACTTCGAACTCGGGCAGGGTATCAGCCGCCGCTGACAGCGCGATTCGGCGCAGTGGGTTTTTAGCGGCCGCCGGGCCATCGACGGCCAGCCGGAAAAACTCGAAGCCTTTGCGAAACACGATGGTCGATCCGTCGCGGGCGATTGAGGGAAGGATCGCGGGATCATCCGTGAAATCGGTCAGTCGCGTTTCTTTGCGGGTCTTGATGTCACGCTCCCAAACATCGAATCGATCTCCGGGACCGTGATCGCTCAAGTAGTAGAACCCGGAGCCGTCCGGCTTCCACATCGGCGATCGGGCGCTCTTGTCCCGGCCGATCAGTTTGGTGAATTTCGGTTGATCGCTCTCCAGATTCTCTGCCAACCAGATCTGCGAGGCGCGGCTGCCGTGATAGCCCTTGCGATAGAGATCCATGTCTTCCCGGCAAAAGAGCAGGCTTTTCCCGTCCGGCGAGAGAGCGCCCGAATGTCCCTCGGCATCGAACAGCAGCGCCTCGGGCGAGCGTTTTTCCAAATTGATCCGATAGAACCGCATCGCGCTGCGAGTGGCAAAATCCCGGGTGCCTTCGATGAGCAGGGAATGCCCATCCGCATACCAATCGACCACTCGGGAACCCTCCGAATGAAACGTCACCTGAGTCGGGATGCCTCCCTTGACGGGCATGGTCCAGACCTGATTCTGTCCCGTGCGATTGCTGGTGAAGGCGATCTGTTGCCCATCGGGAGAAAAGATGGGGCCGTTCTCCGAGGCCGGATGAGCAGTCAGTTGGCGGGCGATTCCGCCGCGAGTGCGAGCGATCCAGATGTTACCCGCCCAGCCAAAGGCGATCTGCTTGCCATCGGGAGAAAGGGCTGGGGACGTGGCCAACTGAATCTTGACGCGATCCGGCTGGGGATTCTCCTCCGCAGTGATCGAGAGAGCTGCGCCCAAAATCAGCGACAACAACCCGACTCCTGGCGCAGAACGTTTCCCTTGGAAAAGGCTGAGCGTTAATGAAATTTGCGGATCAAAAAAGCGAAAATTCATAATCGCGAGAATAATGCCCTGAATTTTCCGCCAAGTCGAATATTCTTTATTTTGGCTTTGCTGAGTATTGTAATTCTAATTTTGCCTGTAACTTCGAGCCGGGGAAATTGCGTCTGAATCATCACTGAGGATTGCGAAACGCTCT
>JAGROX010000231.1:0-18653 GCA_020440025.1 Verrucomicrobiia bacterium
TCCCTCGGGCAGAGCACTGGGCGGGACATAGCTCCACGCGCCATCGGAGGTGAGGGTGCCGGGTTGTTGGGTGCCGTTGATGAAAAGCACGACCGGGCCTGGCTCGGCGATGCCGATGATCTCGGGCTGGGTGATGCGGGTGATGTTGTCGGCATTGGAAACGCCGGTGTCATCGGCGGGGGCGACCTGAAGTGAAGCCGGCGCCAGCGGCGCGGTGGTGTCAATGGTGACGGTCAATGGCGCCGACGGGGCGCTGAGATTGCCGGCGAAATCTTCCGAGAGGGCGCGAATCTGCAAGACTCCGTCCGGGAGAACGTTGGTGGGAAATTCCCAGATCCCGCTGTTCACGGTGGCTTGACCGACGGGTTGACCGTTGGCTTCCAGATTGATGCGCAGGCTGGATTGACCGCCGAGATTCACCAGGCCCCTGATGGTCGGCGTATTGATGTTGGTGATCTTGTCCGTGGCTGAGGTTCCCGAGTCGCTGCCCGATTTGAGGCTCAGGCCGATGGGGGTTCCCGGGCTCGAGGTGCGGATTTCAAACTGGGTCGTCACCGCGCTACTGAGATTGCCCGCGATGTCGAGCGTTCTGGCTTTGATGATTTTGATCCCATCTCCTGCTGGCAGGAGGGAGGAGGTAACCATCCAGCCTGGACCTCCCGGACCTGAACCCAGGGAAGTTTCATAGGGCGGGTCTCCGATGGAAAGCTCGATCGTATCAGTCGCCCCAGAGTTGCCGGTGATCGTGGGCGTTCGATCACTGGTCACGCCATCGGTGTTGGAGAACCCGAGGTCCGATGACGGGTCGAGACTGACATTGGTGGGAGGCGCGGCGCTGAAAATGAGGGTGACCGCAGTCGCCGGAGATTCTGCGGCCGTGTTGCCGGCGCGATCTTCGGCTCGGGCCGTGATCGAATGAGAACCTTCACTGATGGCCAAACTGGTCAAAGACCAGCTTCCATCGGAGAGAGCGGTCCCCACCGAAGTCCCGTCAGCCAGCAGTGTGATGCGACCTCCGGCCTCAGAGCTTCCGGAAAAGACCAGGTTCTGAAATCGGGTGATACCGTCGCTGTTCGAGGCACCGGAATCGCTGGCAGGGCTGAGCAGAGGAGTGGTGGATGGGGCAGGCGGCGTTAGATCGACCTGCACCTGAGCGACACCCGAAACCGGACCGACATTGCCGGCCAGGTCGGTTTGCTGAGCCGAGAAATTCGTGGTCCCTTCCGGCAGGCCCGTCGCGCCGATATTGAAGGTACCTGAACTGTTGCCAGAGCCGACAGCGGTTCCGTTGCGGAGCAGGCTGATCCGGGCACCGCTTTCCGCGTTCCCGGTCAGAGTCACATTGCTCAGCCGGGTGAGGTTGTCCGAATTGCTGACACCAGTGTCGGTGGCTGCCGTGAGCCGGAGGTTCGTTGGTGCCGCCGGAGGAATGGTATCGATCGTGACCGTGAGGGGAAAAGGAGACACAATGCTGAGGTTCCCTGCGGCATCCTCGACCTGAGTGGTGACTTGGTGAATCCCATTGCTAAGCGAAGAGAGCGGCAGCGTCCAACTGCCACCGGTCGGATGAGTCCCGGCAACAATCCCATCCACGAAAAGAGTGACCTCGGTGTCAGCATCCGAAACTCCCGAGATGCTCGGGCTGGTGTTGGCGGTGATGTTGTCCACGTTTGATAGCCCGGTATCCGTCGCCGCCGTCACCCGCATAGCAGTGGGGAAAGGAGGAGCTACCGTGTCGATGGTGATATTCAGGGCGCTGGATTCAGAACCTACATTTCCTGCCACATCGATCGACCGTGCGGTGATTGACCGGACGCCATCCGGCAGCGCTGAAGAAGTGACGACATTGTATCCTGTCGAAGTCGTGGTGCCAGTGACGGCTCCGTTGGCGAGTAATTCGATCGTCGAACCCGTTTCCGAACTGATCGAGAATCCAGGTGTTGAATCATTGGTCAGATTGTCGGTGTTTGACACGCCGGAGTCGCTCCCGGTCACCAAGTCGGGTGAGGATGGGGCACTCGGTGGCGTGGTATCGATCGTCACATTCAAGGTCGGAGACTGACCGACTGCGCTGTCGCTGGCAAAGATGCTATGCAGTCCGTCATTCAAAGCGAATGAGGTAATCGTCCAATTTCCCAAGCTATTCGCGGTTCCTGATCCGATGATTCCCGCAAGGTTGCTATTTAAGGTAAGAGTTGCTCCGGGGGCTGCTGTTCCGGAGAATGTTGGGGTCGTATCTGCTGTCTTGTTGTCGGTGTTTGATTTCCCGGTGTCTGATGCACTGGTCAAGTCAGGTCTGGATGGAGGTGATTGGTCGCTGACGATAGTGAAGAAGCCGCTGTTTGCCGTTGATGTGCCATTCAAAGTCACCCTAATACGGTAGTCCGTTGCGGGGGGCAGATAGGAGGGGACCATCCAGGTCTGAACCCGTTCGAAACCTGAAACGTTGCTGGCGATGTTTGTCTGAAATACGCCGCCTTTGTAGAGGTCGATGGATGCAAGATCAGAATAATCACCGCCTGTCCACATAATGGTTTCGGTGGTTCCCTTGGTCCATGTCGTCGAGGCTGCGGGTGTGATCACCCCAAATGACGTGCGAACCTTTTGATTCGCCCTGCCATTTGCTTGGGAGAGAATATAGGGGCCATTCCGAGCACCCAGACTGGAGTTGGATCCGTCGAATCCGGCCCCCAGAGAACCGACGAGCCCTCCCGAAACATAACGGGCGTCTGACAGGGAATCTCCAGTCGCATTGTAGCCATTCGCTTGGCCCGTTCTCGCCCCCTGATAGGTGACAGTCGGATTGGCATAGTAAGGGATTCGGGTTCCTGATCCCCAAGACCAATCATAGGCCATGATCGTTCTGACCCTTGTCTGCCCCGCAGGAGCCAATCGCCAGCCATAGTTGTCTACATTGGTGGCAGTGTCGCCTGTCGTCGAATCACCCCAGGAATGACGGGAACCAAAATTGTGCCCCAATTCGTGGGCGAACGTGATACGACTGGATGTCATGTAGGTTCTGGCCACAATGGCGGAAGTTCCAGGGCGATAGGCCACGCCTGCCGATCCGTCAGCGCCTTGGAGCGTGAATGTTTTCAAATCGGCTCCCAGCAGATTGGCGAAGTCAGAGACTGCGTTCAGATTCGGATTCGAGGACGATGTGTCACTGAGGTCTCCCAATTCATCTGAACCACCCATACTGCCGGAGACTTCGCCGGGATAGACATAGTCGGGATCTTCGATCGTCCCCAAGAGCATGACTTCTGTTTGAGTGATCAGGCTATTGCTGAATGCCAGATTCATTCGATCCACTGAAGCGATGATTCGTGCTTCAATCTGGGAGTATCCGCCGTCGGCAATACGCGCACTCATTCCATATCCAGAGACAAGATCCACAGTCACGTAGCCGGGAGTGTCAGGCTGAGGATCTCCTGCTCCACTGGAGACATTGCTCTCTGTATCACCATCGACGAAACCATCATCCATGTCGGGCGCTGTGCATTCATCCGTCATGGCGTCGTTGTCCAACTCTCTGACCATCATGTACCCGGATTCCAGAATCCGGTATTCCAGGTGTTGATCAATGTCATATCGGGAAACCGATCCGTGCAGAATTCCATCATGAAGAACGAATTGGACGACGCTCTTCTGATCTTCGCCTTCTACTTCCCCTTCGAGCGTGTGAGTCGTTTCCGACCGAGATTTGATGGTGTGGATTCTCAATAAAATGGGCTGACCGTTGGGCAGGGGAGCGAGAATTCGTGCAGTCTGTCCCGACACCACGGATTCGATGGCCGCTCTGTCGAACACCATTCTCCGACCTGACAGAGTGAACTCATCCGTTTCCGCTTCGGTCAGCGCGATTCTGCCGTCGCTAGGGGTCAGAGCCATGGACACGGCGGCTTCCTTGTGGGCGGCTGGAGGCAGCGTCTTCGATTCCGGTTTTCCAAAGAGACGCTCTCCGTTGGGACCTCTGGGGAACGTCAAGGTGGGCAATGGCACTCCCGTTCGTTCGAAGGGCGAGCTTTCCTCTGCTGGCGCAGGCTTTTGAGTAAGAGAGGTGGTCCTACCTCCGTTCTGAGGGGGCGCGCTTTCGGAATTGGAAGCGGAGACCGTCGTCAGGCTTAAAGGATCCGAGGCATTTCTCCTCGGGAGGAGGATCAAAACGACGAGAAGAAGTAACAATAGAATACTGACGAGTATTCCTGGATTCGTTCCTTTTCCTCTCATCCTTAGAGTATTCAGGAGGAATGCTACCCAAGGCAATCAGAAAATGCTCCCGTCTTTAGGGGATTGGATAAGCCAGTGTTGGTAATCGTGGGGACCATCGCCACTGCGGCAAAGTTCCTCCAGATTCAACCCTCTTAGGTCTCGCATCTAACCCTGTTGGGCCACGGAGCTTCCCGTCACTCAAGTTTTCGGAACGGCCGTCGCGGTGGCGAAAAGCTGGAGTTTGGCATGGTGACCACCATTGGTAGCGGGAATCTCGATGAAAACGGTCTCACCTTTTGCCAGTTGGTAGCTGCCGGCGTGTTGCTGAGAGGTGACGACGGGATAGGAATCTCCCTGAAATCTCTCGGTGCCGGTAATTTCGGAGCGGGTCAGATCGAGAACCAGCAGGATCTTGCCATTGGTCAATAGAGTGGGTTCCGCTCCGACGAGTGTGCCGATGGGAACGGACTCGATCTCGCCTGCGGACGATGTGGTGGATTTGACGATGGGATGATTGACGGCATTTTTGAAAGTGACGGATCGGCCGGATGTGGTGATCATCCTCGGGTAGGTGACGATTCTGCCCTCGTGCTTGAACGCTTTGACTTGCTCGGCCATCTCCGATTCGCTCAGCACTCGTGCCTGCTCCATTGTCGGGTCGGATTTCCTGCCTTTGGTTTCGACGACGGTAAGTTGGATCGCGATCTGTTCGCTGGAATTTCGGACGGCTCCCTTGACCTCCGGGATTGCCTCGATTCGTTTGTCGATTTCCCGGCAACGTGTCTGCAAAGCGATGCACTCGGCACGGGCGGCTTCTCCGTTGTCAGTGGTTTCCGGCTGAAGGCTTGAGCAACTGGGCAGGATGACGGAGAAAACAAACAGGAGAGTCAGTGGCGGCTTCATGCGAGGTCGTTACGGAAATAGCTAAGATTTCTTAGCTAAATTAGCGCCAATCGCTCTGTTTACAATCAATTGCGGCACCGCACGATCAGGGCTGCGCCTGATAGGAGTATAGATCGGCGTCTTTCAACACGAACCTGAGTTTAACCGGTTTGCCCGAAATCGAGGAGATGCCCGCGCCGCTTTTCCAGCGAACGGTTTTGTCCACGGAATCGCCGAAATGATCCGGACAATCGTCGAGCGAAAAACCAGGAATGGCGGTGTCATCGGGATTTTGGATTTCGACTCTGACACTGCCTGCCGCCGAGGTGGAGAAGTTGAGCGAGAGTTGCTTTCCTTCAAGGACGATGGGTTTGGTGATCAGTTCTCCGCCTTTCCAATCGCCGTGGGCGGAGACAAAGCCATCGAGCCGCAGGGTGAAACGACGCAGGGCGCTGCCTTTGCCATGCCAATAGCTCTCGGTGGCATAGAGCGACAATTCGTTGGGCGCGCCAGGTAAATCGGATGCCGTTTCAACGGCGTGCCAGCCGATGTATTGCTGTCCGTAGTGCCAGGTGCCGGGGCGCTCGATCCCGGGCCGGAGGAAGGCTTCGTTCCATCGCTTGAAATGCACGCCATCGCGACTGGCCATGAGGAGTCCTTCGGTGATGGCGTAGCCGTAGCGAGGGGTGGACGAAGCTCTAAGTTCGCGCTCCACGGGATCGGGCAAATCGGCCATTTGGTCGGATGCGCCGCGCTCGACGTAGCGAGTGGGAAAACCGATCAGGAGATGGGGCGCACGATGATAAGGTTTCACCTGATTGGTATAGAGGTGTTCGGCAGGCGAATCGTCATAGAGGAGATCGCTGTGGGGATTCCACTCGACGAGATCATCGGAAGTCGCGGTGCGAATGATGCGGAAGCCGCCGGGTTTCCAGTCTTTTTCGGTGATCGTGCCTTCGGAGAAGGCGCGCCAATAGGCCCGATATTTCCCCAGGATGGGATCCCAAAAGGCGAGGTTCTGAGAATCAAAGGCTCCAAGTCCACCGAGAATAGGAGTCTGGCTCAATGGTTGCCAGTGAATGCCATCCGGTGATTGAAACACCAGCAGCCCACGCTTTCCCGAAGAACGGATGATGGCCTTGTATTTTGCCTCGGCGGGAGCATTTGGGTTTTCATCCTTAAACACGGCGGGATGCCCGGCATCGGCCTTGAGATCTCCGTAGTCGCCGCTGGCGATGACGATGTTGTTGTCGGTCGATCCTTCGAACTCATGTAGGCCGAGCTTCGGCTTAGTCCAGTGAATGCCGTCTTTGCTCTCGGCGTAGCAGCAGGAAAGGGGATGACGACTGGTGTCGACCTTTCCCTGCGAAACCTCGAGGTGCCAGGCCTTGTAATACATGCGGTAGAGATCGCCATCACGAAAGATGCTGTGATAGCCGCAACCGGTCCCTTCCCAAGGTTCATCATGCTCAATCACGATCTCGCGAGGCGTGGGATGGTGAAGTCGGAGCGAGGCGTTACCGGAGATCGATTCGATGAGCGAGTCCTCAACGAAAAGTTCGCGCCGGTCGCCGATTTTCTGGGCTTCCTCGGAAAATGCGGGGATGGCGGCGCTACCGAGGGTAGCAAGAAAAATGAAAAACCTTGTCATGAATGAAGTGGTTAGAACAACTGGACGAGAGGACGTCCCTCATCGAGCAGATTGAAAGGGCGACCTTCGCGATCCACGGCGGTGAGATCGTTCACTCCCATGGCATGATAGACGGTCCGGGTGATGTCTGCGGGCGTGACCGGTTTCTCATCGGGGTATTCGCCAAAGCGATCCGTGCTCCCGAAGACGTTTCCGCCCTGAATTCCTCCGCCCGCCATCAGCACGCTCATGCAGGCAGTCCAGTGGTCACGACCGGCTCCGGTGACTCCGCCGGAGCGACGGTCGCCGATGAGGGGCTTGCGTCCCATTTCACTGGAAACGAGGACCAGGGTCTGGTCGAGGAGACCGCGATCCGTGAGGTCTTCGATCAAGGCGGAATAGGCGCGATCAAACTCGGGCAACAAATTGTCCCGGAGGCAGCCGAAGTTGTTGCCGTGGGTATCCCAACCTCCCGCGCTCCGACATTTCGACGCGAGATCTCGATCTTCTTTCCAGAACACGGTGATGAAAGGAACCTCGGCCTCGACGAGGCGGCGAGCCATGAGCAGGCTGGTGGCATTGAGGGTGTTTCCGTAGCGTTCCAGTAGCTTCGGGTCTTCACCGCTCAGGTCAAAAGCGGAGGCGGTGCCTGCCGAGGCGAGCAGAGAAAAGGCGCGCTCCTGTTGGTGATTGTATTGGGCCATCGACGCATTCCGATCAAACTCACGTCGGGCGGAATTGAGGGTGTCGAGCAAGGATTTTCGGTCATCCAGGCGTGCTTTTCCTCGACCGGCTTCCAGAGTGAGCGAGGGAGCGCGAAACTGAAGCGGATTGGCTGGATCTCCGTCTAGATAAAAGGGATCATGATCGATCCCGAGTTTCCCGGCGAATTGTCCCGGACGGGTAAAGGGCAGTCGGCTCGGCTTGTGGGGCAGGGAGATGATCTGCGGCAGGGAGGGGTGTTGCGGTCGCCGGGAACCAATCACGCTGCCCATGAAAGGCCAGTCGGAGGCCATGGGGGTGCGATTGTTTCCCTGGGTGCGGAAAGTCAGATCGGGAACGTGACCGGTCAGGTTGTAGTAGTAGCCGGCATGATGATCGCCGGTGGCGTTGCCGTTGTCGGTAATGGAGCGGACGATGGCCACCCGATCCATCACCTTGGCGGTCATCGGCAGATACTCACAGAGTTGAATGCCGTCGGCGGCCGTCGAAATGGGACGAAACGGGGTGCGATAGGCCGATGGTGCCTCGGGTTTCATGTCCCAGGTGTCAACGTGCGATGCGCCGCCACAGAGGAAGAACAGGATGGTCGACTTGGCTCCTGAAGGATGTGAGATTTCAGACCTTTGAGGAGTTGCCGCCGAGGCAGTGCCGCCGCCGAAGCGATAGCCTGCCCAACCGGCTGTCGAAGCCACCAGAAATGATCTGCGATTTAAAGTCATGTCGCTGAAGATTCGAGGATCTTAACCAAAAGGGCGGCGATACGTCATCCCCGATGACGTGGCCGATGTGCGCCACACCGATGATGGTCGCTCGACAGATTGCCGCGAAATGAATAAGGCTCTCGGAGCCGTCATGACTATTTCCCGAATTTCCCGCGATAGCCTTCGTGCCCTACAGCTTTCGATGCTGATGGGAATGTCGGGCTGGACATTGCCGGGCTTCGGCCAAACGCCCGACACGCGATTGGTCCGCGAGACCGAGGCGCTCTCGCCAATCGAGGAGCAGGCGAAATTGTCGGTTCCTGAAGGTTTTGAGATTCAGCTGTTCGCCAGCGAGCCCATGATCAACAAGCCGATCAATCTCGCCTTTGATGAGAGTGGAAGGCTCTGGGTTTCCTCGACCGTGGAGTATCCCTATGCGGCGAAAAAGGAACGGTGGATCGACGGGGAAGGATCGCGAGTTCGGGATAGCCGCGACGCAATCAAGATACTCGAGGACACCGATGGCGATGGCCGGGCGGACAAGGTCACGGATTTTGCCGACGGGCTCAACATTCCCACCGGAGTGCTGCCCTGGCATCGGCCGGAGCACAAGGACGGTTGCATCGCTTGGAGTATTCCCAACATCTGGTATTTCGCCGACACTACGGGCGACGGGAAATGTGATCTTCGCGAGGTGCTGTTTGGTCCACTGGGATTTGAAAAAGACACTCACGGGATGTGCAGCAGTTTTCGTATGGGATCGGATGGTTGGGTCTACGGGACTCATGGATTCAACAACACGAGCCATTTCCGCGTTCGAGAGAAGAACTTGAAGGGTGCCAACCCCGGCGACCCAGGAACCGAACTCGATCTCAACTCGGGCAATGTCTATCGCTTTCGTCCCGATGGTTCGCGAATCGAAATCTGGTCCTGGGGACAGGTGAATCCCTTCGGGTTGACCTTTGATCGCAGGGGAAACCTTTACAGTGCCGACTGTCACAGCGCGCCGGTGTATCAGCTGTTGCGAGGCGCGTACTACCCGAGTTTCGGCAAACCGCACGACGGACTCGGTTTTGCACCGGCGATGATCACTCACACCCACGGGTCGACCGGCATCTGCGGCATCGCCTTCGTCGACAACGGGATCTGGGGAGATGACTGGGAGGATCGTGTGTTCATTGGCAATGTGGTGACGTCTCGGGTGAATCGGGATCACATCGAATGGCACGGTTCCACTCCGGTGGCGATCGAAGAGCCGGATTTCGTGGTCAGCGACGATCCGTGGTTTCGACCGGTCGACTTGCGCATCGGTCCAGAAGGCGCCCTCTATATTGCGGATTTCTACAATCGCATCATCGGTCACTACGAAGTTCCCTTGGAGCATCCCGGTCGCGACCGGGAGCGGGGCAGGATCTGGCGCATCGTGAAAAAAAATGGGCCGATGGAGCCACCGTCGCCCCCTGCGCCCATGGTCATCAGCGATCCCATTACCTCGCTGCTGAGTCCTTCTGCCTTCGAGCGCCGCGCCGCCGCATCGGCATTGCAGGATCGACCCGAGATCGGGGCCCTGTCAGGCTTGCGAAAGGCTTTGGCCGAGACTCCGGCGGAAGACACCCATCTTCGTCATGCGCTGCGCCTGTCGCTCCGTGAACAGTTGAAATTGCCGGGAGCTTTTGACTCACTCAGCGGAGATGCCACTCACGACGGAAGCCTCGCCGAGATGGCGCTGGCCGTTCCTGGTGTGGGAGCCGCGGGATTTCTGGTGAAGCAACTGCAAGCGGGACGGTGGGAGGATTCGGAGAAAGTGGCAGCGGCGTTGACCCAGATCGGTCGGTATGGCAGTGACGAGCACCTCTCAGCGATCATTAAATGGAGCCAGGCGCGTGATTTGAATGAGCTGCTGGCTCTGACCCAATCTCTCGCTGCCCTTCATGAAGGTTGTCTGGAACGCGAAGGAAAAGTGCTCACCCCAGAGTTGATCGATTGGGCTACGACCTTGGCACGTGCCTGGTTGGATCGTGTCGACAAAGCGGGCCAGGAGGTTTGGAGCGAGTTGCCGGATCCCGATCATCCCGGTAGCGCGTCGCCTTGGACGATTCAGGGGCGATCCTGTAGCGACGGGAAAGATGCCGAGGTTCTGTCCAGTTTGCGAAGAGGCGAGCCTCGGGCGGAGCAACGGACGGGCATTCTCAGATCACGATCATTTGCGGCGCCTGCTGTGCTGAGTTTTTGGCTCTGCGGTCATCGAGGTTTCCCCGACCAACCACCGCACGACCTCAATCGGGTGCGATTGATCGATTCGGTCACGGGTGACGAAATCGCGGTCGCCTTTCCGCCGCGCAATGACGTCGCCCGGTCCGTGACCTGGGATCTCTCGGCTCAGGCCGGAAAAAAAGTGAAGCTGGAGGTCGTCGATGGCGACGCGGGAAAATCCTATGCTTGGCTCGGGATCACGCGGATCGAACCTGCGACGCTGGGGCTGACCGTCGCGTCCTTTACCGAATCGGAACAGCGAGTCACCTCGCTTCGAACCCTCGCTGAAATCTTGCAGCATGTCGCCCCGGTCGGCCTGCGCGATCAACTTGCGCCATGGTTGCCGAGTCGACCCGCGCCGCCAATGATCACGATGTCTCCAGAGCGCCGCGCTGAACTCGATCATTTGATTGCGGATCGGATCGATCATTTCAAAACAGGGGCCGCCTTGCCGGCAAACGGGCCAGAGCTCTTCGCCCGACACTGCGCCGTCTGTCATCAGATCGACGGGGTGGGGGGATTGATCGGTCCTCAACTCGACGGAATCGGCAAGCGCGGGATGGAAAGACTTTGCGAGGACATTCTCGATCCCAATCGCAATGTCGACGCTCACTTCAATCTCAATACTTTCACCCTGACCGATGGCTCACTTGTCGGTGGTTTCGTCATTCATCAGACCGACCGCCTCGTTCGTCTGATCGACGCGACGGGAGCCGAGCATCGACTCGCAAAATCCGAAATCAAAGAGACTCAGGTCAGCGCCCTGTCCCTGATGCCGCCCAACTTCGGAGAGATATTGTCCGAAGGAGAATTTCGGGATCTGCTCGGCTATCTGCTTACCCGATAGCCGGAACCATTTCCCCATGATTTCGCCATGGCATTCCCGGCATTTTCCGGGCATGGTTTCCCGTTCATCAATATTTGCCCCCACTCGACTCCATGATTTCTCATTCTCGACGTTCCCTTTTTGCCCTGAGCCTTGGATTGCTAGGCACTTCGCTCATTTCCGCCTCCGCGGCTGACACCGGACCCGGTCTACATTTCGCGGGCAAAGAAGGCCCGGGCAAAGGAAAGAAAATCGTCTTTCTGGCCGGCGACGAAGAATATCGGTCGGAAGAGTCGCTGCCTATGTTGGCCAAGATTCTCAGCCAGACCCACGGCTTCGATTGCACGGTGCTGTTCTCAGTCGATCCGGAAAAAGGCTACATCGATCCCAACAACGGCAAGAACATTCCGGGGACCGAGGCGCTGGCCGATGCCGACCTCATGATCCTGGCGCTTCGCTTTCGTGATCTGCCGCCGGAGCAGACTCAGCCGATCACCGATTTTCTTAATGCCGGAAAGCCCGTCATCGGTCTGCGCACTTCCACCCACGCCTTCAACGGCAAAATGGCGACGGGCGATTGGAAATACAATCAGTTCGGGCTCAATATTCTCGGAGAGACCTGGGTGGCGCATCATGGCGCTCACAAAAAAGAGGGCGCACGCGGAGTGATCGAAGCCGACAACGCCAACCACTCCATGCTCAACGGCGTCATGGATGTCTTTGCTCCCTCTGATGTCTACACGGTGAAAAATCTCAAGGGAGACGAAACCATTCTGCTGCGTGGCGCGGTGACGGAGACGCTCGATCCGTCATCAAAACCGATCACTGGTCCGAAGAATAGCCCCATGCAAGCCCTCGCTTGGATTCATGACTATACCGGCCCCAATGGCACCGCCAAGGGACAGGCCTTCTGCACCACGGCGGGCGCTGCGGTCGACCTGATGAGCGAGGATCTCCGCCGCCTCGTCGTCAATGCCGCCTACTACCTCACCGGCATGAATGTCCCGGAGAGGGCCGATGTCACCTTTATCGATCCCTACTACCCAAGCTTCTTCGGATTCATCAAAGACCCAACCTACTGGTCAGGACGCAATCTGAAGCCAGCTGATTTCGCACTCGGCAAATCCCCAGCCGCGTCGGATCCTGCGGGTTCGCCCGAGTGGCCGTTCCGCGAGCTGGACCCCAAACCCTGAGCTGAGTCTTGGGCCTGGTAGCCTGTTTGATCTATCCCTCTCGGCATGCAAGCGATTCCTTACGCAAGAATCCCCCTGGCCCTGGTCTTGGCCTTGGGGTTGGGTGTACTGACGGGAAAGGCCCACGCCGTTGATGCCGCCGATCCCAATGCCTTTGCCGATCTCACCGATCCCGCGCATGACTATTGGAATCGCCCCCTGAAAGATCGCTTCACTCAGCTCAAAGACGATCTGGAGAACGGCAAGCTGCCGCTCGATTTTAGCTCGGAGAAAGCCTACGTCGTCAGTCTGCTGAAGGCGCTCGATATCCCCGTCACCTCGCAAATGCTGGTGTTCTCCACCACCAGCCTGCAACTGCGAATGATCTCACCCCGCAATCCCCGGGCGCTCTATTTCAATGAGGACCTGTTCCTCGGCTGGGTGCCCGGCGGAAAGATTGAGATCGTGTCCATCGATCCCGAGATTGGGGGCATCTTTTACATTTTCGACATCAATCTCAACGGACGTCCTCCCGTCGCCGAGCGGTCAAAGCGCTGCATGAACTGCCACTCGGACGATGACACCCGGCAGGTGCCTGGAATCGTGATTCGTTCCGTCGTGCCCGGACCTTCGGGCGGATCGCTCGATTCCTTTCGTCGCGAGGACACCGGACACCAGATCCCCTTTGCCGATCGCTTCGGAGGTTGGCATCTCACTGGCGGCGAGACCATCGAAAAACACTGGGGCAACGTGATCGGTCGGCTCTTTCAGGGAGACATCACGACCACGCCACAACCTCCCGGCCAGAGTTTCAATTGGGAGACCTATCCCGTGCAGAGCAGCGACATCCTGCCTCAGTTGCTGCACGAACATCAGGCTGGATTCGTGAATCGCGTGCTCGAAGCCGGTTACCGCGCCCGATTCTATCTCCGCGAAGGCGGCGGTCGACTCTCCAACCGTGTTCACATCGACAATCTCAAAAAACAGGCCGACATGCTGGTGAAATACCTGCTCTTCACCGACGAAGCCGAGTTTCCCAAAGCGGGGATCGCTGGCGATGCCGCCTACGCCAGTGATTTCGCCGCCAAGCGGAAGCCCGACGGGAAAGGCCGCTCTCTGCGTGATTTCAACATGAAGGACCGCATCTTCGAATATCGCTGCAGTTACATGATCTACAGCGATCTCTTTCAAGCGCTGCCCGAAGTCTTCAAAAACCACGTCTACCGTAGACTCGGCGAAGCCCTCGATCCCCAAGGCGGCGTCGCCGACCTTTCCTCTCATCTGTCCAATGCCGAGAAGCTCGCCATTCGCGAGATCCTCCGGGACACCCTGGCCGATCTGCCTGAGGGGTGGTGAGGAGTGTGCGGGTTGGCAAGATGATGAACGGGTTAGTGTAGTTCGTTCCCTACTGGTCTACGGTAAAAATGACGTGTCTGCCGGCTTTCTCGGCCCGATCAAAAACTCCGGGAGATCAGAAAACCAGCCCCAAGTGTAGTTGCAGTCCTCAGAACTCTTCTCTGTTTCGTAGTCGTCCGGCAGCGCCACGTAACGATCGCGGATAAATTCAGGGGTGATCGCTGCCAGTCCGTCGGCCACGGCGCGAAGTCTATCGTGGGTGACAAGAGCAACGATATAGTCGTCGCCGGAATACAACTGCTCTCCGCCAAGGATAACGAGTCGAAGAGGTTCTGTACCATTGTCAAACTCCAACTTTCCGTCGGTCAGGCACCGGTGAATCACGTCCCAAGCTTTATCGGTCTCGCAAACGAAGCCTTCCGCTTTTTCCCAGCGCTCCTCAATCACCTCTTGAATGACCTCAATAAGCTTTGGGTCCGACACGGCAGCTCGGAGAGCCTGAAGGTCGTCGTTGGTAATTGCGAAGTGAACGGCTCTGCAGGACATCGTGCAAGGTTTGCTTCAGCGAACAGCCAGTGTTTCCATCTTCACCAGTGGCTTTCTTAACGATTCCAGCCTCCCGAGGAAAGCCCTAAACTTTGCCCGCAGGCCCGAGCCACTCAGGAGGAAGTATGGGGAATGCTGTTTCCTTGATGCCAAATGGCAAGATCGTAGCTCATTCTTTGGGGAACAGTCTGAGTTTCCCTCTGTGTTTCATATCCGATTTTCCAGACCGCGGGTTTTTCAGGTAGAACACCCCCTCGGGCAATTCATGTCGTCAGGGGCTGCGACGCGGCGGCCAAGGGACTGACACGCTCTACTGATTTGTCGAATCTTCGGTCGATGATTTCAGCAGGTAGAGCGTGTCGGTCCCCCGACCGCCAGAGGACGGACGGCGCTGCGATCTGGCGGTTGGCGGGATAGGAGGGGACATAGCCCAAAAAAAACGGGCGTCCCGGAAATCCGGAACGCCCGCTTTTAGAAAAAGTTCAGAGATGAACTCAGGGATCAATCAACCCTTTTTGTCGGTCGCTTCACCGGCTTGGAGCCAGCCAGAGATACCGGCCGAGAGGTGCTTCACGTTGGTGTAGCCCAGTTCTTCGGCTTTGGTGGCAGCGGCTTTGTATGCCGAGCAGGACGGGCCGCCGCAATACGCGACAACCAAGGCGTCTTTTTCCTTCGGAAGGACTTTGGCCAGATCGTCGGTGGCACGGAAGTCAACTGCGGTCGGGATGTGGCCCTTGGCGTAGGAGGAGGAACCGTTCACGTCGATGACGGTCACTTTGCCCTCTTTGATGGCTTCCTTGAGTTCTTTGATGCTGATGTCCGGGTATTCACCGCCGATAGCAGAGGTGGCGAGGGCGACAGCGGCGCAAGCGAGCGTGGTCAGGAGTTTTTTCATATTCTGATGTTTGGTGTGGTGTGGTTACTGAATTGGGTTTGTGTTCGTCCCAATGGTCGATGGAGACGGTACAAACCTTACGGATTGTCGCAGAGAAGTTTCAAAGCTCAAGACTGATTCGCGTGATCTCGGGGGCGTAACCACGCGATCAATTCTCCGGTTTTTGAATGAATAAAATCAAATCGGCCATGGATTGCGGGTCCAGGGCGGCTTCCAGCCCTTCCGGCATGGCGGAACGCCCGGTGGCGGTGAGTGCCTTCACTTCGGTGCGCAAGAGGTCGCGTCGGCTGCCGTCGAGGAGTTGCAGAGTGAGGCTGTCGCCGGATTCTGCCGCGATCAATCCGGCGAGACTGCCGCCGTCGTTGAGATCGACCTGATAGAGCGCATATTTGTCTTCAACGGCACGATTGGGGTCCAAGATGGCGGTAAGGAGAGTCCCGAAAGATTTGTCAGCGAGGGCGGCCAGGTCGGCACCGATGTTTTGACTGCCTAGACCGCCGAGTTGATGGCAGACCGCGCAGAGGGTCTGAAAATGGGTTCGTCCCGAGTCGGGATTCCCTTTCATCTCCAATGCCGGAGAAAACTTGGCGATGACGGCGGCTCGGTCAGGATTTGAAGCGGCTCCGAGAACGGTTTTCGCCTGTTCTTTCAGTTGGGATTGGGGATAGGTCAGGAGCCGTTCGCGCGACGCGGCATCGATGGCAGAGGCGGGAAGCGTGCCGTTTTCGATCGCGGTCAGCAATACTGCGACCTGCTTGCGATCGGATAGGCTGCCTGAGATGAGGCTGCCTCTAACACCGGGGCCGAGGGACTTCCAAATGGCGAGGGCTTTTCCAAGGGCACCCAATTCCAGAAGACGGCGCGCCGAAGCGAGCTGGAGTTCGGCGGGGATCTCGGGGCGAAACAAAGTGAGAAGGGCATTAATGTCGGCATCGCGACTTTTCCCGCCGCGCCCGAGCAGGGTGAGGGCACCGATGCGATCGGCCACTGGTGCCTTAGGATCTCCGGTGATCTGACGAGCCTCAGTGGCCAAGTTGGCCGCCACCGTCAGCGCCGTGGAGAGCGGCTCCTGCGTGGAACTGGCAAAGTCATCGAAATCGATTTTTCGCCGATCCAATACCGAAAGCAGTGCCGCCAGGTTTCGGAACCGGGTGGGCAGGTTCTCGGGATGAGAATTGAGCAGCGCGGCAATGGCCGTTCCCCGCTTCAGGGCCACCGCCGTCTCCATGAGATAGGGCAACAGCGGAGATTGTTGATCGGGCGCTGCCGCCGCGGTGGCCGTAGCGACTTCATCGAGATGCGGCACCAGTGAACTCATCGCCGTGGCGGTGAAAAGCGGGTCGCTGCCGTGAGCCAGTGCCAGTTGCGCTAAGGTGGCACCTGCCTCGGGGGTATCGATCTGTCCCAAGGCGGCCGCTGACGCCCGCGCGATTGGAAGATCTTTGGTTCGGTTCGCCAAATCGATTACGGCATCGAGAACCGGAGGCGTCGCCGATTCGGCCCGGAAAAGTCCCAAGGCCAAAGCTTGGAGTGGGGAGGGTCCTTGGGCGGTTAGAAGATCAAACAACACTGGAGAGGGAACCTTGCCCTCGCCGAAAAATCCCAGCAGGTGGGCTTTCGACAGTTCGGTCGATCCCTCAAACCAACCCGCCATGATCGCCGGATCGATGGATTTCACACCGTGCTCGATCAGCAGTCGATGAGCGGTGTCGCGCCGCCAACCATTGGAGGATTTCAGTTCGGCGATCAGTTCGGAAGTCGAGAGCGAATCCAGGCGCTTCGGAACCATCGAAGTGTCGCATTCATCGGAGACGACCCGATAGATCCGCCCGCGCTCGTGTCCTGCCCGCAGGTCCAGCACCTTTCGCCAAGGTTCGGGAATCCACTCGGGATGTTCGATGACGTAGCGGTGCATGTCCACGACCCATAGCCCGCCATCCGGTCCTGTTTTAGCCGAGGTCGGACGAAACCAGTGATCGGTCGAGGTCAAAAACTCGGTGTCGGTTTCATCCTCAACCCGAACCGCGCGAAAGCTGACGCCGTCGGTTTCCAGGCGTCGCCGATGCACGAGATTGTGAACCGGTTCACAGACAAAGGCGCTGTTGGCAAAGCCTGGGTCGAGGCGATCATCCCGATAGACGGCCAATCCGCAGGCCGAGGTGAACCAGTTCTCCGAGTCCGGATTGTTGTATCGCTGGCCACCCTGGCTGGTGGGGTAGACTCGGCGATTACCGCTGCCTCCGTCGATGTCGAGATTGCCCGCCGGATAGATGACATGAGGGTTTCGGAGCAGGTCCTTCTGTTTCAGAGAAAAGTAGAAAAAGGGACGTGAGTTGCTGCATCCAAACCAGTTGTCAAAATTGTCACGGGCACGTCCGTATTGGGTGCGACCGGTTAGCAATTCCATCCCGCCCGAGTCCGGATGGATACGGAGATCGAAGGAGCCCAACTCGAGTTTTTCCCCGGTTTTGACCGATTCGACCGTTCCGCCGCTGTCGCCGTTGGCGATGACCAGCCATCCGTCGAGCGACCATTCCAAGCCATTCACCCGATGCTGTTGATTGCCCTCGCGGAAGCCGCGATACAGCACTTCGCGCTTGTCGGCGCGACCGTCGCCATCGGTGTCTTCGGCGTAAATGATCTCCGGACAAGCGATCACGAGGACACCGTTTTTCCATGCCTTCACCGAGGTCGGGTAGTTCACCCCCTCCAGAAAGACGGTCGACGTTTCGTAGCGACCGTCAGCGTCCTTGTCTTCGAGAAAGCGCACCTTGCCTCCCGGCGTGCCCTTGCTGTCGATGCCGAGCGGGTAGTCGGTCATCTCGACCACCCAGAGTTTTCCGTCGGGCCCCCAGTCGAGATTGATGGGGTCTTTCACCAGTGGCTCCGCCGCGACCAGTTCGACCCGCAGACCGGGCCGGGTTTTCAGACTGGCGACCGAGTCCTCCAGCGAAAGCGGTTCCGGCATTTTGAAATCCGGTGGCACGTCGTTGACCGGTTCGTAGGCCGATAGCGCTCCGGCGAAAAGAGCCGTCGCCACGAGTAAGGACCAAAGAGGGTAGGGTCGGGGAGTCAACAGGGTCAAGTCGGGCACTTCGCGATCCTGCCCGAGTCACGATGATTTGCCAATGCGGAAAACGAAAACGGGGCGGACGCATTTACGCATGCGTCCACCCCGCTCGAAATCAGTTGGGAGAAGAAATCAGCTCTGCTTTTCTTTGTCAAACTGCGCGTCGAAAACGATGTCGGAAGACGGGAAGTCGACCTTTTTGCAGAAAGCAGCCGACTCGGCGGCTCCGTATTCGCGATCCATGCCACCGTCTTCCCATTCCACGGAGAGGGGGCCGGTGTAGCCGATGTCGTTGAGGGCGCGGATGATGAGTTCGAAGTTTACCTTGCCACGACCCACGGACTTAAAGTCCCAGTAGCGGTTGCGCTGGTGGAAATCGACGTGACC
>JAGROX010000231.1:18719-21908 GCA_020440025.1 Verrucomicrobiia bacterium
ATGCGATCGGCGAAGCGGTAGATGAAGTCCACGTAGTCGACGCCCTGATAGCCGAGGTGAGAGGGATCGTAGTTGAAACCGAAGGCCGGATGGTGATCGATGGCTTCCAGCGCGCGTTCGGCCGAGGCGATGTCGAACGCGATTTCGGTCGGGTGGACCTCCAAGCCGTATTTGATGCCGTTGTTCTGGAATTCATCCATGATCGGGCCGAATCGATCGGCGAAATCCTTGTAACCGGCATCGATCTGGCCCGGGAGATTGGGCGGAAAGCTGTAGCAGAGGTGCCATATGGAGCTGCCGGTGAAGCCGTTGACGACGCTGACACCGAAGTCCTTGGCGGCCCGGGCCGTCTTTTTCAGTTCCTCAGCCGCACGCTGGCGGACGCCTTCCGGTTCGCCGTCGCCATAGATGTATTCGGGCAGGATCTGGGCGTGCCGGGCGTCGATGTTGTCGCATACGGCTTGGCCGACGAGATGCGTCGAAATGGCGTAGCAGGCCATCCCGTTCTGGTCGAGCAGCTCCCGCTTGGCCTGGCAATAGGCGGCGTCAGCTTTGTCGATTTCGAAATGATCGCCCCAGCAGGCGAGTTCCACGCCGTCGTAGCCAAACTCCTTGGCCTTCTGGATCATGGTTTCGCAGGAGAGATCGGCCCACTGGCCGGTAAAAAGAGTGACGGGACGTGGCATGGTTTGGGTAAGTTCGATGGGTTTCGTTCGTTGGCCGAATTATCGGTTTTCTTGGAACGATTGTTGTCTGGAGGGGCGGTGGAATCAAGTCGCGAATCTCCGGAACTGACGGGATTGCGAGGTAATCGGGGAATCGCTGAGACGACTCGTGAGCGGTGGGTGCAAAAAAATTAGCAAAATGAGTTAAAATTCTATTGGATTAATTTCATTTATTATGGAAATTATAAAATTGTAATACCTGATGAGGATACTTGAGATCATGCCTAATCTTTTTCGCCGTTTGACGACGGGGATTTTTTCCATCGTGATGCTGGCGATCATGGTCGTGGGATGTTCGGATCGCGACACGAGCAAGACCTCTCTGGCGCCTTTGGAAAATGCGGAATTGGGCACACTGACCGTTTTGGGATGGGCAGACTATTTTCCGGAAGGGCTCTTTGAGCAGTTCACCGACGTCACCGGGATTGAGGTGAACTATGTCGAATACGAGACGGCGGATGAACTGAAGTCGATCGTCGAGTCGGCGCCCGAGTCGTTTGATGTGCTGCTGACGGATGACGTTTCCACGAGAGGCTTGTTGGCCATCGGCTTGTTTAAGGAACTGGAAACGGATCTCCTTCCCAATATTGCCAACTTGGACAAGGGGAGTCTCGATCAATCTTGGGATCCAGGAAATCGCTACACGGTACCGTTTCTCTGGGGAACCACCCTGATCGCCTACAACAAGGCTCTGATTCAGAATCCCAAGCAAAGTTGGAGTCTGCTCTGGGATCAGGAGACTTTGAAAGGGCGACCGGTTTATATGATCGATGAAGTTTCCGATATCCTCGGAATCGCTTCCATTTCGCTGGGCTACCTGCCCAGTGACGCCAGTCGTGAGGGACTGATCTCTGCGGTCGCGAAACTCGAAGCGCTCTCTCACTGGGATAATGTAAAGTTTGCGAGCTATCCCCGCATTCGCGAAGCCCTGATTTGGGGTGAGTGCGCGGTGGGGGTGATCTACAGCACCGATGCCAAGCTGGCTTCCGAGGAGAACGGAGAGATCGCTTACTTTGTTCCCGAAGAGGGTGCGCCTCGCTGGATGGACAACTTCTTGATTTCCAAAAAATGCGACAACTCGGCGATCGCCCATGCGTTTCTCAACTACCTCCTCAGCGCTGAGATTGGTGCCCAATGTGCCGAATACTGCGGAGGAGGCTCTCCCAATCGAGCCGCATTGGCCCTGCTGGATGGGGATTCGTTGAACGACTCGGTGGGACTCACTCAGGTCGAATTGGAGAATCGCCTGGAATTTCTGGTGGATAGGCCGCTTCCCGAGTCGCTGTCGAATCGGATGGCCACGGTGATGCGGGAAAGCTATCTCAATCGCCCGCTTCGTCGTTGAAAGTCGACCGGCTCACTCGTCAGAGTCAGCTTGCCGCAAGCGGCGTCCGTGGAGAATGATCCACGTGATCAGGATCGCGATCAGCGTGATGGCGGCGTAGATGTGATGTGACACCCGGGTGGTGGGCACCAGATCGGCCGTGGCCCGAGTCGTGGCCGCCAGAACGATCAGCCAAACGATCCAGCGCCACGTCTTGCTCTTTCCCTGTAGGAGCTCCGGCTGGCCGCAATGTCCCAGAATCACCCGGTCGGCGACCAGCAGGATGACGAGGGAAAATCCTCCGAGAAAGAGGAGGTGTTCAAAGGCGAAGACCTGCATCGGCCAGAAAATGCGGCAGACAAAAGTCGTCCCGATGAGAACGAGGCCGAATCGGAGCGCCCAAGCCCGCGTATTGGGAGCGCGCACCGTCCACAGGCCCGGGGTGGCGCCGGTAGCCCAGATGAGAAATCCGAGCAGACGCAGGGCGTTTCCCGAGCGTGTCCAGCCCATGGCTTCGACTCCAAACGAGATCAGGATGACGAGGCCGCACGACCACACTGCCAGCGCGCGCAGTTTTGGCGAAGAGGTTCGTGGACGTTCTCCGGGAATTTGGAAAAACCGCCCGAACAGGTATGAACCGACCCCGAGCAAGGGGAAGAGGAGAAATCCCTGATAGGCGATCAGCCGAAACAAGAGCTGGGCGCGCACGGATTCAGCCCCGATGCCGCTGGCCCAGCAAAAAAGCACCACCGTCGCCATGGCGACCGATAGGAAGGCCAGCGAAAACCCCGGTGGAGGCAGGTCCCGGCTTTCCCGGCCAAACAATCGCCGTCCCAGGATCACCAGCAGGAGCAGAAAACTGCATCCTGCCGTCATGTCGCCGCTCACGATGGATCCAAAAGCGTAGACGCTCTGGGCGATGGCCCACGAGATCACCAGCGCGGCCAGCTCCCACGTCCTCAGCGCTTCGGCTTCGAGAAATCGCGGCCAGGCCGTGCCGAGAAAGCCAAACACAAAGGCCGCGCCGAATCCAAAGATCAGGAGGCGCGGATGCTGGATCGCCGGAGAGGTCACCCACCAGCCGGCATAGTGCATCGGCCAGAGCAGCAGTCCGAAGATCGCCGCGACGATGCCAAGAGG
>JAGROX010000232.1:0-2943 GCA_020440025.1 Verrucomicrobiia bacterium
GCGCTCTCCGTCAGGGCTGAGTGCTCTTGAACGTTAGGCTCAAAGAAAGGACGATCATGGACGGTCAAGATCAGTTTATCCTAGCGTTTTTATATTTCGTCGGAATCCTCGGCCTATTATCAATCTCGGCGGTGTATCTAGCTGGCAAGCACGTTAGATCGATAAAGAGCAAATCCTTCCGTTCGATCTGTTTCTACTCTCTGGTATCGGCCGTTCTATTTCTAGGTTTGAGAATTTACATTGAGGTCGGCGACCAGTTTTTTAGGTTCAACGGATTTGACGCGTTTTACGACTCTTACGTTGAGGAACAGATTTACCCGCTTTTACTTGAAGGCCTATTCGCACTTTTTTCGTATTTGATCTTGGGCCCTCTTTTCTACGCGATTTCATATTTCATAGTCTTTCGAACAAGCAACGCAGCAAAAAGCACCGAAGACTCAACAGCCTAACAAGACGAGGATCCCAAGCCCGATAACGCCCCGAGTTGATTGACTTCCGTGATTCGAGTCCTTACCCTGCTTTCGAGATCGCGCTCCCATATCGGGCTGGCATCTCTTGAACGTTAGGGCCGAAATTTGAACTATGAGTTCCCCCAATGAGATCGGAGTTCCAGGGCCGCAACGCGACCTGCTTCTCCACCTTTCCAAAATTGTTGATGAGGTTTCGGATTCTTTCGGTTGGGACGCCGTTAAACTTGACGACAAGTTCGGAAGCTACATCTCGGGCAGCGATTCAAGTGATGCTGTATTTTCATTGTTCCGCGAGTTCGGCACTGGATCGTGGATCCGGATCGACATTTCGAACTCAGCAGAGACTTCGCTCCTCGATGTTGTTATCTCCTCCTCCGGAGATGATCAGGTCGTCACCGTTTCGCCTGAAACGATCTCTTCCGCTGAATTTGCCGTTATGGCAGCTCTAAACTCAATCAAGCCCTAACAAGCCGCGCCATGGGAGGGCTTTCAGCCCTCCATGCGCTCAAACGTTAGCGAAAAAACCTTAGTCGATTGTATGGACCGAAGAAGCATTCTGTATCTTGCTGTCGGAGCATCTGTTCTCACAGGATGTGAGGAGCAAGACGTAAAAAATGAAGGGGAGATCAGAAGCGATACGATGAAACGAAGCCCAAATGGATTCACGACGCGTCCTAGCCCTGTTGACATCGAATCCAACTACCCTGAACTCGCGCCTCTCCGAAGAACAGCGGTAAGGCTTCATCCAAGGAAGAAGTCGGATCTTCCCGTGGATTCCTCAAAGATCGGCGGGGTCTTCTTTGCAAACGACCCGGCAGAATGGCCATTCTGCAGGACTCACAAAACACATCACATTGGGATTCTCCAGCTTACCAAATACGATGTGCCGGAGCTTGGTTTTCCGGATGGATGTGACATCTTCCAGCTCACTTTCTGTCCGTTTGACCATGATGACGTATACTGCCCGGACGTTTCTGGGAGATGGCTTAGTCTAAGCGATGACCATATTCAGCAATCTAGTAATCCGTCATTCGAGGAGCCTGAATACAAGTATATCCCAAACGAATGCGCCATTCACCCAGAACGCGTTGAGGATTATCCCCAAATGGATGAGCTGCCGGAGGATCTTCAGGCGAGGATTGGAGCCGACAGAAGTCTTGTTGGTCCCGTCGAAGAATGGCTAGAGAGACCGGATGACGAGTGGGCACCCGAAACCGCATATTCATATTTCTTGAGTGCCGCAGACGGAACTAAGGTTGGGGGAAATGTGAATTGGATCCAAGTTCCCCAGTCTTCTCGGTGTCCGAAGTGCTCGGGATGGACTGAGGACCTCTTGACGATAGCGAGTTGGGAATGGGATGGTGGGACCTTCCATCGCTGGAAGCCTATTGAAGATTGTCCGCAAGGGGTGGCAGTATCCTCAGACGGAGCGGATGACCACGGAATGATGTTTGGAGATGCAGGAGCAATCTACGTCGGAGTTTGCCGCAAATGTGAAGGTTTTCCAATCGCTCGGACATTTCAATGTAGTTGAGCGCAATCCAATGGATAATCGGGTAGGAACGGGGATTGAACCCGCTCCCCCCACACCACCCGGCATGCGGGCTTTGCCGAAACGGGGCAGGCAAGGCAGTCTGACATTTTCCCTCCCAGCTCTGTCAGGTGTGCCGATCCTTCACCACCGGCTACCCTTGTCGCGTGCCTCCGGCACTTTCTTGTCTTCGGTTTCCTTGCCTTTTGATTTCGATTTCAGCATTCTCTGGATGGTTTGCGACAGAGCTTTGTTTATTGGATGACTTGCTCTCCATCGCTGCCAACGCACCCTCATCATGAAACTGCCCCCACGACTCCTCGGCCTTTGTTTCCTGTCCTGTTGGACCTGTCTGGGAGGCGTGGCGCGGGCTGAGGTTGATGGCTACTTCGACGAAACCGAGGTGACGACGCTGTTCGCCTTCGACAATGTGTCGATCCCTTTCACCCAGAATCTGAAGATGGAGATGCGCTCGCCGACGCGGCATCCGGCGAATCCGGTGGTGCGGCGCGGGGAGGCGGGTGATCCGGACTCGTGGGCGGTGCAGTTTTATGGTTCGGTGATTCGCGAGGGCGACACGTTCCGCATGTGGTATGTGGCGGCGGGCGAGGACAGACTGGACAAGTCGGTGCCGCGATCCGCTCCCTGGCGGGTGGCTTATGCGGAGAGTTCGGATGGGGTGAACTGGGTGAAGCCGGATCTGGGGCTCGTGGAATACCGGGGGAACAAAAACAACAACTTGGTGCTGGTGGAGCCGGCCATGGGCATCCTGAATCTGAAGGTGCTGCGGGATGAGGCCGATGCAGATGCCAGCCGTCGCTACAAGATGGGTGCCCACGTGTGGTGGCCGAAGAATGACGTCAGACTGGGAACCCTGGCTCCGTATGGCAGTGCGGATGGCCTGCGCTGGAAGCTGCTGATCGATGCGGAGCCGGTCGACGC
>JAGROX010000232.1:3045-7731 GCA_020440025.1 Verrucomicrobiia bacterium
TCGCGTCCCTATCATGGCCGGGTGATGCGGCAGTTTGTCTCGCCGGATTTTGTCCACTGGTCGCAATCCAGTGCCATCGGATTTGTCCGATCGACTCAGCATGAGCTGCTGGGGCCGGGCCGGAGTCGCGAGGGCGAGCAGTTGCATGAGGCGGTGAGTGTGTGGAATCGAAACAACCTGTTGCTCGGGATCGTGGGCATCTGGCATGGGGGCAAGGAATGGAAGGATGTCACGGTTGATCTGGGCTTTGTCGTCAGTAACGATGGCATTCAGTTCCGCGAGCCTGCCCACGAATGGATTTTCATGGAACGGGGTGAGGACGGTGTCTGGGATCAGGGCGGAATTCTCCAGGGGCAGGGGTTTGAAAACATCGGTGACGAGACTTTCATTTACTACGGTGCCTGGGATCCCCGGGGGTGGGAAGGTTCGCCGCCACGCGGCGGGGTTGGCATCGCCACACTGCCACGGGATCGATTTGCGGATCTGGTGGTCGATGAAACCACCAAGGGACCGGGTAACTACCAGATGCCGGAGATCGTGAGCGAGTTCATGACGGCCGTCGTGGATCTGAAAGGTGGCGATAGCGGGCCACGGGAGTTTTTCGTGAATGCCGGGGGGCTCGGAAAGGACGCCTCGCTGCGGATCGAGATCTTGGACGATCGCACGCGACCGCTTCCCGAGTTCTCAGGTAAGAATGCCGCCATCGTGACCAAGAGCGGTTTTCAAACGCCCATCGTGTGGAACGGAAACGCCCCACTCTCGGATCTGCCGGATCGGGTTCGGTTCAAAGTGACCTTCGAGGGCAAGAAGAACACGGGGATTCGTTTCAGCGCGCTGTATGTGAAGTGACGGGTCAGTCGCCGAAACAGAAGAGCTTCTCGCTGCGTTTCTCGCCATCGTAGTCGGCCACGCGGAGGAAGATCTCGCCACCGCAGATGACGGGGGTGGCAAAGATCTCATCGCCGAGTTTGTTTTCGGCGAGCACTTCCAGGCTATCGGGACTGGCTTTGAACACGTAGAGGGTGCCTTCCTCGTTGGCGGCGTAGATGTTTTCACCGACGAGGGTGGGGGATGAACTGAAGTTGCCGCCGAGGCGGGCTTTCCAGAGTTCCTTGCCCGTCGCCGAGTCCCAACAGATGGCGACCCCGCTGTCCATGGTGGCAAACAGGCGACCGTCTTTGACTAACATCGACGGCACGTAGACGCGATCCTTGATCTCCCAGGCGACTTTGCCCGATCCGTCTGCCTCGATGGCGGCGACGTGGTTTTTCGGGTAACCGCCACTGGTGAAGATCCGTTCGCCGTCGGTCACAGTGGAAGTGACGCACTCGGTGGTGGCGCCCTCGATCTCCCAATTCGTCTTGCCGGTCAGGGGATCGAAACTCGAAACCTTTTCGGTCCCGGTCAGGAAAAGCTGCGGCTTTCCGGCGGCTTCCAGAATGATGGGCGACGGGTAGTTCGGCATCTGGGCGCGTTCGACTTTCCAGACGATGTCGCCGGTTTTGCGATCGAGACCGCAGACGGCTCCGCCGCTTTTGTTGTCGGCAGAGACGATGACGAGATGCTCCCAGATGGCGGGCGACGAGCCATAGCCCTGGTGAATCACATAGCCGGTGATCTTTGTCTGCCAGACCTGTTTGCCATCGAGATCCAGTGCGGTGGTGGTGACGGCATCCTCGTTGACGAAGTTGATGAACACCCGTTCGCCATCGCAGGCCGGGGTTCCCGAGGCCCACGAGGCTTTCTTGTTGGATTTCTGGGTGAATCCACCGTGATGGATCTCAGTTTTCCAATGTTGCTTGCCGGAGGCGCGATCAAAGCAGATCAGCGATTGGATCTGTTTGTCCTCTTCAGCGGTGGCAATGAAGACGCGATCGCCCACTACGGTCGCTGAGCCATGGCTGCGGCCGGGCAGGTCGACGGCCCACTTGACGTTCTGCTCGGGGCCAAAATTCAGCGGCGGATTTTGATCGGGATCGGCGACGCCGTTGCGGGTCGGTCCACGCCACCACGGCCAATCATCACCGGCATGGGAGAAGGTCGGCGTGAGAAGGAGCAGCAGGCAGAAGATGAATAGAGAGAGTCGGGCCATGGCGAGACCGTAGGCATTTCCGAAAAAAAGACAGCCCAAAAAGGTGGCACGTGTGCGGGATGATCAGCGGGCGAAGCCGACCGGGGCCGAGAGCTGCCCGGCGAATCCGACGTTCCGAATCGCGATTTCCGCAGGAGCATCAGGCAAGGCCATGCCGGGGGCGCCACCGTCCACCAAACGAAGCGTGAACCAGTCGCCGCCCGGTTGCGGGCGCACTTGGATCAATCGCCAGCGGGCTCCCGCCTGGGGTTTCCCGAAATTCAGTGTGGCGCGACCGCCTTGGTCTGTCACGGCGCATTGGGGAGCCGGTGGTGCTTTGGGCGGAGCGATCCACGGCGAGGCGGGAGGCAGGGCATTGATGCGATAGGCTGATTTCAGTTGGGCGCGCAATCCGCCCCGATCCTGGACGATGGCTTTGAAACTCCAGTGCAGGTGGCCCGCCCCATAGCGATTGGGCGCGGACTTGCGGGTGACATCAATCTGGCGCGTGGTTTCGGTCGCGGGACGTCCGGAGTCTTCGTCGCTCATGATGCGGCTGGAGGCGATTCCAGGCCAGAGATGGCGACCCTTCACATTTTGCTCGCTCCACCAACCCGTGAGCGAGGCGAAACTGTGCGGCTTGTCATCGATGCGCCAATAGAGCTGAGGCGAGAGGTAATCCACCCAGCCCTCCCTGAGCCAGGTGCGGGAGTCGGCGGAAATGTGTTCGTAGGAATCGAGATCGGCCTCGATGCCGCGAGGTGAACCGGGGCGCCAGATCCCGAAAGGGCTGACGCCAAATTTCACCCAGGGCTTGGTCTTTTTGATCGCGGCATAGGTGCGCTGGATGAATCCGTTCATCTCGGCCCGCCGCCAATCGCCGACCGTGAGATTGCCGCCCTTTTCGCGATACGACGCGTAGGTCTTGGAATCGTCGAACTGCTGAACCATTTTGCTGCCGACTTTTTTCGGATAGGGATAGAAGTAATCATCGATATGAATGCCATCGACATCGTAGCGCCGGGCGACATCGACCATGACCGCGATGGCTCGATCCTGCACCGCTCGCTTGCCCGGATCGGTCCACGATTGGGAGCCCGAGATTGGCATCAACCAATCGGGATGAGATTTGCTCAGATGACTCGATGAGGCCGAAACACTCTGGGTCGCGCGAGCGCGGAAGGGATTGAACCACGCGTGCAGTTCCAGGCCGCGGCGATGCGCTTCGACGACGGCAAAGGCGAGGGGATCGTAGCCATCGGAAGGGCCTTTGCCCATCTGACCGGTGAGCCAGTAGGACCACGGTTCGATTTTCGAAGCATAAAGGGCATCGCCTTCGGGGCGGATTTGTAGAATGATGGCATTGAGGCCGGTGGCGGCGGCGAGATCGAACTGCGTCACCAGCTCCGCCCGCTGCTGAGAGGGGGAAAGACCGGGACGGGATGGCCAATCGATGTTGTGAACCGTGGCCATCCAGGCTCCCCGAAACTCGCGAATAGGTTCAGGAGGTGGGGAGTTCACCGGACGATAGTCGGCGGCGTGAGTGGTGGCGCCGCTCGTGAACGAAAGGGGCAGGATGAGGGCGAGCAGGAGGGCGTGGGAGGGTTTGGTCATGGAGACGATTTCTGAGAGATCAGGTTCGTTGATTCCCGGTCGAAATCAATTTTCAGATCCTGGTAAGCCGCTTCGGCGTTCAGCGTCGTATCCTACATTGCCATGAGTATCCAAGCCTACGCCGCCACCGAAGCCAGAGGAAAACTTCAAGCCTTTGAATACGATCCCGGTCCTTTGGCCGACGACGAGGTGGAGGTCGATGTCGCCTACTGTGGTCTCTGCCATAGCGATCTCAGTATGTTGGGCAATGATTGGCGGATCACCAGCTATCCGTTTGTCCCGGGACATGAGATCGTGGGAACGATCAGTGCCAAGGGCGATGCGGTGACGAATCTCAAGGTTGGCGACAAAGTCGGTGTCGGTTGGTTTGCCCGTTCCTGCCAGACCTGCGATCAGTGTCTCAGCGGCAATCAGAATCTGTGCGCGAACTCGGGCCAGACCATTGTCGGTCGCCACGGAGGCTTCGCCAGCAAGGTTCGCTCGCAGGCGCTGTGGGCGACGCCGTTGCCGGACGCCTTGGAACTCGCCTCAGCGGGCCCGCTTTTTTGCGGTGGAATCACCGTTTTCAATCCCATCCTCCAATGTGGCGTCCTGCCGACCGATCGCGTCGGCGTCGTGGGCATTGGTGGCCTCGGCCACATGGCTCTGCAGTTCCTGAGCAAGTGGGGCTGCGAAGTCACCGCCTTTTCTTCCAGTGCCGACAAGGAAGAAGCGGCTCGCGGATTTGGCGCGCATCATTTTGTGAACTCGCGCGATCCGGATGCGATTACAAAACTCGCAGGGAGCTTGGATCTCATCCTCGTGACAGTGAATGTCGAACTCGATTGGCAGACCTACATCGCGGCGCTGCGTCCCAAAGGGCGGCTGCATTTTGTGGGGGCGACCGCAAAGGTGGAATCCTCGGTGCCGCTGCTGATGGGTGCCCAACGTTCCATCAGTGCTTCGCCGCTGGGCAGCCCGGCAACGGTCATCAAGATGCTGGAGTTCGCCGCCCGTCATCA
>JAGROX010000233.1 GCA_020440025.1 Verrucomicrobiia bacterium
GTGTAAGCTGTCAGTTTTCCGATTTGCGTCCAGCTGGCTTCGGTCGTCGCGATGGCGTGCGGATAGCTCATCACCAGAATCGCATTGTCTTCCAGCTTCAGGTCAGGCTTTAGCCCGGTACTCAATTTGACGCCGGTGACGCTCGATGGCGCACCCAACAACACCTGCGCGAGGAGCGATCCGTAACAGCAGTAATCCATCAGGGCCCCCGCTCCATTGAGTTGTTCATCGTAGAGCCAGTCACAGAAAAATTTCGAGCATCCCAGTTCCACCGGTCCCTCGTGAGCGGCGCGATACTTGACCTGCCAGAGATGCCCGATCTCGCCCGCTTGCGCGATATTCAGCGCGTGCTGCATCTGCGGCCACCATGCAAACGGCCAGTTGATCATGAGACGGACACCCGCCTTTTCCGCTGCCGCCAGCATCCGGTCCGCACCTGACAGCGTGGCGGCCATCGGTTTCTCCACCAGGCAGTGAAGTCCGCGTTCGCAGGCCATGACCACCAGATCTTCGCTGACTTTGTTGCTGGCAAAAATGTAGACCGCATCGAGTTCTTCTTTGTCGAGGAACTCCTCGTAATCCGGAAAGGTGTCGCCCCCGTAATGCGCTCCATACTGATCGCGCAGCTCCGGATGGGGATCCGCCGCGCCAACAAGTTCCGCCTGATCTCCAAGCCGTGCCAGTTCCTCGAGGTTTCCCCAGACATGATCATGATGGAGTCCGAGGACGCCGATGCGAAGTTTCTTCTGTGGTGAATCAATCATTATCGTAGGTAGTAAGCTGTGTTTCATTTGCGGGCCAAGGCTCCGGTTTCATCCTCTGTCTCATCACGGAAGAAAATCGCAAAGACAATGGCACATCCCAGCGCCACCCAGCCTGCGATCTGCCAATACGTTCCGTAGCCGGCCAGCGTCAGCTTTCCCTCCACCGTATCGGATCGCGTCGCCAGCCAACTGTTCAGCCGACTCGCCAGGATAGGTCCCAGCCCGAACATTACCAGAGTGTAGAGCGTTTGAGCCGAATGTTTCACCGCCTTCGGAGCAATACGATCCACGTAGATGAAAGCCGCAGCAAAGAAACAGGCGAAGCAGAATCCGTGAAGCAATTGAGCACTCACGTGCGCCCACACCGGAAGATCCGTTTGAGAGAAAACAAGATAGCGAAGCGCATAACACAAAGCTCCGAATGCCATGGTCCAACGAAAGCCAAAACGTTTCAGGAAACCGCCTAGCATGCCCATCACTGCGATCTCGGAAAACTGCCCCAGCGACATCGCCGGCATCACATCCGCTCGATCGAGCCCCGCTGCGACCAGAAACGATCCCATCTGAAAAAAGTAGATCGTATGGACCATCGCGATCAGCAAGCTGATTACCAGCACGAGAACAAAAGACGGTTTTCGGAAAAGTCCGAGGGCCTGCTTCAGCGCCAAACCCTGACCTTCGGATTTCTCAGCCGGCGGAGTATTCGGCAGGAGGAAGAAACAGAACACGCCGTAGACCACTGCCAGCACTCCCGCCACCAAGACCGAATCGATCATCCGCGCGGTCACGTCAGCCTGTTCGATCCCTTTTAAAAATGGCGGCATCCACTGCGGCTTCAGATCATGCTGCAACCAGATCATCGGAAACAGCCAGGCCACGGCAATCCAACCGATCGTTCCCCACACCCGAACGCCAGGAAATTCAGCCTTGGGATTTTTCAGATGACTCATCGCCAACGAATTCGTCACCGAAACCGTCGGCACGTAGAGAATGGCGAATGCCGTTCCGAGAATCAGCCAAGCCAAGAAGGTCGTCTGCTGAGCCGTGATCGACATCAGGATGCCCGTCAGAATCAATAAAACGCCCAAGGTTCGCTGGGCCGAAAAATAGCGATCGCAGAGTTGCCCCACGAAGGGCGAGAGAATGGCTCCCACCGCAAAAGGAATGGCAATGATCCGCCCTTTCTCGGTCTCAGTGAACCCCAGTCCGCCATCCGCCACCGAGGCGGTCAAGAACACGGACGCGAGCGGGAACCACAGTCCTTTGACCGCGTACTCGAGGAACATCATCACATTGAGACGAAACTTTAGAGGCATGTTCTTTCAGTGGTTTGATTGGGTTTCCTTTGAAGCTCTTCTCAGGCGATTCCAAATCGCTCATCGATGGGTTTCTGGTAGTCGCGAACGGCTCCGCTCACCACATCGTCCACCGCGATTCGTTGCCCCGCCTGAGCCGACTCGACCACCGCATAGGAACAAGCGAGATCCAGCAGCCCCTCCCGCCCGGAGCATTCCGGTTGGGTTCCGTTCCGAATGGCTTCCAGCCAGTCATGCTGAGCCAGGGCGAAGTCACTGTCGAGCCCCTTCGGAAAATGCTGCGCCTTCAGGGCATCCGGAGCCTGCGCCCCGTAGAGTGCCGCGAGAGATTGGGGTACCGCCACGCCATCCAGATGCACCACGTCGCCACAGACTCGGCCCCGGCTCCCGTAATAGGTCGGCCCCTCACCGACGATGGTATTTTTTCCATGCCCGGCCCAACTTCCGAAAAGCATCCCGCTGGCTCCGGCTTCATTCTCGAAACTCGCGTAGAAGGTATCATCGGCATCGCAGGAAAAGGGCTCCACCTTCGCTCCCTCGCGAATCAGGTAACGCAAAGGCTCCACCACCGCAGTCTGCGCCGAGACGTGACTCATTTCCGAGCCACCGATGTATCTTAGCATGTCGAAAAAGTGCGGTCCCAGGTCGAGCGCGATCCCACCCGCTTCTGCCAGCACATGACGCCACGGAGTTTCCGCCACGATCAGATCCGGGGCCCACCAGGTGCCGACATTTCCCATCAGCGCCATCTGCAGCGCGCCCAACGGTCCCGATTCGCTCAACGCCCAGCCAATTCGACGCACATCGGCCCGGAATCGGGCATTCTCAAAAACGCCGAAACTCACGCCCGCCGTCTCTGCCTGTTCACACATCCGTCGCGCGGCCGCCATGGTTACCGCCAGCGGCTTCTGTGACATCAGGTGTTTCCCATGTCGAAATGCCACCTCAGCGATCTGATGATGCAGACTGTGAATAGTGAAATCGTTGACCGCATCGATCGGACCTTCCGCGATCATTTGCTCGTAGTCGGTGTAAACCGCCACCTCCACGCCCGGCTGAAAGTCGCTGAGGTATTCGTCCCCGACCGCCAGTGGATCGCCCGGAATGTCCGAGACCGGCACTCGCTGTGGCGGACCTTCGCCCCGTTTGACATAGCCGAGCGCATCGTCCGCTTTTCGAGAACACAGCGCCGTGATCTGGAAATCATCGATCCCCGCCTCGCGGAGCAATCGATACCCCCGCAAATGGGCCGCCAAAATGCGCCCGCAACCGACAATGCCTATTCGAATCATGTCGGCACCCTAGCGAGAACCTTCCCTGGACAAAAGCGGAAATGCCCCCGGTTTCGCGGTTCCAGAAAGAGCTTCCTGGGAATTGCCCTCTTTCGCCCCACTCACCATTGCAAATCAGAAGAGCTAGTCGAAACTAGGGGTTTCAGAAATATTTCATATTTCCATATTTTTCACCTGCTTTGATGCGTTTCGGTAAGCTCAACCTTCAGCCAATCCCTTTCGGTCCTCTCGCCAGCATTGCGGGAGTTCTCGTCGCGCTCCTGTTACTGCCGATGTGCGAATCAGCCCGGAAAGGAACGCTGCATCAGCCGCTCGAGTTTTTCCTGCTTTCGGACCAGCTATCCGACGCGACCCCCGTGCCCTACGCCGACCCGACCGGAGCCATCACCGGATTCGTCTCTCACCAGCCAAATTTCGTGATCACCCGGCTCGACGAACTCATCATCGAGACCCGACAGCTCCCCATTTTTGTCAAAGGTCGCATCACCGGCAAGCAACCCCACCGCTTCGCCCATCTCTACCTCCAGCGAAAAGACCGCGAACATCTCGCCGCCTTCTCCGAGACCGCCGTCGGCAAAGTTCTCCTCGTTCGCATGGCCGGTCTGCCCCTTTCCACCACCTTCGTCACCGCACCCATGGAAGGCGATTCCTTCGTCATCTCTGGACCGGCCAATGAGGAAACCCTGCTCATGATCCAAACGCTCCAGGCGAGCCTCGATGGCGACTCGGAAGTCGCACGCCCTCTGGAGCAGAAGTAGCGAAAGGACGAGATCATCACGAAATCGGCAAAATCCAAGGCCTCGCGCACTTGCCGCGGTCCCCGCATCCATCCTATTGGGCAGCAAACCAGCACTGGTTCCCTCTCAACCCGGTAGTTGCGCCGAGATCGATCTTCGGGCATCAATGGGGCGATGAAATTGCGCCCCCTGTTTCTTATCCTTGCCGTCGGTCTGGGTCTCGCTCCCGCTTTTTCCGCCTCGGCGGATGATCGGCCGAATATTCTTTTCATCTTTACCGATGACCATGCCCCGCATGCCATCGGGGCCTATGAAGGTTGGTTGAAATCGCTCAATCCCACCCCGGAGATCGATAAACTGGCAGCGGACGGCATGCTGTTCGTGAACTCCTTTTGCACCAACTCGATCTGCGGCCCCAGCCGGGCCGTCATTCAGTCGGGAAAGCACAGCCACAAAAACGGCTTCCGCGACAACGGGAACAAGTTCGATTGGGATCAACAGACCTTCCCCAAGCTTCTCCAGAAAGCCGGATACCAGACCGCGATCTACGGAAAGTCCCATCTGGACGGCAAACCGCAGGGATTTGACGACTGGAAGGTCCTCCCCGGCCAAGGGCTCTACTACAACCCGGATTTCCTGACACCCGAGGGTAAGGTCACCATTCAGGGCTACTGCACCGACATCGTCACCGATCTAGCGGTCGAGTGGCTGACGAAGAAACGGGATGAGAGCAAGCCGTTCATGCTGATGATGCAGCACAAGGCGCCTCACCGAAACTGGATGCCGGCCCCGCGCCATCTGTCGCTCTACGACGACATCGACATTCCCGAGCCGCCCACGCTTTTCGACAAGTATGAGGACAACGCCCCGCCTGCCCGTTTTCAAGAACTTGAGATCGATCGTCACATGGATATCAACTACGACCTCTTCGTTGACCTCACCGCCGACTACAATCAGCCGCCTTCACAGATGCGGCAGGATCGCTCCGCCTGGAACAACATGAAGCGGATGACGCCGGAGCAAATGGAAGCCTGGCGCGGCTACTACGGTCCCAAGGACAAGGAGTTTCATGACGCCAATCTCTCTGGCCAAGATCTCGTTCGGTGGAAATTCCAGCGCTACGCCAAGAACTATCTCCGCTGCGTGAAGGGAGTCGACGAGAGTGTGGCCCGGATGCGTGAGACTTTGAAAAACCTCGGCCTCGACAAGAATACGGTCGTGATCTATTCCTCCGACCAGGGCTTCTACATTGGAGACCATGGCTGGTTCGACAAGCGATGGATGTATGAAGAGTCTCTCAAAATGCCGCTCATCATCAGCTGGCCAGGAGTGACCAAGCCCGGTTCCAAAAACACCGACTTGGTGCAGAATCTCGACTACGCCGAGACCTTTCTCGAAATGGCTGGAGCCGAAATTCCCAGCGACATGCAGGGCCTTTCCCTCGTTCCTCTGTTGAAAGGCGAGACACCGGCCAAGTGGCGCGACGCGATCTACTACCACTACTACGAGTATCCCAGCGTCCACATGGTGCCGCGTCACTACGGCATTCGCACCGATCGTTTCAAGCTGATGCACTTCTACCAGTTCGGCGAGGAATGGGAATTCTACGATCTCGATGCCGACCCCGGCGAACTGATGAATCAGTACAACAATCCCTACTACGCCGACGAAGTCGCCGAGATGAAAAAGAAGCTCGAAGAAATTCGGAAATTCTACGACGACGACAGCGATGTCAGCGAGATGCCTGACGAATGGAAAAAGGAGATGCGCAAGCCGTCGCCGAAACCGGAGGCTTGAGGTTTCCATCCTTCTTCAAATACGAATTTTTCCCTTCACCCAACAGGGTCAGGTCACGCACCTGACCCTGTTTGCTTTCAAAAACTCACTGAATCTCCATGGTCGAAGCCGTTCCCCTCACCACCAAACTGCTCATGGACACGGGCGGATGGAAAGAGATGAAGGAGGCTCGCCTCATTCACTCCGCCGGACGGGTCGAGGAAGCGAGCTACCAAAAAGGGATCCTCGAAGGGTTGGTCATCGACAAGGGGAACGCCCGCAAGGTGCGGGTGACGATTCATTCCCGGACAAATTGGGACAACGGCTGCACCTGTCCCCTCTCCCGCCGCGACGGAGCGGTCTGCGCGCATGCCTTGGCTGTTGCCCTGCAAGTGATCGATCCCGTCGCGCCCGCGGCAGCACCTCCGGCAGTCGCTGCCGCGCAGGTTCCGACGGGGCCGCCGAAACCGAAACTCAGTTCCGATTGGCCCAAAGTCACCGAGCGTCCGGACGATGCCAATGCGGTGTCGGCGCAGCTTTTTGTCGTCCTCGCTCCCCAGATCGCGAACGCCTGGGAAAAGGGTCGCCTGATGGCTGGAATCGAAATCGAGATCGAGGGCAAAAACCGCTGTCTGCTCGGTGCCGCCAAGGCGGCGACGGGAAAGCTTTTTCTCGGTCCTCGCGATATCGCTCTCTACCAGACTTTGCAAGCCATCACGCCCGAGCAGGTGCCGGGCATGATGCAGCTCGGTCGTGGCGATTTCCTGCAACTGCTCGATGCCTTGGCCGGTCATCCGCGCGTCAGCTTCGGTAGAAAGACTCCGGCCCGGGTGGCGTTCTCTCCGATCCGACCTTCCCTGAGTTTCGAACGCGGCAAACTTCGGGTCGATTGGACTGCATCGGTCACGCCCTTGGTCGATCCCGAGGCCGGCTCAGCCTGGGCGCTCGATGGAGAGATTTTTCATCCCGTCGCGCCCGGATTGCCGCGCAGCCTCTTCGGGGTCTTCTCAAGAGCTGGCTATGCACTGGAAGCCCACTCGGCTCCGGCTGCCTTGGCGGCATTCGCTGACAGCTTTGCCGTCTCCCAAAATCTCATCGCTCATCTCCCGATGGTGGTCGCGCCCGCCGTCGAACTCGATCTCGAAGGCTCGCTCAATCATCTGGAGGCCACCCTTTATTTCCGTTACGGCGATCGTCCGCGACAAGCGGCAGGGACGGAGACCAAGGGCTTTCTCACCGATCCTCAGGATCTCGATCGATTGCTCATGCCCGACATCGCGGCGGAGCGGTCCGCCGTTGAGGCCCTGCAGCGATGGGAATTCGCGGGGCCCAATGCCAAGGGTGCCTTTGTGCTCAAGGACAAATCGGCCATCCTGCGCTTCTTCGCTCACGGGTTTCCGAAGCTGGATGCGGCGTGGAAAATCACGACTGGTCCGAGATTCGATCACGCCTCGCAACAAGTGGAGCCCGTCACCGCCACCTTCGAGTTCACCAGCTCCGGAGAGAACTGGTTCGCGATGGAACTGGAGTTCGATACGCCGTCCGGCGGGCGTTTTTCCCGCGAGGAGATTCAGCGATTGCTTCAGAAGGGGCAGAATCATCAGCAGGTCAAAGGCGGCAAGATTGCCGTTTTCGATGCCGATCTGGTCGAAGAACTCCACGAAGCGGTCGCCGATATCGAAGCGACTCAGGATCGGCCCGGACTCTTCAAAGTGGGAGCACAACACGCCGGGTATCTTCGACAAACCGCAGCCGATGGCGGGATCGGTGTTCGCGGCAAAGCTCCCTGGGAAGCAACAACCGCCGCATCGCTCAGTTTTTCCGAGATTCCGGAGTCCATCGAATCTCTCCTGCGCCCCTATCAGCGCGAAGGCGTTCGCTGGATGCAGTCGCTGGCTCAAAGGAACATGGGCGGCATTCTCGCCGACGACATGGGATTAGGGAAAACGCTCCAGGCGCTGACTTTCATCCGCACACTCTCTGATCCCGCGACCGGCCCGGCCCTGGTGGTGTGTCCCTCGTCGCTGGTTTTCAACTGGATCGATGAGGCGGCGAAATTTGTCCCCGACCTGAAGGCCGTCGCGTTGCAGGGACCGGATCGTCAGGAAACCTTTGCCGCCAATGCGGATGCCGACCTTTTCGTGACCAGCTATGCGCTTCTGCGACTGGATGCCGATCTCTATCGCGAGCGATCCTTTGGTGTCGTTGTTCTCGATGAGGCTCAACAGATCAAGAACCCCGAAGCCCAAGTCTCCAAAGCTGCCCACGCTTTGAACGCAACTCATCGTCTCGCTCTCACCGGCACTCCGATCGAAAACTCGGTGCGTGATCTCTGGTCCATCATGCAATTCGCCCTGCCCGGCTATCTCGGTTCGCGCAAGGAGTTTGGCGAACGCTTCGAGAAACCGATCAGCGGTGGCAACGCGCCCGGCATTCAGCGCCGACTCGCCCGTCGGCTTCAACCGGTGATTCTGCGTCGTCTCAAATCGGAGGTGGCCCGCGATCTGCCCGAGAAAATCGAGCAGGTCATCTACTGCGATCTGCGCGACGAACAACGGGCGGTCTACGATCAACTCGTTCGGGAAAGCCGCTCCTCCATCCTCGACGCCGAGGGAGGACGCAAGAGGATGCTGGCCCTTACCGCGCTGCTCAGACTGCGACAGGCCTGTTGCGATCTCCGACTGCTGGGGCTGGCAGATGTGAAGCCCGAGGAAGCATCGGTCAAACTCGACGCCGTCGAAGAACTCATCGCCGATGCCGTCGAAGGCGGTCATCGCGTGCTCGTGTTCAGTCAATTCGTCGAAATGCTCCAGGTGCTGGTCCCCATGCTCAGTGAACGCGGCTGGGGTTACGCTTACCTCGATGGACAGACGAGGAATCGTGGAGACGTGGTTCGCCGCTTCCAGGAGAACGCGGATCTCCCGGTTTTTCTCATCAGCCTCAAAGCGGGCGGCGTCGGGCTCAACCTGACGGGAGCCGATACCGTGATCCATGTGGACCCGTGGTGGAATCCCGCCGTCGAAGCCCAGGCCACCGACCGTGCCCACCGTATTGGTCAGACCAATGTGGTCACCAGTTACAAGCTCATCGCCCGTGGAACCGTGGAGGAAAAGATCCTCGCCCTTCAGGAACGAAAGAAGGAAACCATCCGTGCCATGCTCGACAATGGCGAAGAGGGTGGTGACGCTGGATTGACCGAGAGCGAGATTCTTGAGTTGATTGCATGAACCATTCCCGATAGCTCTATCCTATGAAAACGCCCCTTCTCTTCTGCCTTACTCTCGCACTCTCGGTGCTTGGCGCTCGCGCTGCGGACCAACCGAACATCGTTTTCATCCTCGCCGATGATCAGGGATTTGGAGATGTCACGGCGCTGAATCCCGACGGAAAAATCCCGACGCCGAACATCGATCGCATCGCGAAGGAAGGAATGATCTTCACTGATGCGCACACCTCGTCTTCGGTTTGCACACCAACTCGCTACAGCGTGCTGACGGGACGGTATCACTGGCGAACCCGCCTCCAATCAGGGGTTCTTGGAGGTTTTTCGCCGCCTTTGATTGCGAAAGATCGCCTCACCGTCGCCGGGTTTCTCAAACAACAGGGGTATCACACCGCCTGTGTCGGCAAATGGCACCTCGGCTTCAACTGGCCGCTGAAGGACGGTGGCACGGCCGATGACAAAGGCGATTTTTCCGGAAAGTTCACGGATGGCTGGGCGGTCGATTACACCGGCGAGATTCAGAATGGCCCGGTCGACGTGGGTTTCGATCACTACTGGGGCATCAGTGCCTCTCTCGACATGCCGCCTTACGTCTACATCAATGACAGGGTGCCGACCGAACCTGCAACGGTCGAAAAAGCCTTTCATCGCAAAGGCCCCGCCGCCGCGTCCTTTGATGCCATCAACGTGCTGCCTGATTTCACCAACGAGGCCGTGCGCTACATCGGCAGTCGCGCCGAAGCGGCCAAAGACGGCAAGCCTTTCTTTCTCTATTTCCCTCTGAATGCTCCCCATACCCCGATTCTTCCGGCCAAGGAATGGCAGGGAAAAAGTGGCATCAATATCTACGCCGACTTCACCATGCAGGTCGACGCGACGGTGGGACAAGTGCTCAAGGCTTTAGATGAAAACGGTCTCACGGAAAACACGCTCATCATTTTCACCACCGACAACGGCTGCTCTCCTCAGGCAAATTTTCCGGAACTCCAAGCGGCCGGACACGAGCCCAGCTATATCTATCGCGGACACAAGGCCGACATCTTCG
>JAGROX010000032.1 GCA_020440025.1 Verrucomicrobiia bacterium
CCTTCGACGTGAGTGGCCTCTTTTTCCAAATAACTGACCGGAATCAGCAGCGGAAAATAGGCGTTCTTGTGGCCGGTTTCCTTGAAATAGGTGTCGAGTTGGCGCTGGATCTGTTCCCAGATGCCGTAGCCCCACGGCTTGATGACCATGCAGCCCCGCACCTCCGAGTTTTCCGCCAGATCGGCGGCACGAACGACTTGCTGATACCACTCCGGAAAATCTTCTTCGCGAGTGGGAGAGATGGCGTTTTGAGGTACTTTGGCCATGGAATTAGAAGGAAAAAATCGTGGATCTAACAGGGTCAAGTCGCCGACCCAACAGGGTTAAATCACGTCAGTCCGGCGGCGGACCGCACCCTATTCATTCGCGGGCGGATTGCCAGCGGGGAAAATGAGGATTAAATCAGAATCCGTCTCCCCACGTAAAAAGTTGCACTCTATCTCCCGAGATCCAGCTATCGATCATGGCTAGGGGGCGAAACACGTAAACAAATTCATTCGGGAAACTTGGTGGTACAAGGATCAATCTAGAAGAATCGACCGTTTTTGAACTCATTCTCCATTTCAGATACGGCCCTACCCAAATGATCAGCACCACGCCCAGCACATTGATGACATTCCAACGGTGTCTTTTGAGCCACGCTTTCATCCGATCTACAAAGCCTCCAGAAACCGTCGGTAAAATTTCACTCCCGCCTCCAGATCTTCGACTTTCAGCCATTCGTCTTCGGTGTGTGCCTGAGCGATGGAGCCGGGACCGCAGGCGACGGCAGGGATATCGCCGAGTGCCGACAACCAGGCGGCGTCGCAAAACCAGGGGGCACCCACGGGCTTGGCACCCAGCGACAGCAGGGTTTGAACGAAGGGATTTTCCACGGGGGTATTCAGTGGGCGAGTGTCAACGTTTGCCTTGACCCCGATGGACTCGGCCCAACCGTGGCGTTGCAGGAGAGCTCCCAGAAGGCCCAAGGCGCCGCCGGCAGATGCCAGTTCTGGCGTTTCGCGAAAGTCGAGAGACGCGGTGCAGCGATCCGGCACAATGTTGGTCCGAGAACCCCCACGAATCTGCCCGATGTTCACTGTGGCGTGACCCAGAACCGGATTCGCAAAGGTGGCGAGTTCAAAGCGAAGTTCGGTATCGATGGCGTGCAGGACAGGCAACAGCTTGGTGATCGCATTTTCTCCGAGCTCCGGCGACGCGCCGTGGCAGGCACGACCGGTGGCGGTGAGTTCCACCCAGACACAACCTTTGTGGGTGTGAACCACATCCAAACTGGTCGGCTCGCCAACGATGGCAAAATCGAATTGTCCCCGATAGCGCTCGGCAAAATGCTGGGAGCCGGGCTGACCGGTTTCCTCTCCCATGAACCCGGCAAAAGTCACTTCGGCATTCAAATCCGCAAGGCGATCCCGCAATTCCCAAAAGGCCCAAAGCATCGCCGCCATGGTCCCTTTGGTGTCGCTGGCCCCGCGTCCCCAAATTTTTCCATCCCGAATTTCGCCCCCGAATGGATCAATGCTCATGCCAGAAACGCTGACGGTATCGGTGTGTGGCGCGAAAAGAATCCGTGGTTTTTTGGAGCCGGCGGAACCGGCGGAAAGCTTTCCTATCACATTGGGACGGCCAGGTTCCACTTCATCGAAGGACACCGTGGCGCCGCAGGCTTTCTCGAGAAATTCTCCCACGAACGAGGCGCAGGCGGCTTCTCCGGTGACATCGCTCCCGGGATCGCCATCGGGATTCACACTGGGAATGCGAATCAACGTCTGAAGCAATGCGGCGGGGGAGTCGAGCTTGGTGGTCATGATTACCGATACGAAAAAAGTCTGGACCCAGAGGCACCTTTCCGTGCAGCATCGCCTGACGACCCAGGAATTCAAAAAAAGATACCACTTCGGGATCGTAATAAGATATTGACACGACACGCGATTGCGGGCCTAAATAGCGATTCAGATTTTTTAAAAATTTCAAACATGAGCGACACCGAGCCACAGACGCCCGAGCCGCTGAAGCCTTCTACGAAGACTTCCACCGTGCCTCTGAAGAAGGAAACCGTACGCATCACTTTGCGCGCCCGTCCGGAAGATACCGGTCCGGTCGCTCCAAAGGGATCGACTGCTCCCGTGCCCGCCAAAGGCGGCACCGCACCTGTATCATCATCTGATGACACGGGTCCGACCCAGCCAGTCCAAGCCGCGGTGCCCCCGCCAGCCCCATCGGCCCCGGCTCCACCGCCGGCCCCGTCTGCGCCAGCACCGCCGCCCGCTCCGAAAGCAGGTGGACCGCCGCCCGCGCCGTCGGCTCCTCGTCCTCCGGCACCATCTGCTCCCTCAGCACCTGCGCCTCCGGCTCCGGCGGCCCCGGGTGCGAAGACTATTCCTTTGGCCAAAAAGCCGGCTCCTCCCGCCCCCGGTGGTGGTGGACCCGTCGGTGCCAAGACCATTCCGCTGGCCAAGGCCCCCGCTCCCGGCGGTGGCGCTCCCGTCGGTCGGCAAACCACCCCGCTCGCCGGTGGTGGAGCCAAGCCGCTGCCAAAAGCAACGGTGAAGCTGCAACAAACTCAGCCGATGGCTGCCGGCGCTGGTGTCGGAGCCGTCACCTCTACCATCTCCAAAGCTCCCGATATCAAGTCCACTGCGGCTGATGTTGAAGAGGAGTGGGAAGAAGAATTTGAAGAATCCGGACTCATGCCATTCGCAATCGTTGTTCTACTGTTCGCAATCGTCGTGCTGGTGATCGAATTCCTCACGATGACGGCTGGAAAGTAGTTTGGTGAATCTCTGAGCGCCCTTTCCTGAGATAGGAGGGGCGTCAGAATTTGCTTCGCTGCTCCCCCTGCTCACCGGATTTCTCCCGGGAGCGATTGGCTGGATTCTGAGTGATCACTCGAGACTGACAGGACCGGTGTGTCCACGTGTCGGGCTTGATTCACGGTGGGTTAGGGCTGTCACAGCCTAGGATTCGTCGCGGAATGCCTTCCCGTTTCCTGTAAGGCCACGGCCGTCTGGTCGTCCTCTTTGGTCGGCGCGCGGAACTGTCGACTGACTGACAGGCCTCGTGCTTGACAGAGTGTCCAACTGGCGGTCTTTTCCCTTCGGTTCGATCGTTTCCATCGGAAACTGAAAGCTGAAGCGGAGTTTCCTGATTTCTGTTGGGCAATTCCCACCGAACCCTACCACACCTAGCTCATCTCCTATTCCCATGGCCCACGAATCCATCGTTACCCTCACCGAAGCGAACTTTGAAGAAGAAGTGATTCAATCCAGCGTACCTGTTCTGGTCGATTTCTGGGCTGAATGGTGCGGACCGTGCCGGATGATCGGTCCGGTGCTCGATCAAGTCGCCGCCGAAGTCGGCGAAACGGCCAAGATCGGCAAGGTCAATGTCGACGACAGTCAGGCGCTGGCCGCCAAGTATGGGGTGCGTTCGATTCCCCTTCTTCTTTTCTTCAAGGACGGCGAAATCAAGGATCAAGTCGTTGGAGCGGGCACTCCCAAGGATGCCCTCGTCCAGAAACTGTCAGCACTCTGACCCTCCTTCTCGTCGATGACCCAATCCGCTCCTACCCCCTCGTCTTCAAAGCCCGCCGCTTGGCCGCGGGTATCCTGGATCGCCGCGTTGCTGATCCTGACGATCGGGTATCGGATCGGGATTGCAGAGACAGATGGTTTGTGGAATACCGCTCCGCTCATGGCCATGTGCCTGGGCGGCGGTTTGCTGCTCGGTTGGCGATTTTGCTGGGTACCGGCGGTGCTGGTGTTCGTCAGTGATCTATTTTTGGGAATCACTCACGGAACCGGCGTGGGAGGCTACACCCTGGCCAGTGCCCTGATCTATACTCTGGTAGCCATGTTTGGTGCCTCTCTTGGTCAACGAAAAGGTATCTCGGGCGGAACTCGCTGGTGCTTGATGCTGATTGGCACCTGGGGCGCCAGTTTTCTGTTTTACCTGCTGAGCAATACCTACGTCTGGATGATCTCACCAGAGTATGTGAAGTCTTTGGCCGGATGGTGGCAAAGCCAGACGGTTGGCCTGCCCGGCCCGTTTCCGCCTTCGCTCTATTTCCTGAAAAACGCGCTCTTGGGTGACACCGTCTGGTGCTTGCTGGCGGCACCACTTTTTCTCTGGAAGCCGGTTCGGGAGTCCAACGATCTCAGGGCACTCGCCTGATTCATTTCAGGGCGGCGAGATCTGATCTCTGGCAGTCGTGAAACTGCCGTGTTTGTCCGTCGTCGGGAACGTGCCAACGACTCAGGAGGCAACGGATCGGGGTCTTTTCTCAGGTTTTGTTCTTGCGCACCCTTGAAAATAACGTATCAAGAAATCACGATAAGTTAATTTGTGATTTGAAACACGACATCACACGCCTTTGCCAATCCCTCCTGTTTTTGACCGGAAAAGGATTCCTCCTCGGACTACTCGTTCTCGCTCAACCTTTTTTGGGGTTGGGTCAGGAAACGGTCGAGTTATCACCTGCGGTCACACCTGCTCCCACCCCTGCGAGTGTTTCCACGCTCGAGGTTACCACGGTGGTCGCGACCAAGACGCCGAAGTCGCTCGATGAGTTAATGCCTTCGGTGGACACGATCTCAGGTGGAGAGCTCCAGGCTCGCCAACTTTACGGAATCGAAAATGTGCTCGCTTTCGCCCCGGGTACTTCGGTGGTTCAGACTGGCGGGGCGGGCAGCCAGACGTCGCTTTTCATTCGAGGCATGGAATCAAACCATACGGTGGTCCTGCTCAACGGACGTCGTCTCGCTCCAGGGCTTGCCGGACTCTACAACTTGGAGAACCTCGACACGATGTGGCTCGACTCCGTCCAATTGAATCGCGGACCGGTCAGTTCGCTCTACGGATCCGATGCACTCGCCGGCGCGCTCGACCTGCGGATGGTGGATGCGCGTCATCTCGAAGAAGGCATCTCCGCCTCGACCCTGGTGGAAGGCGGCTCTTTCTCCACCCTGCGCAGCGGTCAGCAGGTGATCGTCAAAGATGGTCCGGTGGGGCTGGCTCTCGATCTGTCATTTCACGACACGGCAAACGACCGAGTCTATTCCGATTTCCAAAACCTCAATCTTCGCGGCAATATTGCCTTCGACCTCGGCGATCGCGCCTGGTTTGACGTGCTCGGTTACTATCAGGAATCAAAACTCCAGGTTCCCGGTTCAAATCTCAGCAGCTATTTCCCGGAAACGCAGCGAAACGAAAACCAATCGGCTCTGCTCTCTCCCCGCTTTTCGATCGAGCGTGACGAATGGGATTTCAGCGTCTTCTACAGCTACAATACCAGTGAACTCGAGGCGACTCAGGACGTGTTTTTTCAGGACAATCGGCTGGAGCAAAATTCCCACGAGGTTGAGGCTCAGCTGAATTTCCACCCCACCGAAGAGGCTGCCTTCGCCCTCGGTGGCGGCTGGTATGGCTATGAATTCTCCCGGACCCCGCTGATTCCCGGACCGTTCAACCCGGCTTCTGCCAAGGAATTTGGCTATTGGAGCGTTTTTGGTCAGACTGATATCGATCTGCCCGCCAGTTTCAATTTCCTGGGCTCCGCTCGCCATGACGGGCACGATTCTTTCGAGAGCAAGGCGACCTATTCCGTTCAGCTCCGTCACGATTTCGAGCCAACCTCGACCCAGGTCTTCGGAAAGATCGCCACCGGCTACAAAGCTCCGTCTGGCCAGGATTTTGTCTACCTTGATCCCTCGGTCGATCCCAACTCCCTCGCGCCGGAAGAAAGCCAAAGCTGGGAAATCGGTGTTCGTCAGTTCCTCCCCGGTGAAGCGGGCAGCATCGCGGTGACCTATTTCCAAGCCGAGGTGGAAAACCTCGTGGACTCGTTTGGCTTTCCCGCGCTGGCCACTTCGGTAGACACGCAGACCGACGGCATCGAATTGGAGTTCGTGCTGACGCCGACTGATCACCTCCGTCTTTTCGCCAACTACACCTGGCTCGATGCGGTCATCGTCGATGGCTACTACTTCGGCGGATTCGCTGGCGGCCCTGGCGACAAACTGCCCCGTCGTCCTGAGCACACCTTAAGTGGCGGTTTGCTCTATCAGGCGGATTCCTGGAAAATCGGTGCCGAATTCGTGAGCGCGTTCGCTCGTCTGGATTCTCCCGGCGTTAGCCTCGATGACTACGCAGTGGCCCGCATCTTCGGCAATGTTTCGGTGAACGATCACATGGAGATCTTTGGCCGCCTTGAAAATGTCCTCGATGAGGACTTCGAAACCACCACCGGTTACGATGCTCCCGGTTTCGGAGCCTTCGGTGGCATTCGTTTGACCTTCTGAGTCCATCGAACGATGGATTCTTGACCTCTGAATCATGCCTGTGACTGATCTCAAAATCGAACTCGCCACTGCTCTCCGCAATCGCATCCTCGTTCTCGACGGGGCCATGGGCACCACCATTCGAGGCTACGGGCTGGATGAAGCAGCGGCGCGAGGTGACCGGTTTGCCGACAACAACAAGGATCTGCTCAACAACGGCGACATACTCTCGATCACGCGTCCAGATGTGATCGGGGACATTCACAAACGCTTCCTCGAGGCAGGTTCGGATATCATCGAGACAAACACGTTTTCCGCCACCACTCTGGCGCAGAGCGAGTTTTTTGTCGAAGATCCCCGAGAGAAGGGAACGGGCCGGAAGGACCCGGAGTTCTTTCAATCGAAGGTCTGCAAGAATGCGTTTCTCAAAGACCTTGCCTGGGAATTGAACGTCAAATCCGCCCAGCTCTGCCGGAAATGGGCCGACGAAATCGGTTCCGACACGGGAAGAAAACGCTACGTCGCCGGGGCCATCGGGCCGATGACGGTATCGCTGACCAACTCTCCCGACGCCGAAGATTCGGGATTCCGGGTCGTCACCTTTGATCAGGTGCGCGATGCCTACAAACATCAGATCCGGGCACTCATTGAGGGCGGAACTGATATCATGATGGTGGAGACCATCTTTGACTCGCTAAACGCCAAGGCCGCTCTGGTGGCGCTGCGTGAAGTCTTTGACGAAGACGGCACCGAGTATCCCATCATCGTCTCGGCCGCCGTCGGGCGTGGTGGGGAAACGATGATCTCCGCCCAGAAAATCGAAGCCATGTGGAACGCCGTCGCTCACGTGAAACCGCTGGCGGTGGGGTTGAACTGCTCGCTCGGTCCTGACTTGATCGAGCCGCACCTTAAGGAACTCTCCAAGGTCGCGGAGACCTTTGTCTCGGTCTATCCAAACGCCGGCCTCCCCAATCCTCTGGCTCCCACCGGCTTCGACCTCGAGCCGAAGGACATGGAGGAGTATCTCGATGGCTTTGCCGCCCAGGGCATCGTCAATCTCATCGGTGGTTGCTGCGGCAACACGCCCGAACACGTCGCCGCCATCGCCAAGGTGGCCGAACGTCACGGCCCGCGCGAAGTGCCCGTTGCTTCGCCCGCCATGCGCTTGAGCGGTTCGGAGGCATTCAACCAGACGCCGGAGAAAAATTTTCTCATGGTCGGCGAACGAACCAACATTGCTGGTTCGCCCAAATTCAAGAAGCTGATCAAGGAGGACAAACTTGAGGAGGCCGTCGCCATCGCCCGTCAACAGGTCGAAGGCGGTGCGCCCGTCATCGACGTCTGCATGGATGAAGGCATGATCGAGGGCGTTCCCACGATGACGCGATTCCTCAATCTGCTGGCCGCCGAGCCCGATGTGGCCGCCGTGCCCATCATGGTCGATTCCTCGAAATGGGAAATTATCGAGGCCGGTCTGAAATGCCTTCAGGGCAAAGGCATTGTGAACTCGATCTCATTGAAAGAGGGCGAAGAAAAATTCAAGGAACACGCCCGCAAGGTCATGAAATATGGCGCCGCGGTGGTCGTAATGGCTTTCGATGAAAAAGGCCAGGCCGACAGCTACGAAAGCAAGATTCGGATCTGCGAACGCGCCTACCGGATTCTTGTCGACGAGGTCGGATTCAACCCGAATGACATCATTTTCGATCCCAACATCCTCACCGTGGCTACCGGGATGGAGGAGCACAACAACTACGCCGTCGATTTTATCGAGGCGACCCGGTGGATCAAACAGAACCTGCCTGGTGCCAAAGTCAGCGGCGGGGTTTCCAATATTTCCTTCAGCTTCCGCGGCAACAATGTCGTTCGTGAGGCCATGCACGCGGCCTTTCTCTATCATGCTGGTCAGGCGGGCATGGACATGGGCATCGTGAATCCCGGTATGCTGGAGGTTTACGATGAAGTCGAGCCGAAGCTCCTCAAAATGGTCGAAGACGTACTGCTCAATCGCAGTCCTGACGCGACAGACGTCCTCCTCGATTATGCAGAGGAACTGAAAAGCAAGGGAGCCCATCTCAGCGACAAAGCCACCGGACCCGACCTCGCCTGGCGGGACGCTTCGGTGGGAGACCGCATCACCCATGCACTGGTCAAAGGCATCACCGACTTCATCGAGGTCGATACCGAGGAAGCCCGGCAGTCCGTTGGCAAGCCGCTCAATGTCATCGAGGGCCCACTCATGGACGGGATGAAAGTCGTCGGTGAGCTCTTCGGTGCCGGAAAGATGTTCCTGCCTCAGGTCGTCAAAAGCGCCCGGGTCATGAAAAAGGCCGTTGCCTATCTGCTGCCTTACATGGAAGCGGAAAAGGAAGAAGGCGATGAATCCAGCGCTCCCGTTTTTGTGATCGCCACGGTGAAAGGCGACGTCCATGACATCGGCAAAAACATTGTTGGCGTCGTGCTCGGCTGCAATGGATACAAAGTGATCGACCTTGGTGTCATGGTCGATTGTGATCGCATCCTCGCCGCGGCCAAGGAACACAAGGCCGATATCATTGGCCTCAGCGGATTGATCACGCCGTCCCTCGACGAGATGATCAGCAATGCCAAGGAAATGGAGAAGCAGGGCTGGAAAGTGCCTCTTTTGATCGGCGGGGCCACCACCTCGCGCGCCCATACCGCGATCAAGATTTCCCAGTTCTACTCGCAGCCGGTGGTTCACGTCGGTGATGCCTCCCTCGTGGTCGGGGTTTGCAACTCGCTGCTGTCCGACAATCTCCGGGGAAAATTTCTCCACGATCTCGCCGAGAACGAGGAACGTGAGCGACGCCTCCACGCGGGCAAAGGTTCGACTGCCGTCTATCTGCCGCTCAAGGACGCCCGCGAGCTCAAGTTCGAGACCGACTGGAACACCGTCGAGATCGCCGAACCGGAATCCATCGGTAGCCATCTCTGGGATCCGGTCACGTTGGCAGATATTGTGGAAGTGTTTGACTGGACGCCATTCTTTCACACTTGGGAACTGCGTGGGGTTTATCCCAAGATCCTCGAACATCCCAATCATGGAGCCCAGGCCCGGGAGTTGTTCGATGATGCCCGCCGCATTCTCGATGACCTCGTCAAAAACGAGCGTGTTCATGCCCGAGCCGTCTGGGGTGTTTGGCCCGCCCAATCCGATGGGGACGATGTCGATGTCTTCACTGGCACCGATCTCGCGGAAAGGTTAAAACGCTTCCATTTCCTCCGTCAGCAGAAAGAAAAAGTGAAGGAAGGTTCACCCTACCAAAGCCTGTCCGATTTCATCGCGCCTGCCAGCAGCGGCCGGACCGATTACCTCGGTGCCTTTGCCGTGACCGCCGGACAGGAAGTGGATGACTATGCCGAGTCACTCAAGAACAACAACGATGACTACACCGCCATCATGGTGCAGGCGCTGGCCGATCGATTTGCCGAAGGTCTCGCCGAGTTGCTGCATCGGCGGGTGCGGAAGTTCATGGGATTTGGCGCGACCGAGAACCTGACGGTCGAAGAGATGATCCAGGAAAAATATCGCGGCATTCGTCCGGCAGCGGGTTATCCCGCCTGTCCCGATCACACCGAGAAAGCGACCTTGTGGGAGTTGCTCGACGTGGAGAAAAAGGTCGGCATCAACCTAACCAGCAGCTATGCCATGTATCCTGGCAGCTCCGTCAGCGGACTCTACTTTTTCCATCCCGAGAGCCGCTACTTCAACGTCGGCAAGATCGAGCGCGATCAGTTGGAAGACTACGCTGCCAGAAAAGGAATGACGCTGGAAGACGCCGAGAAATGGCTCTCGCCTAACCTGGCGGACTAGTGATCGTTCCTGGCGAATTGCCTCAAAGCAGATTCACCAGCAAGATGACGGCGACGCCCACAAGATAGGTTCCGGTGACGACGATGGCGGTGGGCGGGCCGTTTTGAATGAGCTTGGCCATGCTCCCGGTCTTTCCGCGAATGGCTCCGCTTTGATCGACCCGGGTGGCGTAGACGATGATGGCGATGACGACGAGGACGTAGAAAAAGGAGATGAGAAAAATCTGATCGATCAGCGTCAGGTAGGCGACCTCCGGCAGTCCGCTCAGCATGGTGAACTGCATCGCGACCAGCGTGAGCAGCGCCGTGATGGCGAGACCGATCCGGGCCTCGACGTGTTCGGGATCGAGCAACAGAGCAAAGCCGGCGCTGAGAATGATCAGGAGGATGGGCACGAAGGATTTGAAGACGCCCGGCAGGGGAGGGCGGGAAATCGGCACCAGAAACTCAACCCGAGAATAGGTGCCCATTTCAGGCTCGGAAAGATCTCCGAAGGTAGTCTCGTAGAGCTTGTCTCGAAGTACGGCTTTGGGGGGATGAATTCGGTAGCCGGGGAGCTTTACTTCCGAATTTAAAGTCAGGGCGTCCGTGTCGAGCACATACTGGAAATACTCAATCCCTTCCTGAGAATCTTCGATCGCCACGAGAATCTTTTGGCTATCGAAGGGATAGCGGTTGACCGGAAATTTCGAAGTGAACAGGCCCTGTGCTCGCACGCATTGGTAGAGCGAACCATCGGGCTGTTCCTTGGGTTCGTCATAGATGACCGAAATCACGAGTCCTTCCGGGTCGAAAGGATTCATGAACTCGAAGGTTTCCCACGGCTTGAGGTCCGGATTCTTCCAACGGAACCAGAGGTAGAGATCGACGCCGTAGGAGTGGGTGCTCAGATTGATGGCGTGGATGTCGATGATGTACATCCCGACGCTGACCTTTTCTGGTTCGGTCACTTCGTCTCCCTTTTCCTGTCCTGTGACCTCTCCGCATGAGAGCCATGCCAGAACGGTGCCGAGGAGGTAAATGCTGAGTTGCTTCATCACTTGATTCCGATTGATCCGGCATGCCGGTCGATTCCGAGTGGCACTGACGGATTTGTTGAGACGTTAGGAAGGGGTGGCGATTGTGGCAAGAAAGGAATCGCGAATCATCGATTTCTCTATGGATATCGTCGGTAGTTCGTTTGTGAATTGCCCTCGGGGGGCGGGAAGAAAAATGAAGACACGAAATATTGGGGTGATCGTCGGCTTATTGAGCCTGATGGGGTTACGTGTGGCAACAGGCTCTGAGCAATCAGATGAGCCGCTGGTTCAGGTGGAAATTCAAGCTTATCGGCTGGATCCCGCGTTGGCCGCCGATTTCGAATCGCGCTTGGATCAGTTCGCCAAAACGCAGCAGGAGGCCAAGCGCAATCCGCCGGTCAAAGACAGCGCGTTCATGGTGCGAGCGGCGAACCAATGGGAGTCCGAGGGACTTGCCGAGCGGATTGCCAGTCCTGTCATGGTGGTGCCGGCGAGTTCTTCGAGTTCATTCGAGATGACGCGCGAAGTGACCTACCCAACCCGCTATGAGACGGCAACGGTGCCGAAAGATCTCGTCGGAAAAGCGAAGGGCGGCGGTATCCGTGGCGATCAGATACCAAAGCCACTGGTGGCCAATGAGTTCACCGGACTGATTCCTCCTTTTCCCAAGACATTCGAAACGCGCGACTTAGGAATGACAATGAAGGTGCGTCCCAGCATCGGCACAGGAGGGAAACTGCTAGTGGGATTGGAGGTTGAACGATCGGCGCTAATGGGATTCGCCAATCATGGCGTGCCCATTTCCATGGAGCAGCCCGGGGCACTTCGAAAGAACGCCGCGCCGATCGAGCTACTGAAGAATGAGATCTTGAAACCGGTCTTTCTCCGCAACACCAAGGAATTTACCGTCACTCCCAGCGGAAAGTGTTTTTATCTGATCCAGCAAGATGCTCCGGATGCGGAATCGCCCAAGGATCTCGTGGAGGGTTTTGCTGAGGAATTTTCGACGGCGAATCTGCCCGCTCTCCTCGTGATCGTTTCCGCGGAAATAATCGACCTGGATCTGAAATCGCTCGCGACCTCCAGTCCTGAGCCGGCTCCCGAGGAAACCCAGACTTGGAAACTATCCTCCGCTGCCCGCCTGTCTTTTGGCCTGAAGAACGAAAACTCCGGAGCGGAAGCCGTCGCTAGGATGATCGAACGACTATCTGAACTTGGCGTCACGGTGCGCGAAGTGGTGATGGAGCCGGATTGGACCTTCAAAGTCACCGCCTCGCCCGGGATGATCGGTCGCATTGCCGAGCTGATCCCTGTCTACGACTCGAATCCCCAGATCTACGTCACCAGCAAGTTCATCGAAACGAATTTCCCCATCGAAGACCACACCAAAACGGTCATGACCGATGTCGAGGTGCAGACCTTCGTGCGAGCGCTCAATCAACAAAAGGGGGTCGATCTTCTTTCCGCGCCATCGATGATGGTTCGTCCGTTTCAGCATGGGAAAATCGAAGTCGTCAGGGAATTCATCTTCCCGGTCGCGTATGATCCGCCGCAGACCGTCGTTTCCGAGAAGTCGGAGAGTGGCGGATCGTTTCCCGTCACTCCGGCGGCGCCAAAGGCGTTCAAGACGAGAAATACCGGCGTCGAATTGGGTATCGAGGCCCGACTGTTGGAGGATCGCAGCATTGATCTTGCGATTCATCCTCAGGTGACCGAGTTCCTCGACTTCGTGGATTTTGGCCAACCCATTGTGACTTTGGACAGTGGCCCTCTGGGAAAACTTCGCCTGATCACGCTGTCAGAGAACGCGATTCAAATGCCGGTGTTTGAGCGTCGTGAGATGAGCACCCGGGTGCGGATTCCCGATGGAATGTCGGTGCTGATCGGTGGCCTGGTGAAAAAGGAGATTCAGACCGTCGAGGACAAAGTGCCGCTGCTGGGTGATCTGCCCATCATCGGAAAGGCCGCGCGCTCCGAAGAGACGGTCGTCACCTATCGCTATCTCTATTTGCTGGTGTCGGCCAAATCGATGGATGGGGCGGCGGTCACGAAGGCGGATTGAGGGGATGGCCCAGCCCCGGGTTTGGCTTGAAAACCGGGGCAAAAGAGCGCTCAGTCGTGGAAATGGCCCTCATCGACACGCTCTCCGACCTGATTCGGATCAACAGCATCAATCCGGAATGGAACGGTCCCGGCGAGCGCGAGGTGGCCGATTTCGTGAGGGCCTTTTTCCTCGATGCCGGCATCGCGGTGATCGAGGACGAGGTGCTGCCGAATCGACCCAATTTGATGGTCAGGCTACCGGGGCGCGACAGGAGTCGGAGCGTGATGCTGGAAGTGCATCTCGACACCGTGTCGGTTGCCGACATGACGATTCCGCCATTTGAGCCCGAATTGCGCGACGGCTTGCTGTATGGCCGCGGGGCTTGCGATGACAAGGCGGGGCTCGCGGCGATGATGCACGCGGTTCGCGACATCCATGAGTCAGGGGAACTCCCGCCCTGCGATGTCATTTTTGCCGCTGTCATCGACGAGGAGCATCACTATCGCGGGGTGACCCGATTGATCGAATGGCTCCGCGAGTCGGGAGAACCGTTGCCCTTGGCCGCCGTCGTGGCCGAACCGACTCAGCTTCGCGTCACCCGGGCCAACAAAGGGGTCCTGCGCTGGCGCATCGCCACTCGGGGGAAATCGGCCCACAGTTCGAAGCCGCATCTCGGGGTCAATGCCATCGTTCACATGGCCGCAGTGATTCAGGCGCTGGAAAGCGATCAAACTAGGCTGGCCGACGACGTCCATCCGCTTCTCGGGCCGGCGACTTGCAGCATCGGATTGATCGATGGCGGCGCTCAGGTGAATTTCGTGCCCGAACATTGCCGGATCACCCTGGATCGTC
>JAGROX010000234.1:0-13096 GCA_020440025.1 Verrucomicrobiia bacterium
ATTTCGCGCCAAGGTCAAGTTCCCCAACGGGAACTTGAATGCCCCGCCGCTATCGAAACTGCATCGGTCCCCAGGTGCGCCGTCTTCGCATGGAGAAGGCGCTCACCCAGGACCAATTCGCCGCCCGCCTCCAGTTGGCCGGGTTGCACTCTCTCGACCGCGTGGGTGTGGCCAAGATCGAGTCCCAGCTTCGCAGCGTGTTCGACTTTGAGCTCGCGATCATCGCCAGTGAGCTGGGGGTGGAGGCTGCTGGGCTGCTGCCCCCACCGCGTAGATTGAAACTCGAACTCGATGAACTGATCGCCGGGAAAAGGTAGCGATCATGGCAAAAAGCAGGCCGGTGCAATTCGGACGCTTTGGGACTCCCCTTACGACAAACTACACCGAATCGCAAAACTTGCTTACGGAAAGCGAGTTGCACCCCTTCCGTTCGGTGGCGAATCTACGAATTTGCTCCAAATTTCGTAGACTTTGCGTCATTGACTCCATAGGAGGTTTGTTCCCTCGACGCATCGGGTGCGATGTCGGTTGCGATGTGGTCCGCAGCCCTGCCGGGCGACGAATGTCCCTCGTCCATCATCTCGTTGGCGTCCCAATCTGGAAACTCCTCTCGCAGGAAATGCACGAGTTTCACCACTTCCGGCGTGGAGGGCACGGAGTGGCTTGCCAGCTTAACCCCGGGCCGCTTGGCGTTCTTCAGGTCGCCCGCGGACACTTCGACCCCGGAACCGCACAAGCGATCCGCCATTTCCGCGTAGCTGCATCCATCCAGGGCCGATTCCAATCCGCAGACTCCCCGGACCAGTCGTCGTAGGAACTGCCGCATGGCGACCTTTGCAAGGCCTTCCCTGGACCGGTTGATCCCACGTTCCGCCAATCGTTCCCCTTCTAGAAACTCCTCGAAGTCGCGAAGGTCGTCCTCGGTCTTCAAGCAACGGCCGGATCGTTCGAATCGTTTCCAGCCTTCACGGTAGAATCGACACTCCTGCTCCGAAGCGAACGGGGTGGTGTGAAAGGCCAGATGCGGCTCCTGATCGCGAAAGGTATTCATCCATCGGAGGGAGGGTTTTCGTTTGAAATCGAATTCCATGCCGAGCCTGCGCTCGTGGCCCACTGCCACGAGGTCGCCGTCAGACTCGTAGAGATGCCGTAGGGTGGTAAGTGATTCATAGCGAAAGGTCGTGTCGGCGCTCCTCTCGAGGAACTGGCGCACCATCCATTCGTTCTGGTGGTCACTTCCGACGATGTCGGGTGGCGGCTTGATCCCCGCCTTTGCGAGCAATGGGACTTCTCCGCTTGTTCCCGGTTTCAGCGTTGCCTGCCCGCGCGTGCGGAAACAGAGCACCTGTCGAATGGCATGCTTGACCTCCAGAATCGAGGGGTCTCCAAGCATCCGATCTCTCGTTTCCCGCAGGGTGCGGCACGCGGGTCCGTCGCTTCGTTGCTCCAGAACGTCCAGACTCGCATTGGTGACGAAACCGTCGGTGGTCACTGAGATGATGACCCGATCCTCTTCGATCGAGTTCATCAATTCACCCAGCGCAGTTCTGACGAGTCCCGTCACGTGGGCCGCGATAAAAGGTTGGGTTACCGGGGAGGGGGGCAGATCTCGGCGTTCCGCACTTCGACTGTCGAAGACTCGCTTCTCGCGAAGCCCCTGGGCGATCTTGCCGTAGAACGAATTGCCGATCTCCTTGTAGAGGCGATTTCCCAAGTCGTCCCCCTTATCCTTGGCGTCGTTCCTGCGCCGGGAACATTCGGAAATCACGTTCTCGAATGGGAAATCCGAGGAATCCATGGGAACTACGATGCCGGAAATGATTTCGATCGAAGCGCCGAGTTCTCGCGCAAGTTCAATCTCAGGGGCGGTAGCATAGGTTTCCCCCTTCAGTGGGAAGATCAGATTGTTGGGCTGCCGGACCGGCAAGGTGGGATATCGAACGGAAGCTGGAAACTCGAATCGGATTCGGGCGCATCCGATGACACCGGCGCGGAAATCCGCCGAGTCTTTAGTATACCGAAGTTCCAGCCAGCGAGGCATTCCCACCGAGGCAAGCGCGGTGGAGTAGGCGCCTTTTAGATCGACATCGAACCAATCGTCCACCGGACTCGGTCCGAAGTAGAATGCCTCGTTGCGTCCGCCATGGTAAGACTCCACGGCGAGGGCTTCATGCTCATGCAGGGTGGCCATCAGAACCTTCTTCTTTTTCTTGCGCGTCCTTCCTGTCCTCGAATCGAACGCCTCTTCTTTCACCTCGACCATTCCGAGGAGATCCAGCGGTTCGATTCCCGCCTCGCTCCATTGGTTCAGCGCGAATTTCACGGCCATGCCTCCGAGGGTGATGGGAACCGCAGATTCGCCGGTCATCTCGCGATTGAGTTTTGCCATCTCGAGAGCGTGGAAGGCGGCAATCCTCGCATCGGTGATCGCATATTCTGTAAAGAGCTCCCGATTGGTTTCGAGGAGGTGAGCCATGTTCTCGATGGCCCCGGGGGGTAACTCGACCTTCGGAATGCCATGGATCTCACCGAGAACCTCGAGGCGCGCGCCCTGCGGAGTGAGATGTAGCGAATCACGGAGATGGACGTCGATGATGCGCTGATTGCGGTTCTGGTCGGTAACCTTGACGGGGAACGGTTCCGTGAGCGTGGTGAAACTACCTCGGATCGAGTCGAAGCGGCTCTTGAGAAGGTGGAAGTCCTCGAGGATGGACAGTTCGGCCAGCGTGAAGTGGCTTACCAAGAGAAGTCGTTTCGGATGGTGGGAGAACAACTTTTCCCGACGGGCCTGGGTCAGGATCTGCTGGATGAGGTCAGCCAGCTTCGGTCGCTTCCCCTTGTCGTAGAAGGCGATCCCGTTCGATTCCTTCCCCCGGTAAAGCACGCTCCATTGAAAGCTCAGGAGTCGGTTCTGACCGCCCTCCGTCTGCCACTCCGCGTCCAATCCGACAATGAAGAGATCGTCGACGGATTCACAGGGAATCCGTCGACGACGATTCTTCGACTGTCGGGCGCGAGCCATCGAGGCGTGTTTCGGCCGATATGGCTCTAGTTGAGCTGGCTCGGCACCAGCACCCTCGAGTAGACTCCCGGAACGTGACGGAGATCCATCGACGTCAGGAGACCACGCTGTTTCAACTTGGTCAGATGGCCTGCGGCCCGACGGGGAGTGATCCCAAGTTCCTCCGCAATCTCGCTCACGCAGAGGGGGTGATCTTGGAGAGGCGGTCCCCCATTTGCGGCCCCGTATTCCCGGCCCAGTCGCAACTCCACCAGGTTGTCGACGAAGTCAATCTGTGTCGGCGTGGCCGCTTTCCGGGATTCTTGGGGCCAGCTATTGCAATCCTCCAGTCCGGGAATCCAGAAGTTGATCTCCCCTGGGGAATCGAACCACATGGGTGCCCGAGGATGCATCGGGTGATTCTGTTTACCTGGAGTATTCAGCCAACCGCGTTCTTTTCGATGGCGAATATTCTCGCTCGCCATGACTACCTTCCAGAGTTCGAGATCCGAAAGGAGGGGGCGAAAGCGCGGGGTGAACTCGAATCGCAACAACTGGAAAACTTCCCGCGGGTGGAGTTCAAAGCCATGACAGAGAGCCGTCGAGGCCTTGAAGTTTTCACACCATCCGTCCTTCTCGTAGTAGCCCGACTGCGCCCATTTCCTGATGTAGCGGCTCGCGCGATAGAGAATTTGGAGTCGAGATGCCGCTCGGCTTCCAGGGCAATGGACACACTTTGCCTGTTGGTAGACAGTGAGTGGAGCTTCGTCTCTGAGGTGAAGAGGGCAGAGGTCTCCGTTTGGGGAAGATCGTCCTTCCGCAGAATGGGGATAACCGCCATTTCCTGCGATAGAGGGGGATGGGTTTTCGGTGTCTGGCTGAAGTTCGAGCTGATCGTGATCGATCGAGCTCGTCAGCGGATGCGAGGGGATTTGGGGCTGATTCTGATGTGTATTGAGATAATCCATGGTGGGTCGGGAGGTAGGGTCTTGATGCTCGCGTTCACCTCGAACGCGGGCTTTACGGGAGAGCCTCCCGTCAGTGGTGACGCGGAGTCACCCCGTTCAAGACCCCGCCAGACCTTCAGCCCGCGGTGCCTGCCATGTTTGTTCGCCCAATGAAGAAAACGGACCACCTCGTCGGCCCCGGATGCGGGGTCGAATTTCTGGTGTTGATGGATCCGATTTTTCATTTCGACGTTACCTTCATTCAGACCAGTTGTGAGAGGATCTCAGTGTTTGGTTTGAGAAGGATTTTTTCTGATTCGATTCGATGTAGGATTGTCTTTTTGAGTTTGACGAAAGCGCCCGCCTCCCGCACTGAGGCGCGGGAGGCGGGACTAGGAGTCATTCGTTGTCCGGATACTCTCCGGGCTCCTCCTTGGCAGACGTTGCCAAGGAGTTGGCGGAACCATGTGCCTTGAGATCTTCGACCACTTCGGGCCAATCGAGGAAGATGGTTCCCTCTACAGGATAACGGCGCAGAATCCCTTTCGAGATCCAGTTCCGTACGGTGCGTTCCGAGATTTCAAGATTCTCAGCAACGCGGCGGATACGCAGCAATGAGTCCACTAGTGTGCATGATGATTGGTTGGCACGTTTCTTCCGGAACGGCGCTCGTTCCGGGTTTCAGCTTAAGCGAGCTGACACTAGCGGTGGAATCGATGTCCGACATCACTGTCGAGCCACCGATGCAGTCTCCGAAAATCGGAGTTTTCTGAACACAATTTCTGTCCATTGTTCGTAAAATACCTTTCATTCTCAACCGGGCAAATGAGAACCCGCCGCGACCGCGTATGGATTCTTCGCGGCTTCAGTGTAAGGAAATGCAAGTGGCGGCATTGAGAGGAAAGGAGCGGAATCGGGTTACCTTCACAAAAATGACGTTCGGGAAATGGGTTTTTGATTGCCGAAGTCAGTTACGAGATCCAGTCTCCAATCAAGATTGCCAACTAATAATACTAAGCCACAAAACCGCTGATTTTTGATCAGCTGGGGGCCAGCTTTTCGTAATGATTAAGTAACGCTTTCCCAAGTGGAAACGAGCGGAAACCAGTGGAATCTTGTGGAAATTGTGAAAAAGACCTTATAACTCTCTAATTTCCAGATAGTTATGGTGGATTTGTAATCAGCCGGTCGTCGGTTCGAGTCCGACAGTTGGCTCCAGCTTGGATCATTCTTGCGTCGCTGGACAGCGCGAGATTCACTCGGGCAGGGCGAAGGCGACGAGGCTGCCTCCTTTCGGGCGACCGGATTTGCCGCCGCCGGCGGAGATGACGACATACTGACGACCATCGACGGTGTAGGTGCTGGGAGTGGCGTTCCCGCCAAACGGAAGTTTTGCTTTCCAAAGAATCTCGCCGGTATCTTTGTCAAAGGCGCGGAAGGTCTCGTCAGCAGTGGCACCGATGAAGATCAAACCGCCGGCCGTGACGAGCGGACCTCCGTAGTTCTCCGTTCCAGTGGGAGGAATCCCGCGCTCGGTCAGTTCTGGATATTCGCCGAGCACCACCTTCCACTTGATCTCTCCGGTGTTGAGATCGACGGCGTTGAGTGTTCCCCAAGGCGGCTTGATGGCGGGATAGCCCTCCGAGTCGAGCCAACGGCGGAATCCTCCGAACGCATACCGGGAACTGTTGTCTTGCTCAGCTTTCTTGTGGACGTCGTCTGAGGCTTCTGCGCGATTGCCTTTTTCCTTCGCTTCGGTTTTTAACTCGGCACCGTCCCGCAGGAGGTAGTCGATGATGGCCTCCCGTTTCGCCTCGGCCAAGGTGGCGAATCCCGGCATGCGCCCGCCGCCCTGTCGGGTAATCAATTCGATCTCTTCCCGCGTCTTGCGAGTGCCAATTCCAGCCAAGGGCGGAAACTGCATGGGGGCATTCCCGCTTCGATCGATGCCGTGACAGGCCGCACAGGAAACGAGGTAGTCTTTTTCACCCGGCAACATCGGCGTGCCGTCGGCATGGCGGGTCTCGATCATCTGGAGCAGCCACGGCATTTCGTTGACGTTGACGTAGTAGATGCCGTCAGGGTCAGCCGCTCCCCCTCCCCATTCCATTCCGCCGTCAAAACCGGGAAACATGACGGACTCCTCCAGACTCGGCGCGGGGAATGGCCCGAAGTTTGGCGACGTCCGGATGCGATCCAGAGTCTGCTGCGTTGCCTGTGGTGAAATGTTGGAGATGTCGGCCTCGGTGTAGCGCTGTCGCATCAGGGGCACCGGTTTGGTGGGAAACGGTTGGGTCGGCCAAGCCTGTTCTCCCGCCAGATTGGACTGCGGCACGGGGCGCTCCTCTACCGGCCAGAGCGGTTCGCCGGTGACGCGGTCGAACACGAAAAGCAGGCCGTGCTTCGTTCCTTGAGCGACGGCGTCGATTTTTTTTCCGTCGTGGTTCACGGTCAGTAGAACCGGCGGACATGGCAGGTCCTTGTCGAGAAGATCATGATGAACGATCTGGAAATGCCAGAGTCGCTCTCCGGTCTCAGCATTCAGGGCAACGATGGAATTGGCGAATAGGTTCTTGCCATGACGATTGCCGCCATAAAAATCCGGTTCCGCCGTTTTCGTTGCCACGTAGACGATGCCCCGCTTCTCATCGAGTGACTGGCCACACCACGGCATCAATCCCGTCGCTGTCTTCCAAGCGTCCTTGGGCCAGGTGTCGTGACCGACTTCACCGGGTCGGGGGATGAGATGAAAAATCCAGCGTTGCTCTCCCGTCCGCACGTCCAAGGCGCGGACGGCCCCTTTTCCGCCCACTCCTCCCAGAATCAGCGTGTCACGAAAGATGATGCCCGGAGTGTTCAGCCCCGATTCCAGATCGACCGAGCCGTTCTCGCCGAACTCGCGGATGGTTTTTCCGGTCATCGAATCGACGGCGTAGAGATGACCACCCACTCCGGTGAAGAGGCGCTTCTCGCCACCGGACTCGTTTTCCCAATAGACCAAGCCCCGCTGCCTGGCTCTGCCTGGACCCGAAGCCTCCGTGGCGGGATCCCACGTCCAGATTTCCTCGCCGGAAGCGGCATTCAGAGCGACCAGTTTGCGCGTCTGGGTTGGAGTGAAAAGCACACCATCGACAATGAGGTTGTTGGCCTGGTATTCGGCTTCCTCACCTGTCTCGTAGACCCAGGCCACCTTCAAATCCGTGACGTTCTTCTTATCAATCTGGGCGAGCGGGGAATAGAGATTCCGCTCTTTGTTACCGAGATATTCCGGCCAGTCGGCATCTGCTGCTTTCGCCAGTCCGACGATTGAGGCAAGTGACAAAATCAGGGTGGGGAGAGTGACTTTCGGGAGCATTGTTCGAAAATTCGTTCGGAAAAAAGAATCGTGTTTCAGGAAGCCGGCGGAAACCATGGCATCAAAAGAAGATGAGCAAACCCGTCACCAATTGATGTCGGTGATTCCACCCGTCACCAAAAGTGTAAGCTTGCCATCGGTAGCCCAGCTTTGCCACCACCCCTTCCCGGACCTGCCAGCGCATGCCACAGGTGAACCAGTTGTAGTTGAACCCGCCATCAGTGAACTCGTAAAAGGCTTCCTCTTCTACAAACGGCTTTGCTTTCAACGAGGTGAATTCCCACGGCGCAATGAGCCGGGTCTCGTTTCGGTAGCGAAATCGATCGTTCGCGCCACTGCCGCTTTCGAAGGTGCGATACTCCAAACGGTGACGATTGGAAAACGACCATTCCCCGATCTGAGTCCGGTAATTCAAACTCGCCGAAGGACGATACTCATCCCGCCAGTCGCCAGTGCCTCCATCCTCCAACCAAGCATGACGATAGCCGACCTCAGCTGACCAAGCTTCGCCGAGTTCGTGCCCGAGATTCAAGTCCAGGTAGCCAAAGAAAAAATCGTCGAAACCTTCGCGCGAGGTGAAGAGATTCCGTGAGGAAAGGTACCAGCCGTCCTGCAGCGGCAATTTGAAAATGAGATTATGAGCCGAGCCGGTATCCGTCTCCGCCCGGAGGTTTCCGCCCGACAGAAGCGGCAGAACGGCGAACAACGCGCAAAGAAGGGGTGACTTTTCGATTCTCATAGACCGCACGAGTTTAGAACTCTGAGGATTTCGTGCATCAAGAGATGCCTCCGGGCTCGCGCCATGGGATCTACCTTTCCGGTGAATGCGTTTTCACCGAGGACGGATTATTGGTATGTCTGATCGCCAAGGGGGTAACTTCTCCCGGAGATCTGCCATTCCCTTTGAACGGCTATACAGCCACCGCCTACGAAAATGGACGAAACCTTGGAAAACAAGATTCGAGACGCCCGGAATGGAAACCCGGAAGCGTTTGAGCCTGTGGTGCGCCGTTTCGAAAGACCTCTGCGGGCCTGGCTGGCGACACAGGCGCCTCCCGGAGTGGATGTCGACGACATCGCGCAGCGCAGTTTTATCGCGGCCTATGATCGGCTCTCCGACTACGAACCAGGCACCAATTTTTCCGCCTGGCTGTTCACCATTGCCCGCTATCAACTCCGGACCGAGACCACTCGATTGCGGCGGGTGGCGGACTACCACACCCGCTACGCTCCCGACCTGCTCTTGCGCGAGCTGGAACGGCGCGAGGAAACTCAGACGCCGGAGGAAATCACGGAACGGCTCGAGCATCTCAAAGCCTGTCTGTCGAAGGTCGACGACAACCTGAAGAAATTTCTCACCTGGCGCTACGAGGAGGAAATCCCATTGGAGGAAATGGCGACGCGCAGTCACCGGTCGGTGGCGGCGGTGAAAAAGGTGCTCTGGAAGCTGCGCCGATCACTTCACGATTGCATCACTCAACGAATGAATTCGGCCCAAGGAGAGGCACTATCGTCATGAAACCGGATCAGGAACGTTTTGAGGAACTGTGGCCGGATTTTCTGGAAGGAGAACTCGATGAGGACGGCATGGACGAACTCCGGCATTTGCTGGCAGAAGACGAGACCCTGCTGAAACTGGCAACCGATACCTTTCAGGAACACCGACTGTTGGGAGTTCTGGCGGCATCGGAGAATTCGTCCGAGGCTTTCATCCGGGAAACCGTGGACCGATTGCCCCAAGCAACCGAGGGGTTCGTCGGTGGCGTCATGGATCGTCTGATCCCTTTCCCCTCCGCATCTCGGCAGAAACGAAACGGCGGTATAGGTGTCAGCCAACTGGCCCTGCGCTACGGCGGATGGGCGGTGGCAGCGCTGTTGATGGCGCTCCTGTTTTTCTGGCAGCCGTTCTATCAGAGCGGTTCGCTCCGGGAAAGTCGGGTGAAATTCACCAGCTTGGCAAAGGCCAGTTTCTTCGGGGAACTGACGCCTCCCATCGCCTCGAAGACGGAGCTGAACCGGAATTACTCACTGGTATCGGGTTCGGTGGAACTGACCTTTCCTAGCGGTGCCGAGACGATCATCGAGGGCCCGGCAATCTTCCGAATCGTCTCCAACGACCGGCTGGCATTGGATGTCGGGCAATGCTCGGTCCACGCGCCGAAGGGTGCGGAAGGATTTCGTGTCGACACGCCCTCCAGCAAAGTGATTGATCGCGGCACGCGCTTTCATGTCAGCGTTTCCGAATTGAGCGAAACGGAAGTGCAGGTGGTGGAAGGTGCCGCTGACATCTATCCGGCGATCGCCGACGGAAGCCGCGAACAACTGATCAAAGGCGATGCCCGCCGGATCGGATCAGGGGGCGCCGTTCCGACGAAATTTTCAAACGACGCCTACCGGATGGGTCTCCCTGACCGGATCGTTTCCTACGAGGCGACTACTGACGAAACCAATCGGGCCGTGGAACTTTCCGCGGTGACGATTCAGCGAGGCGGAAGCGAGAAACGCTACGAGGCGCGCCATCTCATTCCGGTGGAACTGGTCACCTTTAACGCATCGAACGATCCCGGCCCCTACTCGCACCTCATTGGTGGATTGGAATTGCCGGAACGCCGGGCCTCGCTACTGGAGGATCTGGCGCTGAATACCGGAGTGATCAATCCAGGCGGAAGCATTGAACCGCTGACGGGAGAATTTGACCCCGCCACGACCCCGGGATTCTGCGTTCGTTTTCGGCAGCCGGTGCGAAACGGTCCCGGCCCGGATGTGGTGCTTTTCGAAATCCAGAATGCTTCCTATCCGCCGGAGGGTGACGCGTTTCATGTCAGCCCGCTGGCGTGGGGCGATGGCAACCGGCGGACGCACACGATCCTGCGCTACGACCTGATGCTGACCTCCTCAGAAATCCTGCCGGTGGCCGGTTTTCACCATTTTGTGACCAAAGACGAACGGATCTCGTCCCTGGCGGAACTGGAGAGCGCGGAGGGCAGCACCAGCAAGCCGATTCTCTCCTTTGACGCTCTCGCCACAGGGGTCGATCTGTCCGATCTGGGCTTCGCCGAGGGCGAGACGGTGACCGAACTATTTTTTCAGGATGCCCTGGATGATCGCAATCTTTTCGACCCCGTTCTGATCGCCGGCTTACCGGAATGACGCCATGCGTTTCTGGGAACCCTTTCCCCACTCCTGCCATACCTTATAGACCCCTTTGTTGTGGTTCCCCCCCCTTTTGGACCATTCCCGATTCATGAATAATCCAATTCTCCGATTTTCCCTATCCGCCATCGTCGCAACGACTGGCCTGTCCTGCTTCGGTCAGTCGATGCAGGCCGCAGAAGCAGCGCCGAGCGCTGAGGCCCTGAAGTTCTTCGAAAGCAAGGTCCGCCCGGTCCTCGCGGAAAATTGCTATGGTTGCCACGGCGAGGACAAAGTGAAAGGCGAACTTCGGCTCGATCACATCAACGCCATTCTGAAAGGGGGCGAATCCGGTCCGGCTCTGGTCAAAGGCGATCCCAAAGCCTCGCTGCTCATCGAAGTGGTGAGCCGGACCAATCCGGATCTGTCGATGCCGCCGAAAGAGAAAGACGCGCTGTCGAAGGAGCAGGTCGCCGATTTGGAAACCTGGATCACGATGGGGGCTCCGTGGCCGCAAACGGAGAGCTTCACCGAAGTCGAACGGGATGAGAATGGTTTCACCGCCGAAGACAAGGCTTGGTGGGCCATCCAGCCGCTGGCCAAAGTGACGCCGCCCGATACGGGAAAAGGCTGGGCCAAAAACGCCGTTGATCGCTTCGTCGCCCGAAAGCTCGAGGAGAATGGATTGGCGCCCGCCGAACCGGCATCGGCCAGCGAACTACTGCGCCGCATTCACTTCGATCTGGTCGGTTTGCCACCCTCACCCGAAGAAGTCATTGCCTTTTCCCAAGCCTACGCCATGGATGCGGACAAGGCCGTCGCCGCCGAGGTGGATAAACTGCTCGCCGATGCGCGCTACGGCGAACGCTGGGGTCAGCACTGGCTCGATGTGGTCCGCTATACCGATAGCGATGGCTACAATGCCGATGGCTTCCGTCCCGACGCCTACCGCTATCGCGACTATGTCGTGAACGCTTTCAACAACGACAAGCCCTACAACGAATTTGTCCGCGAACAACTCGCCGCTGACGAGTTCGCCCCGAACGATCCCGACAAACTCATCGGCACCGCCTTTCTCCGTCACGGGGTCTACGAATGGAACCAGCGAAATGCCGAGATGCAGTGGGATCTGATCATCACGGAAATGACGAACGTCACCGGTGAAGCCTTTCTCGGGATCGGCATCGGTTGCGCCCAGTGCCACGATCACAAGTTCGATCCGATTTTGCAGAAAGACTACTTTGCCCTCCAGGCCTTCCTGAACTCGACCTGGTGGCCGGAGGACCGGACGCTCGCCACTCCCGAGCAACGGGCCGAATACGAACAAAAACTCGCCAAGTGGGAGGAAGCCACCAAGGACATTCGAGCCGAACTCGATGCCATGACCGCTCCCATCTACGAAAGCACCGCCAACGGCGCTTCCAAGGTCTTCCCCGACCCGGTGAAAGCGATGTATGCGAAAGATCCCTCCGAGCGAACCGCCTACGAGGAACAGATCTCTCAACTGGTGCAGCGCCAGGTGGATCAAGCGACGAATCGACTCGACTTCGCCAAGAAATTCGAAAAAGACGAAAAGAAACTCGCCCAATACAAGGAGCTTCAGGAGAAGCTGAAAAAGTTTGATGACATCAAGCCGGAACCACTGCCTGTCGCCTTTATCTCCACCGATGTCGGCACCAGGCCCGCCGTGACCAAGTTCACGAAACGCGGCGGAAAAGTCCCGGTCGAGCCGGCCTTTCTCACCCTGCTCGATCAGCCCGCTCCGAAGATCACTCCGACCGAACACACCACCGGACAACGGACGGCCCTGGCCGAATGGATCGCCAGCGAGGACAATCCGCTGTCGACTCGTGTCATGGTCAATCGCGTCTGGCAGCATCATTTCGCCAAGGGACTCGTCCCCACACCCAACGATTTCGGTCGCCTCGGTGAGGAACCCAGTCATCCCGAGCTGCTGGACTGGTTGACGAAAGAATTTCTCGATAACGGCTGGAAGATCAAGCCACTGCACCGGCTCATCATGACCAGCGCCACCTACCGCCAGACTGCCCGCCGCAATCCGGGCGAAAAGGAATCGGTGACCGACCCCGGCAACAAATTCTTCTGGCGCTATCCGCCGAAGCGACTCGATGCGGAGCAGATTCGCGACGCGATGTTGGTCACCTCCGGCGAACTGAAGCACCGCGACGGGGGACCCACCGTGGACGGCTCGGCAACGAATCGCAGCATCTATGTCAAAAAACGCCGCAACACCAAGGATCCCATGATCGGTGGTTTCGACGCGCCCCTCGGTTTCAATTCCGCTCCCGATCGACTTTCCACCACCACGCCGATTCAGTCGCTGATGCTGGTCAATGGTGACTTCGCCCTGAAGCGTGCCACCGCATTTGCCAAGCGCATCCTCGATGGAAAAACCGAGATCCAAGCCGACGACATCCGCGAGGCCTACCAACTCGCTTACGGTCGCGATGCGCTCGACACCGAAGTGGAATCGGCCCTCTACTTCATCCGTTCGCAAGGCGACTACGTGGATGGCCCCGAAGAAGCTCCCCGAAAATTCCCCAACGAGACCGGGCTTCGTCCCACTTCACAGGTCTTTGGTGATCGCCCGGAGCTCAAACTCGGCGAAAAGTCCCTCTGGCTCCAACCCGATAGCCGGTT
>JAGROX010000234.1:13172-13294 GCA_020440025.1 Verrucomicrobiia bacterium
GAAGCGGTGGCCAATCTCGACCGGCTCTATGCCGATGCCTCGGTCAATACCTTGCTCAGCCGTTGGAACGGCAGCAATCGGACGCCGGGATGGGGCATTGGCGTCACCAGCGAGAAATCCAG
>JAGROX010000033.1 GCA_020440025.1 Verrucomicrobiia bacterium
GCGCAAACAACGACAGCCGCCCACAAAGCGACTTGAGGTATTTCCATCTTCTTCATCGTTTTCCCGGCAAACAAATCGTTGATCGCCAATTCTCTCGGTTAAAGACCATGATGGCAAACAAATTTGCGGGTTCGCCGGCAGCAAGTTTCCAAGGTGGATGGGTTGATTGATGCGTTGAAGCGGAGAGGGACGGAAGGAGAGAGGATCGGGGATCGGGATGGTAGGGCGTGGCGTCCCGACGCGCCGATTGCTCGCCCTGCGGCGTACCCTCTTCCCTCTGCGGTCAGTCCGGAGGCCTGACCCTACCCAAAGACCAGATCGGAGATCGGGATGGTAGGGCGTGGCGTCCCGACGCGCCGATCGTGCGCCCCGCGGCGTAGCCTCCACCCTCTGCGGTCAGTCCGGAGGCCTGACCCTACCCAAAGACCGGCGTTCCGACTCGCTTGATGACTGAGAATCCAATGATCGCGGCTAGCGACAAGCTTTCCCCTGAATCCCGACTCCTGCTTCCCGATTCCCGATCCCCTTCTCCAACTAGCCCTCGCTCCCAGCTCCTCAATCCTCGCTCCCAACCACGTTCGGAGGGCTCGGAGACGCCCCGAAATTTTGCAGGCAATGTTTGTTCCCGTAGGTTACGGCATTATGATGAAACCGTTTTTTGCCATTGCCATCTCTCTGGTGGGCCTCTCGACATGGGGTTCTCACGCCCGGGCCGAATTATTCCAGGACGGGGAAACCGTCTGCTTTCTCGGGGACAGCATCACGGCTCGGGGTAGCCTGCAAACGAACGTGTCCGACTTTTACCTGACCCGTTTCCCGGATCGGACGGTGCAATTTGTGAATGCGGGTCGATCGGGTGATACCGCCAATGGGTCGCTCCGCCGACTCCAGGAAGACGTCATCGATCGCCAGCCTACGTCGGTGGTGATGATGTTTGGGATGAACGATATCGGCCGCGGCTACTACACTTTCAAGCCGACCGAGGCGCAGATCCAGTCGCAGAATTCGGCGCTGGAACGCTACGAGGCGAGCATGGCGGAAGTCGTCGCCCGCATTCGCACGGAGGCCAATGATCCCAAGCTGATCTTCCTGACGCCAACGCCCTATGACCAGACCGCGGAGATGGAGACGACCAATCTTTTCGGGTGCAACGATGGCTTGGGACGTTGCGGAGAGATCGTGCGGAAACTGGCTGCGTCAAACTCGGCCAAGGTGGTGGATCTCCACGGACCCATGACGGAGCTCAATGGGAAACAGCAGGAAACCGATCCGAAGTGGACCATCGTGGGCCCGGATCGGGTGCACCCGGGAGCGCCCGGTTTTTTGATGATGACGTGGTTGTTTCTGAAATCGCAGGGCGCGCCGGCCATGGTGTCGAAGGTGGCGGTGGATGCGTCGGCGGATCGCGTGACGGAAAGCGTCAATGCCGAGGTGACGGCGGTGAAAACCAAGGACGGCGGTGTTTCGTTTACCGTCCTGGCGAAAGCCCTCCCCTACCCGATCGATCCCGCCGCGAAAGAGATGCTGGCGCTCCTGCCCATCGAAGCGGACTTGAACCAGGAGCTGCTCTCCGTGGCCGGATTGGCGGACGGCAGCTATGAACTTCGCATCGATGGAACCGCCGTCGGACAGCATTCAGCCAAGGAACTCGCGAGCGGGATCAATCTCGCTCTCAACCAAGCCACGCCCCAGTTCCTACAAGCCCAGCAGGTGGTGAAGCACAACGCCCAGCGGAGAAGCGCGGAGTCCGAAGCGGCCAGCTTGTTGAATACGCGGCGCTGGATGATCTATCACTACAAGATCGATGTGGAAGATCCGGCGGCGGTGCAGGCGCACTACGATCACTTTGAGGACAAGAAGGAATACAGCGCTGCCATGGCGCGGCGATACATGGAAAAGTGGCCGAACTACGAGGAGATCCGCAAACAGGTGGAGGTTCACTGGGAAGCCGCGCTGGCGAGCCGCAAGCCGGTCGAACATGCGTATGAAATCGTGCCGGTGCAGGCCGCGGCGAAGTAGGGTCTGACTCCGAAAGTCAGCGAGTGGGTTGGCGATGGATGCTACTTTTTGATCACCGGCAACACCTTTGCGGAGATCTCCCGGGTGATGATTTCGTAGGCGGGCGAACTCCAGTGATAGCCATCGCCGCTGGCAAGCTCGAGCTTCTCTGCGAGAATGGCATAGACATCGATGATCTCGATCCCCTCTTCCTGCATGACCTGTCCGGAAATGGTGTTGAGCCTGACCACGACATCGTTCTTGTCTCCGAGCTGATCGACCGGCTGGTCCTTGGCGGGCTTGGGGGCGGTGTGCGGTGTGGTCATGAGATAGAAGATTTTGGCCTGGGGCGCGCCGGTCTTGAAGCATTGTGCGAGGTCGCGCATCCGAGTGTGGACCAGTTCATCGGATACCTTGTCGGGAGTCCAGCTCAGTGAGTGGAGGCCGTTGTTGAACACGATCGCATCGAAGGGATAGCGGCCTGCCATTTCCGTCAGCGCTTCTTTTGGCACCTCGCCGCCGACGAAATGAACGCAGTGAAACACATAGGCCTGATGATTGAGCATTTCAGGAATAAAGGATCCCCGGTATCCCATGGAGATGGAGTCTCCGTAGATCAGGATCTTGGGCCAGTCTTCATGTTCGATTTTGGGAACGTCGAGAGCCCAGCCTTTTCCCGCAACAGCACCTCGGGGATTTTCGCTTTTGGTCTCTTTCGGGGACACATAGCTGAATGACGGGCCATAGACTTTGACGCTGTTGATCACGGTGGGCATGGGTTTGTCCGTCTCTTTGAGATTGCGTCCGATCCACATGGGCTCGTCGTTGGGGATCATTTCCATGAAGCATTGTTTGAATGGTCTCTCGTCGAGGTAAAACGTGGCGTAACCGTCGCGGACGGCGACGGTGAGGGTGTAGGGCGTGTTGACTTGCGGTCCCTGTTTTCCGCCGATGCCCGAAGCCGTCATGAAGATGTTGTTCACGTAGGAACCGATGCGACGCGCGTAGTAGGGTTCCTGCCGATAGTTCATGTCCACGGTGAAACCGTCGTCCGTGTCGCCACCGCTCTGCTTGCTCATGACGGTGAACAGCGATTGCTCGATGAGTTCGCTGATTTCGAAGGTGACCTGGACGGTAAAATTTTTCTGGTCGGGAAAGGCCCCGGCTGGCACCGCGAAAGCCGCTCCGTCCTTGAGCACGATTTTCCCATCGACCTTCTTGATGTCGCCCGACTGCAGCTCGGCCGAAATCGTGTCCGTGGCCAGATCCCAAAGCGGTTTCTCGTCCGCAAATCCAGCGGGTAAAAGGAAGGCGAATCCTGCGAGGATGGTGAACAGCGTTTTCATGGGGTGCGGTGTTTTGATCGGAAAATGGATGAGAAGCTCAAGGCTCAAGCCCGGTCAGTTTAGGGGCGCTGGCCGGTTTTGGAAGGGGATTTCAGGGGCTTGTTCCCGTCCTGCGGGGTTCTTTGAGAGGCAGCGAATTCGGAAGGCCTCGCGCAGAGGCGCAGAGACGCGGAGGTTTCCCATTGCTTCTCTGCGACTCCGCGCTTGGGCGTGAGAATCTCTTGTCGGGACTCGGAATTTGATGGGACGGGTAAACCAATTGAATAAATCACCCGTCTCCCCCACCATTCCCGAGACCATGAATGTGAGAGCCACCATCGCCGCGACCACGACAGCAGCACTGATCCCTTTTGCCGCAGGGGCCCAGGATTTCGATTCACCGATCGCGCTGGCAGGAGACTGGCTGCCGGACGATCCCCATCAGATCGACTACACCAAACTGCCCCGCGTCGTCGCCGAACACGCCATCCTCAGTGACGTCCGCGACCGGGCCGGAACCTGGGTGCATCAACACGCCTACCTCGCCCATCATGACGGTCGATACTGGGCCATGTGGAGCGACGGACCCGGCGGGCCGATCCCTGACATCACTCCGGAAAGACACCGTAATGTCGTGCCCCATCACGATCTCGCGGGAACCCGCAATTCCTTTGCCACCAGTGAGGATGGGTTGCACTGGAGCCAACCCGCCGATCTGACCGGTCCGCCGCGTATCGAAGGATACGGATGGATCGCGCGAGGTCTGTGGGAACGCGACGGGGAACTCCTCGCGCTCGCCAGCCATTTCGATGCGCCGGGATACGCCGGCCTGGGACTCAGCCTGGAAGCCTTTCGCTGGGACGGAGCCCAATGGGTGGCCCACGGCACGGTCCTCGACGACTCGATGAACAACTTTCCGCCCAAACGCCTTCCGTCCGGGGAATGGATGATGACCCGTCGCGATCACCTGAGGCAGGTCTCCGTCATGATCGGTGGAACGAAGGCCTTCGACGACTGGCGCATCCACCCGCTCGCCGCCTACGACGGCGAGGGTCGTCCCGAGGAGCCCTATTGGTATACCCTTCCCGATGACAAAACCATCGTCGGCCTCATTCGCGATAACGGAGGGTCAAAGTTCCTGCTCCGCACCTTTTCCCAGGACAACGGAAAGACCTGGAGCAAAATCCACCGCACCAATTTCCCGGATGCGACGAGCAAGTTTTTCGTGCATCGCACCAGCCGCGGCTACTACGTGATGGTGTCGAACTCGAATCCCCGCCGACGCGATCCGCTGACTTTCGCGATCAGTCAGGACGGGCTGGTCTTTACCAAGCTTTTCTACCTCGTGGGCGGACGTCATGTCGACTATCCGCACATCATCGAGCACAATGGACATCTGCTGGTCGCCTTCTCCGGAGCGAAGCAGACGATGGAAGTCATGAAGGTGTCGCTCGACGAACTGGAGACACTGACGATGCCGGAATCGGTCGCGCAGGCTAAACCTCTAGCGCCGGTCAAGGTGTCTCCTCAGCAACCGCCCTCCGACTGGATCGATCTGGGCGACGAAGGAAAGACGCTCTACGCCGCCGCAGAACTGGTCGTTCTTGAACCCGGCAAACCTACCTCGTTTGGCTTGGCCACCGCCAGCGGCGAGGAACGCGTCAGCATCGGGATCGACGAAACAGGGCATCTCACCGCTCGACTCTACGAGGAGATCGTGACCGGCCCGAAACTGGAGCCGGGAACTCGTCATTCCCTGCTGATTCGCCTTCACAGCCATCAAAAAGAACCGGATGAGCTGTTCATCCAACTCGGTGCCCCCGGCGAAATTCCCGACGAACCAGAGAACTGGACTTTGTCGAACACGAAAGGCAGCAGCGCCGCCAATCTCTCTCGCCTCGTTCAGCCCCGTGATGCCGCTGACTCCGCTGGTTTTGACAAGGTCCGCATCGCCCCGACTCGCGAAGGGCTTGTTACGAAGCAGGGGAAGTTGGACTGAGAGGGATTTGCTATTTTAGGGCGTAGGGACAGGTGAATCATTTGCCCCGGCCGCCGGCTCCGGAAGCTCCAGTACCATGACCGATGTATCGGGATCCTTCCCCGAGTAGTAGGAAACGTAGTGAGTATCTCCGATCACGGTGGCGTTGGCGTTGCCTGAATCCCATGAAATCTTGCTGCCGATGGTGACGGCCTCGGAATCCGGCCAGTGGAGCGGATTCTCGAACACGGCCTCCGGCTTTACGACGCGACGGCGGAGGATGCCGCGGCCGCGTTCGTAGTAGTAATTGCTCAACAAACCGGTTTCGGGGTCGAGGATCAGACTCGGTGTCGAGGCGTGAATGTCGCTGATGTTGGTTCGCTCGCGCGTCCACGTGGCTCCGTTGTCGGTGGAGGTCATCTGGAATTGAGATGGCCCGCTCTCCGTTCGTGCGATGGCCAGAATCCTGCCGTCGCCGAGGTAAACTGCGGCCGGTTCGGTGGGCCAATCCGCTTTCATCAGGCCGGACTCGACCGTGGTCTGCGTCCAGGTGACTCCGTCGTCGCGGCTGGTCATGGTGCCCCACGAGTGAACCGCTTCGTCACTGTAGTTCCCGGCGAACCACAGAGCCATCAGCCCGACGTCGGGGACGGTGAAGACATCGGTGATCTGCATCGGTGGCACCGCGAGATTCGGCGTCGCCAGGAGCTTGAAGGTGACTCCATCCGTGGTGCGGTAGAGATCGTGGTTCCACTCCTTGCCAATGCGACGCACCCAGAGCAGCATGGCTCCCGTGGAATCCAATCCCTTGCCAACCGTGACTTCGCCGTAGTCCGGCGTGTTCGCGACGACCGTTTCCGCCGTCCACGTTTTTCCCCCATCGGTGGAAGTGCGCGCGTACACGGCGCGGGCGTCTTCCGCGATGGTATGTTTGGTGCCCCGGCTGTAGGTGCAGACCAGTTTTTTGCCGATGGCCTGAGTCATGGGCCACGAGTTGTAACCACTCACGTCCTGCACGACATGGGCTTTGGGGAGCGCCTTCATGGGCGTCACCTTTACCACCGCGAGACCGGTGGGGCGGGTGAAGGTGTCGCCGGGAAGACCGGGCTCCCGCTGAATCCGCACCGTCAGGGGCGCATGGGGAGCCACTTCGTAGAAGGATTCGAGAAGAATCGTCCGGGAATGGAACGGAGCCGCGGGAAGCGGGGTTCGCACCGGCTTGCCCATCGCGTAACGATCGGTGAACGGGGCATTCTCCACCATCTGTGACAGGTGAACCCGATACACATCCGAAAAATCGGGGCCGGTTTGGGGATCGGTTGAGGTCACCACGATCTCCACTTTCACCGCGACGCAATCCTCGGGAAGGCCTCCCATGACTCCGGCGACCGATTGCCCCGTGGTACCACCCGACAGCGACCACACCGGAATATGGGTGGACCCGCTCGACATCAGAACCAGCGAAGGTTTACCCGTGGCGATCGACAGATCGTTGGCGGTCAGGTAGAGCGGAGACGCCTCGCTGGCGCAGGCCGCAATCGACAGGAGCGCAGCGGCAACGATGGGAAACAGAGAAGTGCCAATGGCGCGAAGGGGCGTAGAGATCATAGCGAAATAGGTATGTCGGCGTCAGTAGGCAGAAACAAAAACTTGGCGGTGGAAACGGAAGCCGAATCCGGCTCGATTCCGCCCGACGAATGGCGTGCAAGGCGCCTCACCGACGACCCGGGAATCCTCTACCTACTCCAGTCGCGAGTCAACGCAATGGAACTGGCGAAACCGGGCGATGCCTGGGGAGATCCCCTCTCTTCGCGAGAAGGCCGCAATGCGCCACTTTTCGAGGTGACATCAGGTGGGGTGATCTTCACGATTGCACCCCACCGGTAATCTCCAAATAGTCCAGATGCGTTTCCTTGTGCCCATCCTTCTCATCACGAATTGCCTGCCCGTCACGACCGAAGCAGCGGACGACGTTTTCCCCCTCTGGGAGGCATCCCAGCCGATGCTCAAGGCGGTCGACACGCCGATGCTGGCCAACGTGCGCTTTTCCCAAATCAAGCAACGGGAGCCGGAGGTCGATGGTTTCACCTGGCTGCACGGGATGGCTATCGTGAGGCACCGAGGCACGCTGTTCACCAGTTGGGGGCATAACAAGGGAAAGGAGAACACGGTCACCGAGATCGCCCAAGGCCGTCGCAGTTCCGATGATGGCCGGACCTGGGGGCCGGTGGAGTTGATCTCGGACGGAGGCGACAAGCAGGCGGTGAGCCACGGCACGTTCCTGTCGCATGACGGAGTGTTGTGGGCGTTTTGCGGACGCTTCACCGGCGTGCGGCAGAACACCGGGATGGAGGCTTTTGTGTTGAATGAGAAGACGAATGCCTGGGAGTCGCGCGGCGTAGTCGCCGGAGAGGGTTTTTGGCCGATGGAGGAGCCGGAGAAAATGGACGACGGCAACTGGATCATGGCCGGTCTGCAAGTCGGTCCCGGTCATCCCGCCGCAGTGGCGATCAGTCACGGCGATGATTTCACCCATTGGGATGTCATCGCGATTCCACAACCAAAGGGCATCAACATGTGGGGCGAATCGGCGGTCATCGTGAATGGGGCCGAGGTGCTGAACATCGCCCGCTATGGTGGCAAGGCGGTGGCCCTGGCGTCACTGAGCAAGGACTACGGTCGGAGCTGGAGCGAGATGCAGGAGAGCAATCTACCGATGGCGACTTCGAAGCCCTATGCCGGCATCCTGAGCACGGGGCAGCGCTATCTGATCGGCAACACCACGGCCGAATGCGGCAACACCCGCGACCCGCTGACCATCGCCGTCAGCCGCCCCGGTGAGAAACTTTTCAGCAAGGTGTGGATCATCCGGCGCGGCCAGCAGGAAGGTTTCGCCGATCCCAAAGGCACCAAACTCTGCTATCCCTACGCCGCCGAATACGATGGCAATCTCTACGTGGTCTATTCCGTCGGTCATCTCCCGGCGAATCAGAACAGCGGCGAGTTGGCAGTGATTCCGCTGAGTGAATTGGCCTGGTAGCCTCGCTCGTGAGCGCGTGGATGGATAAAGATATTTAACTCGCCACCTTCTGACGAAGACGGCTACGACTTTCCGCTTCAACCGATGAAAATGAACTTCTCCCAACTCCCGCCCGCGCTCCTGGTGAGCCTGCTGACTTTTGGCGCCACCATCCTTGCCGATGCCGCCCCGCCTGAGCCGACTCGTCAGCCGCTGGTGCGGGTGGTGGATCTCGATCCCGGGGAATCAGCAGATGTCGAACTGGCCGACGGATCGAAGGCGACGGTGAAACTGATCGAGCTGAAGGAAACCCGTGACCCGATTCGCGACGCGGTGCGGGCTGCCCGGGTGACGGTCGAGGTGAATGGGGAGACGACAACCATCGACTCGGGCAACTACCATTTGCCGGTCACGGTGGGCGGGGTGCAGATCGATTGTTCGATCACGAAAGGCTATTACTCGAACTCCGGCGGCGATTCCTGGGGTCTCGAGAAAACCGCCCGACTCCGGCTTTGGCCAGCCGGTTCCCCGTGGATCGAACCCGGCACCTTTGTCTATCCGGTGCGGCAGCGATGGTTCGCCAGTGGGACGCAGTTCGCCAATGAACCGGTCTACGTGGACGGTGGTGAACTGCCAGCCAACAAGAAGATCTACTACCACAACGATCTCGATTTCGGCGGCTGCGAGGCCATAGTCGATGTCGTCGCTGCGGTGGACGGCATTGTCGTGAGCGCATCGAACGAAATGCTACCGGGAATGATCGGCACGCCGGCGAAACCCCGCTACGACGTGGTTTACCTCCTCGATGATCGCGGCTGGTATTACCGCAACAGCCATCTCCACAGCATCGACGTGAAGATCGGTGACCGGGTGAAAATGGGCCAAAAGATCGGCACGCTCGGCAAGGAAGGCGCCAGCGGCGGATGGTCGCACCTGCATTTCGGTATCGTCAGCCGCCAGCCCTCGGGCAAGTGGGGCACCCAGGAGGCGTATGCGTTTGCCTGGGAAGCATACCTGCGTGAGCAAACGCCGGCGGTGCTCGCGGTGGCCCGTCCGCATCGGCTCGTCTACACCGGCGACACCGTGACGCTGGATGGCTCGAAGTCGTGGGCCGCCGATGGCAAGGCGCTGAGCTATGACTGGACCTTCACCGACGGGGAGACCGCGAAAGGCGCGACCGTTCAGAGGAGCTACGCGACGCCCGGCCACTACAGCGAGGTGCTGAAGGTGACTGATGCCAACGGACACATCGCCTACGATTTCGCCGTGGTGCAGGTGATCAACCGGGCCGAGCCCGATGCGGTGCCGCCCAGCATTCAGGCGGCTTACGCGCCGTCTTTGGGAGTAAAGGCGGGAGCGCCGATCACGTTCAAGGTCCGCACCTTTCGCACCACCCATGGTGAGGAGCGCTGGGATTTCGGTGATGGCTCGGAGCCAGTGACGGTAAAATCCGACGGCGCGGTGGAAAGATTGGCCAAGGACGGATTTGCCGTGACCGAACATCGCTTTGCACAGGCTGGTGACTACTTGGTCCGGGTCGAGCGGAGCAATGAGCGAGGGGAAAAAGCCATCGCCCATCTCTGGGTGACGGTGGAACCGTGAGTGATGGTAGCCGCCTTCCTCAGAGGGTGGCTAAATCACGGCTTGCGCAGTTTCTCGAATTCGAGATGACCTTCCCAGGCGATTCGCTGGAGGTCGGCGCGATCTTTTTCGGAAAAGGTCCGGGTGATGGGATCGCCGTCGCGATCCTTGTCTTTCGATTTGTCATCGAGATAGCGGATGTCGGTGACGGAATCGATGGGCAGACCTACCGGGCTTTTCTCGAAGAGACCGGCATAGATGGCACAGGCACTGAGGTAGGCCATGGTCTGATTGAGGTGGGCATCGTTGACGAAACGCAGCGTCAGGTCGGGGCGCTCGGTCTGGCAGCGAAGCGCGATCAGGGACATGGGAGCCACGGCTACGTCGAGTCGACTCGCCAACGCGGCGATGGCGCGGGCTTTTTCCTGAACCGGGGCCGGATCGGGTGGCGAAGTCAGCGCCTCGGCATTTTGCGTCGTGGGCGTGGTCACGTAGAGCAGCACCTTCGCACCCTGGGCTTTGGCGAGTTCCACAAACTTGGGCGCGTACTCGGCATAACGTGACTTCTCGCCTTCAAGATCATCGCGATAGGATTGCAGAATGACGACGTCCCAATGGGTGCGCTGAGATTCGAGATTGGCCAGCACGTCGCGATGTCGGGCGAGGGCGCTCAGGGCATACTTGTCTTTGGGATCGTCGGCGATGGCTTTCTCCAACGCGGCCACGGTCTGCTTTTCCTCGGCCTCTGTCAGGGAGGCGATTTTGACGATGTTCTGAGTTCCGAGACGCCAGTGATCCGCCAGCGTGCGCCCGCCGTAAATGACCGAGGTGGGTTGAAAGGTCAGGCCCGGATTTCCGGCCTCGGCCATGGCCTTGACGACCTGAGCCAGATTGTGCCGAGCGGTGAAACTGTTTCCGATGAACAGGACATTGAGGGTTTCTTCCTTTTCCGCCTGAGCGCGTGGGGCGACGGGCAGACAGAGCGCGGCAAGTACCACGAGGAAGAGGCGAGGGAATGGGGTTTTCATGTCTGGCAAGATTGCGGCGAACCTCGACCGAACGCAAGGCCCTCGTAACCGTAGCCGCACGCCATCGAAAGCCGGATCAGCGGGCCGGATTGCGGACTTGTTGATTTCTCTCCGAACTCATAGCGTGGCGATTCCATCTACTGACTGACCCCATGAAACCCACGTTGTCTTTTCGATCCCTCCTGCGAACCCTGACCATCATCACCGCACTTGGCGGCATGACACTGCAGGCTGCCGATCCTATCAAGATCGTTCTCGTCGCGGGTACGGTGAAGGAAGTGGATCGGCCGGGACATCACGATTATCTCGGCGGCTGCCGGCTGATGCAGGCCCTGTTGGGTCAGACCGAAGGGGTGGAAGCGGCCCTGGTCACGGAAGGCTGGCCGTCGGATGAATCTGTTTTCGAAGGAGCCAAGGCGATCGTTTTCTATACCGATGGTGCCGGAAAACAAGCCTACCTCGAGAGTCCGGAACGCGTTGCGGTGATCGAAGAACTGGCCGCGAAGGGCACGGGCATCGTCAGCATTCATCAGGCGGTGGAATTTCCGGCAGCGTTTTCCAAGCAATCAGCCGAGTGGACGGGCGGCAACTACACTCCCCTGTCGAGTCGCGGTCATTGGGACAGCAAGCATGAGATTTTCCCGGATCATCCAGTGACCCGTGGGGTGATTCCCTGGGAGATCAATGATGGCTGGCTGAATCGATTCAAATTTCCCGCCGGCATGAAAGGCATTACCCCGCTGGTGTGGTCGGGAAAAGAACATCTCGGATCTCCCGAGGGTGGCCCCGCTGACATCGTGGCGTGGACTTTTGATCGGCCCGGCGGCGGACGGTCGTTCAACTTCAGTGGTCTCGATGCCCACTCGGCCTGGGAACGTGTCGGCATGAGAACGCTCGTGATCAACGGCATTCTCTGGTCTGCCGGCGCGGAGATTCCCCAAGGCGGGGCGAAAAGCGAGGCCGATCAGGCGATGATCGATTCCTTCCTGACTCCCCGCATTGCTCCTGAGCCGAAAAAGAAGGCCCCCGCCGCGCCCGCGACCACCAGCAAGAAATGAAACGCCGCACCTTTTTCTTTCAGGCGGGTGGCGGGTTGACGTTGGGCGCCTCCTCTTTGCACGCTGCGGTGAAGCAGGATAAATGGGAAGCCGCCGCAGAAATCCTGGCCGCGGCGACCGCCGGCAATCAACAGATCCATGCGGCCTCGATGTATGTGCGTCAGGGCGATTTGGAATTCGCCCGATCTTTTGGCACAGCGAAATCGATCGATGACATCTTCCTACTCGCGTCCATTTCCAAAACCATCTCGGCAGCGGCGGTGATGACTTTGTACGAAGCGGGGAAATTCTCGCTCGACGATCCAGCCGTCCGCTTCCTCCCCGAGTTCACTGGCGACAGCCGGGAGAAAATCACCGTGCGTCAGTTGCTGACTCACGTGTCGGGTCTGCCCGATCAGTTGCCTGAGAATGCCACGCTCAGAGCTCGCCACGCGCCCTTGTCCGAGTTTGTCGACGCGGCCATTCGCACTCCCCTGCTGTTCGATCCCGGCACCGAGTATCGGTATTCCAGCATGGCCATTCTCTTGGCTACCGAGATTGCTCAGCGGATCAGCGGCTCTCCGTTCGCGGACTTGGTGGACGAAACCATCTACCAACCACTCGGGATGACACAATCCGCCATGGGGCTCGGACGCTTCAAGCTGGAAACATTGATGCCCGTTCAGGTCGAGTCTGCCGCACCCGAATCCGGGGCCGGTGATCCCACGACAAAATCCTGGGATTGGAACAGTCCCTACTGGCGCAAGCTGGGCGCGCCATGGGGCGGTGCCCACGGTTCGGCGCGCGACGTGGGCCGATTTCTCGCGGAATTTCTTCATCCCAACGGTCGGGCGCTGAAACCCGAAACGGCGCGCCTGATGATTTCCAACCACAATCCCCCAGGCCTGCATCCGCGGGGACTGGGTTTTGACATCGGCTCGGGATCCGGAGGCAAAGGATGCAGCGATTCGACCTTTGGCCACACCGGCTCGACCGGAACGCGGTGCTGGGCCGATCCGGAAAGCGATACCATCTGCGTGATCCTGACGACGTTGCCCGCGCGAGCCGTCAATCCTCACCCGCGAGATCTCGCCTCGGACCGAGTGGCCGAGGCGATGGGATGACACCGCAGGGTTGCCAGACCTCAGACGAGGTTGAACTCTTTGTCCATTTGGGCGGAAATCGTCTTCAGACGCTCGAGACCGCCGCCACCGACTTCCGCGGCCACCCAACCTTTGAAATCGATTTCGATGAGGGCCTTTCGTACGTCCTCAAAGTCGAGATCGCCCTCGCCGATGTCGGTGAACTTGTTGTCGGCACGGGAGAAGCCTTTGACGTCGAGTTTGACGATCCGTTTGCCGAGAGCCCGAATCCAGTCGCCCATGGATCCGTATTTCCAGTGGTTCCCGATGTCGAACTGCATGCCGACCCACGGTGATTTGAATTCGTCCACGTAACGCACGAATTTCGACGCATCCTGATCGTGGCCACCCTCATGATCGTAGCAGAACTGGTTCCAGACATTCTCGATCGCGATATAAACGCCCAGCTCCTCGGCCAGCGGCACCGCCTTGGCGATGTTCTCGACGGAACGTTTCCAGATTTCTTCCTCGGGACCATCCTTCCCATGACCCACCACCAGCAGCACGGTGTCGCCACCGACCGCCTTTGTTTCGCGCAAGGCTCCCTCAAGATTCTTGAGCGCCTCGGCCCGGACCTTGGGATCGGGATCGGTGTGACGGACATTCCAGTGCGCCGCGCAGACGGAGCCGTCCACTTTGAAGTCGGCATCCTTGATCGCCTGATTCACTTCATCGACATTGTTGCCCGGACAACTTAGTTCGATGGCGCCGAATCCCGCCTCCTTCGCCGCCTTGAAGCGATCGGTCAGGCTGGCGTCCTTGATGCTGACCATGCCGATCTTAAGCGTCTTGGAAAGTCGTCCCTTCAAGGAATGAGGAGCCGCCTTCGCGGAATCGACGAGTGTCAATCCTGTCGAGGCACCCACGGCCATGGCCGAGGCGTGACGCAGGAATTGACGACGGGAAGAGGAATGAGAGGAGGCAATGGATTTCATGATGGCAGTGATCATCGGTGAGAACTCCCCCGTCCGTCGAGTCCCGGATCGTGCGTAATCGTGTCCCGCGCGATGGTGAACTTTTTTCGGCGCGCCTACTTTTTCTCTTCCGCCCCTTCCTCCTTCTTCGGCTCGTCTTCGAGAGTCATCTTGAGATCCTCTGCCCTTCCCGCTGGCAGCTCCATGATCTGGATTTTGCGAAAGTGAATCTCAGCGCCCTCCGACTCCAGGCAGAGGTACCCCCTGCGGAGATCGGCCTCGCGAATGCCGTTCACGAACTTGCCATTGATGGAAAGTTTCACCGATCCATCCACGGCGACGACCACATACTGATTCCACTCGCCTTTGCCCTTGCAGCGCATCTCAAAAGACATGCTGCGACTGCCCCGCGGATTCTCGGGTATGGCATTCATGCCGCCGGCCCCAAACAACTCGCCGCTGACGTAGCCGAGATGGCGAGGGTTCCCGTCCTTGTCGGCGTGGAGGTAGGGATACTCCAGCTCCAGCATCTGCACTTCCATTCCCTTGGGAAGCCGGTTGCCCTCGGGCTTGGCATCGCTCCAGAGAAAGACGCCCGAGTTGCCGCCCGCCTCCATGTGCCGCCACTCGATCACAAGGATGAAATTTTCATACTGCTTCGTGGAGCGCATCACCCCGATTGGGTTGCCTGTGCAGACGAGGAGCCCGTCTTTGACCGACCAGGTCTCGGGCGAAGTGTTCACATCGACCCAGTTGGAGAGATCCTTGCCGTTGAAAAGATCCACGAAACCGAATTCGTTGGCAGGCGCCACCTCATCGGCGACAACGCAAAACGGAAAGCAGAAGAGGGCGGCAAGAGCGAGGCAGAGGTGTTGACGGGTGCGCATGAGAAAAACCTAGCGCGAATCCATGGATTCGAAAAGCACGCGACCAAGGATAGGCGTGGCAATGTCTCCGACTCCAGATACCTTGAAATTTCCCTGCCCATTTCTTCGTCTCCCGTCTCTATCCCGATGCCTTTCCCTTTTGACAATACCTACGCCCGCCTGCCGGAAGCTTTCTTCATGGCGGTCGATCCCACGCCCGTCAGCGCGCCGAAATTGATTCGCCTGAATCACGAGTTGGCGGCCGAACTCGGACTGGATGTGGCGCGACTCGATTCCGCGGAAGGGGTCGCCATTCTTTCCGGCAATCAGATCGCGGAAGGCTCGGTGCCCATCGCCATGGCTTACTCAGGGCATCAGTTCGGCGGCTTTTCTCCACAACTCGGCGACGGACGAGCCATCCTCATCGGCGAGGTCGTGGGCAGGGACGGCGTTCGTCGCGACATTCAGTTGAAAGGTTCCGGTCCCACCCCGTTCTCACGCCGGGGCGACGGGCGATCGGCTTTGGGTCCGGTGTTGCGGGAATACCTCGTTTCCGAAGCCATGGCCGCGCTCGGTGTGCCGACCACCCGGGCACTGGCGGCGGTTGTCAGCGGGGATCAGGTCTATCGCGAAGGCATGACGCCCGGCGGAGTTTTCACCCGAGTTGCCCAGTCACACATCCGCATCGGCACCTTTCAATGGTTCGCGGCCCGTCAGGACCACGACAACCTGAGGGTGCTCGCCGATCATGCCATCGATCGCCACGATCCCGAGGCGCGTGACGCGGAGAATCCCTACCTCGCCCTGCTCGAAGGCGTCATCCGTCGGCAGGCAGAACTCGTCGCTCACTGGATGCAGCTCGGGTTCATCCATGGCGTCATGAACACCGACAACATGTCAATCTCCGGCGAGACCATCGACTACGGCCCCTGTGCCTTTCTCGATATCTATCATCCGGCGAAAAAATTCAGCTTCATCGATCAGCAGGGACGTTATGCCTTCGCCAACCAGGGACCGATCGCGCATTGGAATCTGACACGACTGGCGGAGGCCCTGCTGCCTCTGCTCGATGACGATCAGGAAAAAGCCGTCGCTCTGGCCGAGACCGCGCTCGATGCCTTCCCAGCGCTCCATCAGAACGCCCTGCAAAGACGGTTCACTGCCAAGATCGGGCTGGAGGGAGGTTCCGCCAGCGACTGGAGCCTGGCCGAGACTCTGCTGTCTGCGATGGACCGAGGCGAAGCCGATTTCACGCTCGTGTTTCGACACCTGTCCGACGCCCTCGAAACCGGCAACGACGAAGCGGTCACGAGCCTGTTCAAGCAACCCGAAACCATCACCGCGTGGTTGAGCGTCTGGCGTTCGCGAATGCAAGGGATCGATAAAGACGATGCCATCGCTCTAATGCGCCGGACGAATCCGATTTTCATTCCACGCAATCACCGCATCGAGGCCGCCATCCAGGCGGGCAATCAAGGCAATTTCGAACCCTTTCATCGACTCCACAAAGTCCTCCAGCATCCGTTCAGCGAGCAGCCGGGGTTCGCCGAGTATGAAGCCGCGCCGACCCCGGAAGAAGTCGTGCCGGCGACTTTCTGCGGAACGTGAT
>JAGROX010000235.1:0-11768 GCA_020440025.1 Verrucomicrobiia bacterium
GGCCTGGGCTTGGCGGAAGGCATCGACGGCGGCGAGGTTTTTCTCCCACTGGGGATGGTAGTCATGACCGGCGAGGATGCCGCCGGGGCGGACTTTTTCCCACCATTGGCGCAGGGTCTCGCCGCCTTCGTTGCCCTGATGGGCGTAGCCGTCGACGTAGACGAAGTCGAGCGCTCCGTCGCCGAACAGGGCGAGCGCCTCCTGGAAACGGGCGCGCAAGACGATGGAGCGGGCACCCTATTTGGACAGGCGCCGGGTGGCGGCATCGCACTGGACGATGTCGTGCCCCCGGTCGCCGGACCAGGCATCGATGGAATAGAGGCGGCGGATGGGTGCGTGGCTCAAGAGATGCTCCGAGTAGGCCCCTCCGGCGACCCCAAGCTCGACCCCGAGCCGGGTGAGGCGGTGATGGGTGAGCAGGGCGGGCAGATCGTCGCGGGTGGTGATGGTCATGGCGGCGGCGCGTCGTGGCAGCGTGGATACCGGGAGAGTTGAACCGATTTTCAGAGGAAGATCAAGCAGGGTGAATGGAGGGGCGGGACGGGCTGACAAGGGGGCTCAGATTACTGAGAATTCTCTGAATGTTTTGTGGGCTTTCTCCTCGGGAGTGTTCGTGATCTCGTCGAACAAGGACTCGCGGGTTACCAACCCACGGGGACTGGCACGGCTTTTGGAAAGCCATGCTGCTTTTTTCACGAGAAGCTTGCTCGAAAAGGCCCCATTCTTTTCAGTTCGGGATTGCTAATCTTCCCGCTTCGGAAACACTACCCGTCATGGTTGCTCGAAAAACTGGAATCCACCGCCTCGTCGGCACCGCTTTTGGCGCGGTCGCCTTGGCGTTGATGGCGTCCGGATGCGGCGGTCCGACACCGGTGGAGAAGGCGACGGCGGAAAAAACCCTGCTGCTCGGTAATGCCTCGGAACCTCAGGGACTCGATCCTCACCTGGTTTCTGGCGTCATCGAATCGAACATCATTCGCGCCCTCTTCGAAGGGCTTTGTGTGGAACATCCCTCGGAAAACGGCACCCCACTGCCCGGCGTGGCCGAATCCTGGGAGGCAAACGAGAAGTTCACCGAGTGGACCTTTCATCTCCGCGAAAACGCCCAGTGGTCCGATGGCCATCCGCTGACGGCGGAGGATTTTCTGTTCTCGTTTCAGCGCATTCTGAATCCCCGGCTCGGGTCGGAGTATTCTTTCATGCTCTACTACATCATCGGAGCGGAGGACCTGCACCAGAGCCGACGCACCAAGGCGGTCGCCAAGGATCACCCCGACCTGCCGGTGGCCTGGGAAGTCATCGAGAAAGACGTCAATCTCTCGGGCGATGAATCGGCGGAGGAAGGCACGTTCGCCCAAAAAGGGCTCGATCATCTCAACACCGAGGAATTGCGATCCGTGAAAGCCGATCTCTCGCTTTTCCCGTGGCCGGATTCGGTGCCGGAAAACGCCCGCGCCTTTCTCGTCGACCAACTCATCGCCTTCGACGAGTCCGGCGAATCCCTCTGGGACAAGATCGGCGTCGCCGCCACCGCGCCGGATCCCCATACTCTGCACGTGAAACTGCGGGCGCCGATGCCATTCCTCCCCGAGTTGACCAAGCACTACACCTGGTTCCCAGTGCCCGAGCACGCCATCCTCGCCCGCGGCGCAGTCGACGACCGGTTTTCCGACTGGACTCAGCCGGGAAACCTGGTTTCCAACGGAGCCTTCACCCTGAAATCGTGGCGAATCAACGATCACATCGAGATCGTGAAAAACCCGCGCTACTGGGATGCGGAAACGGTGCAGTTGAACGCTGTCCGCTATTTTCCCATCACCAACGTCTATTCCGAGGCGCGGATGTTTTACAATGATCAGCTCCACATCACCTACACGCTGGGGCCGGAACTGATTCGCTACAGCGAGGAAAACTATCCGCAGCAGACCCGCAACGAACTGTATCTGGGCACCTATTTCATTCGGTGCAATGTCACCCGGAAACCCCTGACGGATGTCCGGGTGCGAAAAGCGTTGTCGATGGCGATCGATCAACAGTCCATCATCGACAATGTCCTCCAGGGCGGTCAGAAACCGGCTCGCGGGTTGGTGCCGCCATCCGGCGAATACGAGTCTCCCGATCTGGTGCGATTCGATCCCGAGGAAGCCCGTCGTCTCCTGGCCGAGGCCGGTTTCCCGAATGGCGAAGGCTTTCCCGACATCCGCTTTCTCACCACCGACCGCGAGTCGGCCAAGCGCGGTGCCGAAGCCCTGCAGGGGATGTGGAAGGAACACCTCAACATTTCCGTCGGGATCGATCAAATGGAGTGGGCGACCTATCTCTCCACGATGTTCAAAATGGAATACGACCTCGCCGCCGGCGGCTGGATCGGTGATTACCTCGACCCGACCACCTTTCTCGACATGTGGATGAAGGATGGCGGCAACAATCGCACCGGTTGGTTCAGCAAGGAATACGAGGCCATTCTCCGCGAGGCCGAGCAGATCGCCGACCCGCTGGCCCGCAATCAGCGACTCCAGGATGCGGAACGCCTCTTTCTCGAAGAACGTCCCGTGCTGCCGCTCTACTGGTACACCCGCAACTATCTGGTTCATCAGGATGTGAAAGGCTGGTATCCCCTGCTCTTGGACAACCATCCGCTGAAATTCGTCCGCCTCGAACCCTGAGTTTTTTCGCCGTCCTACCTTTTTTATGATCCGTTATCTCGCCAGCCGAATTTTCCAGGGACTCCTGGTGTTGTTCGCGCTCTACACCATCACCTTTTTCCTGGTGAAGGCGATGCCCGGCGATCCGTTCACGGGAGAGAAAAACATCCCCGAGGACGTGAAGCGTAACATGAGGGAGCAATCCGGACTCAATGACCCGCTCTTCATCCAGTATCTCAACTATCCCAAGGCGGTGTTGCTGGAAGGTTCGTTCAACTACTCCATCAAGAAAAAGCGCCCCGTCGTCGACATCATCGCCCAAGCCTTCCCTGCCTCTCTCGCCCTCGGCGTCAGCGCGCTGATTTTTGCCGTCATGCTGGCCATTCCCATCGGGGTGATCTCTGCCTTTCGACGAAATTCCTGGGTGGACTACTCCGGAATGGCCATTGCCATGATCGGCATCTGCGTGCCCTCCTTCGTCATCGGCCCCCTGCTCCAGATCAGTATCGCCACTCACATTCCGGCTCTGAGAATCGCCGGTTGGGATTCACCCATCGACATTCTCCTTCCCGCGATCACCCTCGGACTCGGAACCGCCGCTTACTTGGCTCGTTTGACCCGGGGCGGGATGCTGGAAATTCTCTCGCAGGACTACATCCGCACCGCCCGCGCCAAAGGACTTTCCACGAGCCGCATCATGATCGTGCATGCCCTCCGCGGCGGACTGATTCCCTCGGTCGCCTTTATCGGACCGGCCTTCGCCGCCCTGATCTCGGGCTCGTTCATCGTGGAGTCCATTTTTCAGATCCCCGGCATGGGCCAGCACTTCGTCACCGCCATCACTGATCGCGATGAATTCCTCGTGCTCGGCCTCGCCCTGTTCTACGGCTTTCTGGTGGTGGTCATGAACCTCGTCGCCGATCTGCTTGTCGGCTTTCTCAACCCCCGCGTCCGTCTGGCAGAACTCGACGCATGAAAATCAATCACATCGCCGCCGAAGATCTCGTCGAGGGCACCTCCCTCGGTCGGGACGCTTGGCTGCGCCTGCGAAAAAATCGCCTCTCCATGGTCAGTCTGGCCCTGCTGACCATCGTCGTGACTGCCTGCTTCGTACTGGCGTGGTTCTGCAAGGATCCCAATGTGATCAACCTGACCAACAAGTTCGCGCCCCCCTCCGCTAGCCACTGGCTCGGCACCGATCAACTCGGACGCGACCTGCTTTCTCGAATCCTCTACGGAGGCCAGATTTCCATGCTGGTCGGATTCGTGGCCACCGCCGTCACCCTTCTCATCGGCATCAGCTACGGGGCCATTTCCGGCTATGCCGGCGGACGAGTCGATTCCCTGCTGATGCGGATCGTCGATACTCTCTACGCGATTCCCTTTCTGGTGCTGGTGATCATCTTGAAAGTCGTCATCGCCAGCGTCATCGGGGATTTCGCCACCTGGCTGGTCGACGAATTTGGCTGGAACAAGGAGTTCGTTTTCCGCTTCGCCAACATCATCCCCCTCTTCATCGCCATCGGGGCGCTGGGCTGGCTGACCCTGGCGCGAATCACCCGGGCTCAGGTGATGTCGATCAAGAATCAGGAATACGTCGAAGCCGCCCGTTCCCTCGGCCTGAGCAACCGCCGCATCCTGTTCCGCCATGTCGTTCCCAATACTGTCGGCACCGCGATTGTCTACGCCACTCTGACGATCCCGAGTTTCATCCTCTACGAAGCATCCCTCTCCTATCTCGGCATGGGCGTGGAGGCGCCCAACAGCTCTTGGGGCATTCTCATCAAGGAGGGGGCCAACTTCCTCGAAACCCAGCCGTCCCTGCTCATCATCCCCGGCATCATTTTTTCCCTAACGCTCTTCTCCCTGAACTTCCTCGGCGACGGTCTCCGTGACGCCCTCGACCCCAAAGCCTCGAAGGACTGACTCATGCCTTTACTCGAAGTCGACAACCTCAAGGTTAGGTTTCACACCCGCAACGGCATTGTGCGAGCCGTGGATGGGGTGTCGTTTGCGGTCGAGAAAGGCGAGACCGTCGGCATTGTCGGCGAATCCGGTTCGGGAAAGTCGGTGACCTGCTATTCGCTGCTCGGACTCATCCCCATGCCGCCGGGAAAAATCGAGGGCGGCACCGCGATGTTCGACGGACAGGATCTGCTGTCGCTCACCGAAAAGCAGCTTTCCAAGATTCGCGGAAAACGGATCTCGATGATTTTTCAGGACCCGATGACCTCGCTGAATCCCTACCTCAAGATCAGCACCCAACTCACCGAGCCCCTCCGCATTCATGACGGACTGGGAAAAAGTGAAGCTCTCGACCGCGCCATCGCCGAGATGGATGCCGTCGGAATTCCCGATCCCAAGAAACGGATTCACAGCTACCCGCACGAGTTCTCCGGCGGCATGCGTCAGCGCGTCATGATTGCCATGGCGACGATTACGCGACCGGAGATTCTGATCGCTGACGAACCCACCACCGCGCTTGATGTCACCATTCAGCGTCAGGTGCTCGACCTCATCAAAACTCGTCAGGAGGAACTCGGGAGCGCCGTGATTTTCATCACTCACGACCTCGCGGTCGTCTCCGAGGTGTGTGATTTCGTCAACGTGATGTATGCCGGTCGCTTCGTGGAACGCGCCCCGGTGGGTAATCTCTTTCGCGAACCTCGCCACGCCTACACCCGCGCGCTTCAGGCGTCGATTCCCGCTCTCCAGACCAAGGGCGAGGAACTCTATACCATTCCCGGCAGACCGCCGGACCTGCGCAAGGAGATCACAGGCTGCGTCTTCGCTCCGCGCTGCGAAACCGAGACTCGTGAGCAATGCCTCACCGACCATCGACCGGAACTGGTCGAGGTCACGCCCCATCATTGGGTTCAGGATTGCCCCGGCTGCCTGGGACGATGGGCACGTTGAGAAGTCCCCTGACGCTGAGCCGTGGCTCGTTTGCGGCGATGGATGGGCTGGTCGCTCTCTAGGTTTTTCTTTAAGTTACTGATGGCTCGTCACCATCGGTATGCACTCGCAGAAAACTCCATCCAAGCGCCCAACCCGCCCCATTCGTTGGCTGGGTTGGTGGGGACTGTTGGTGTTTTTCTCGGCGAATCATGACGCCCACGGCGACGACGCAACCGACGCGTTTTTCGAGAAAGAGATTCGTCCGGTGCTGGTGACCCGATGCGTCTCATGCCACGGTCCCGGTCGCCAAGAAGCGAGGATTCGCCTCGATTCCCGCGAAGCCATTAGTCAGATCGAAACCAGCCATCTGATCGCGGTGATTCGCGGAGAAACATCAGCCCCTGTTTCCTGCGTCCCCGAACTTCACCTCGCTGATGCCTTGCATCGCTGGATCGACCTCGGTTATCCGTGGCCGGAAAACGTCACCGTCACCTCTCCCGGTGATCGGGACGAGATGGCCCGGCGGCATTGGGCGTTTCAGCCGGTGCAGAAACCCATCGTCCCAAGGGCAACCGGGGCCGACCATCCCATCGATGCCTTCGTCATGGCCACGCTTGCGGAGCACAATCTGTCGGCCTCGCCGCCGGCCGACCGACGCACCTTGATTCGTCGCCTGTCGGAAACGCTCACCGGGTTGCCACCCACGTTCGAGCAGGTGACCCAATTCGTGAACGATCCCGATCCCCTGGCGTGGGAACACCTGGTGGATCGCTTCCTCGCCTCGGATCACTACGGCGAACATTGGGCAAGGCACTGGCTCGACGTGGCTCGCTACTCTGATACCAAGGGCTACGTCTATGCCCGGGAGGAAAGAACCTGGCCTCATGCCTGGGCCTATCGCGACTGGGTGGTGCGTTCGCTGAATCAGGACCTCCCCTACGACCGATTCCTCCTGCTTCAACTGGCTGCGGATCAGGTGGCGGACCGCCAACCCGGCGATGAAGCCGCGATGGGATTTCTCACCCTCGGTCGACGCTTTCTCGGGGTGAAACACGACATCATCGACGACCGCATCGATGTGGTGACGCGGGGAATGCTAGGACTTACCGTCGGCTGCGCCCGTTGTCACGATCACAAGTACGATCCCATCCCCACCGCTGACTACTATGCTCTCCACGGAATCTTTGACAGCTGCGTGGAAAACCTCACCTCCCTTGATCCCGACCGAACGATCGGAGACGAAAGTTTCTGGAAGGATCTCGACGAAAGGCAGAAAAAACTCGAGGAATCGATCGCCAAGGCCCGCATCGAGGCTGCCGACCGGGTGCGCGATCGCATCGGCGATTACCTCAAAGCGCAAACCGAACTGGACAAATATCCCGCCGATGGCTTCGATCAGATTTTTCAGCCGACCGATCTTTTGCCGTCGTTTGTCCATGCCTGGAGAGATTACCTGAAGGAAACGAAAGAGAGGAAAGATCCGGTCTTCGCGGCCTGGCATACCTACCGAGCCATCTCAGCCGAGTCTTTTGCCGCGGAATCGCCCGGGGTGACGGAAACGCTTCGGCAATTGAATCCCAAATCGCTCCACCCTCTCATCGCGAAGGCCTTCACCACTCCCCCGGCAACTTTCGACGAAGTCATCGAGCGCTATGCCTCCTTGTTTCACGATGCCATCACCGGGAAAAGCGACACGACTCTGCATGAGATTCTTTTCGGCCCCGGCTCTCCCTGCGAGGTTCCCGAAGGCCCTATCGTCAACACCGAGACCTTCTTCCACACGGCAGCGATCAACGATCTCTGGAAACAGCAGCGCGAGATCGAAGGGGCCATCATTCGTTCGCCACAGCCCGTTCCCTTTGCCCTGACGCTCAATGATCGGACCGTCCCCACCGACCCTCGCATCCTGATCAGAGGCAATCCCCTCACCCCTGGCGAAGCGGTGCCACGGCAGTTTCTCGGCATTCTCGCGGGAGAAAATCGGAGGCCGTTTCAACACGGTAGCGGTCGATGGGAACTCGCCCGGGCTATCATCGATCCGAAGAATCCCCTGACCGCCCGCGTCATCGTGAACCGGGTCTGGGCTCACCATTTCGGAACCGGTCTGGTAACCACTCCGAGCGATTTCGGCACCCGGGCGATACCGCCCTCACACCCGGATTTGCTCGATTGGCTGGCGGCCGAGTTTGTCGCGGGCGGCTGGAGTTTGAAAAAGCTGCACCGCCGGATTCTCCTGTCGGCGACCTTCCGCCAATCCTCTCTGGGACCCAGCGATCCTGCCCTTCGAGAGCGAGCCCTTCAGGATGACCCGGGAAATCGTCTGCTCTGGCGAATGAATCCGCGCCGACTGAGTTTTGAGGCTTCCCGCGATGCCATGATGGCCGCGTCGGGTGATCTCGACCTCCGCCTGGGCGGCAAACCGATCGATCTCTTCAAGCCTCCCTATGCCAATCGGCGAGCGCTCTATGGTCGGGTTGATCGACAGTTCCTACCCGGCGTGTTGCGCGTGTTCGATTTTGCCAATCCCGATCTGCACATTCCGCAACGGAACGAAACGACGGTCCCGCAGCAGGCTCTCTACTTTTTGAATCATCCTTTGGTTCTCGATCGATCACGCGCCCTGGCGAAATCCACGGAGAAAGCGAACTCTGACGCCGTACGCGTCCGCGCCCTGTTTCGCCAGACTTTGCAGCGCGACCCCAGCGATGCCGAGATCTCCGAATCTCTCGCCCTGATTCAGGCTGCCGCCACTCCGGAGGCCATTCCGGTGCCGATCACCGCTCCCGATTGGCAATATGGATTCGGGGCCATGGATGAAAAGGCCCAGCGCATCATCGGCTTCACCGCCCTGCCCCATTTCACCGGCACTGCCTGGCAGGGCGGTCCTCAGTGGCCCGATGCCAAACTCGGCTGGGTCCAGCTCACCGCCACCGGAGGGCATCCCGGAAACGATCGCGAGCATGCTGCCGTGCGTCGCTGGACAGCACCCCGCGCGATGACGATCTCCATCCGATCCCGGCTCGTGCATGAGCCTTCCGCAGGCGATGGGATTCGTGCTTTCATCGTCAGTTCGCGAGTGGGTCTGCTCGCTTCCACCTCGATTCACGCCAAGACCGCCGAGATGCCGGTCGATTCCTTGACGGTGGAATCCGGGGAAACGATCGACTTCCTCGTCGACATCGGCGAAGGCCTCAACAGCGATCAATTCCTCTGGGACATCCAACTCTCCGAAACGGGCGAAAATCGCGAAAACCCGCCACTGACCTGGCAGTCGACCAGCGATTTTCCCGCCGGCCAGGTCAATCCCCTGACCGCCTGGGAACAACTGGCTCAGGCTCTGCTGTGCTCGAACGAATTTCTTTTCATCGACTGAACTTCCGATGACTTCACCATTTTATTCTCCCTCATTCAGTCGCCGCGATCTCCTGCGCCGTTCCGCGCTGGGCATGGGGTCGCTCGCGCTCGGGGAATTGCTCGGGAGCGACGGCCTCCTTGCCTCGGAAAATCCACTCATGGCCCGCGGCGGGCATTTCCCCGGCAAAGCCAAGCGGGTCATTCACTTTTTCCTCAATGGCGGTCCGTCCCACGTCGACACTTTCGATCCCAAGCCATCCCTCACCAAATATGCCGGAAAACCGCTCGCCAACACCCTGACTACCGAGCGTAAGACGGGCGCGGCATTTCCGTCGCCTTTCAGCTTTCAACGTTACGGTCAATCGGGGATCGAAGTGAGCGAACTCTTCGCCAAAACCGCGCAGCACATTGACGACATCGCGGTGATCCGATCAATGCAGGCCCAAGTGCCCAATCACGAGCCTTCGCTGATGCTGATGAATTGCGGTGACTCGATTCGGCCCCGGCCCAGTCTCGGCGCGTGGCTGCTCTATGGTCTCGGCACGGAGAACGAGAACCTGCCCGGCTTCATCTCCATGTGTCCCGGTGGCCTCCCCATCAAGGACAACGAGAACTGGCAGTCCGCCTTCCTCCCCGGCGCCTACCAGGGAACCTATGTCGATTCCAAGCATGAAGAGCTCAGCCGCCTGATCGAAAACATCGATCATCCCCAGATCGCGACCAGCGACCAGCGCCGCCAACTGGATTTGCTGGCCAGATGGAACGCCCGGCATCGTGAATCCCGCATCGACCAACGACTCGACGCCCGGATTCACTCCTACGAACTGGCCTTCCGGATGCAGTCCGAGGCCAGCGACGCTTTCGACATTTCCCACGAACCCGCCCATCTCCGCGCGCTCTACGGCGACGGGGTTCATGGTCGCCAAACCCTCATCGCCCGGCGACTCCTCGAGCGCGGCGTCCGCTACGTCCAGCTCTGGCACGGAGCGGGACAGCCGTGGGACAATCACAGCGACATCGAGAAAAATCATCGCAAGCTTGCCGGGGAACTCGATGGCCCCATCGCCGCGCTGCTGACGGATCTGAAACAACGCGGCATGCTGGAGGACACCCTCGTGCTTTGGGGCGGAGAATTCGGTCGAACTCCTACGGTGGAACTCAGCGGCGCGGGCAAACCGCAGATGGGTCGCGATCACAATCACTACGGGTTCACCGTCTGGATGGCCGGCGGCGGGATCAAGGGTGGCACGGTTCATGGCGCCACCGACGAGTTTGGATTTCAAGCAGAGGAGAATCCCACCAGCGTTCATGATCTCCACGCCACCATGCTGCATCTGATGGGGCTCGATCACAAACGACTCACTTACCTCTACGCCGGACGTGATTTCCGGCTGACCGATGTCAGTGGCAGAGTGATCCGCGAGATCGTGGCGTGAAAGGCGACAACGCCTTCAGTTGTTCTTTGGTCGCAAGGTCAGCAGCTTGGCAATCAGCAAATCCGCCACCAGACGATGTCCGCGATCGTTGGGATGAATCCCGTCCAGCAGCAGGTCGTCGACTGATTGCCCGTCTTTTTTTCCGAAATCCTCGAAGGCCTGAGACACATCGATCAGGGGCACCTTCTCCGACTTGGCGATCTGCCGCACCTTCTCGGCGTACCCCTTGAGCTTCACATTGAAACCATCCACGTCGTCGGTCAGGTAGGGCGGCTTGCCATACATCTCCCGCATCTTCGGCGTCCAGCGCAGAGGATTGGGCGTCATCAGCACCACGCTCACTTGTCGTTCCATGAGAGTCTTGACGAAATACCGGAGATTCTTTTCGTAATCCGCCAGAGAAACTCGTGACTCGGTGGCCGGTGGGTTTTTCCAGACATCGACGGCGGCGTCATTGATGCCAAACTGGATGATCACCACCTCCGGCTCGTGAGCCAACACCGCCTTTTCAAAACGCGCCCGGGCATGATTCGTGTGATTGCCACCGACGCCGGCGTTGATGATGCGCACCGGCATGCCGCGCTCGGGAAGTTCTTCGGCCAACAGTGAGGCATAGATTTTCAACTCTCCTCTCACCGCCGTGGTCGAATCCCCAAAGGCCACGATCACCGGTTCATCCTCGGCGCGGAGCGACAGCAGCGAGCAGAGCAGCATCGCAGAGAGGAACGAGACCGGTCTCAAAAATGGAATCGGAAACACCATGAAGATAGCCTCCGAAAAACCCGCACCCATTTCGAGCACAGAACGGCTACGGATGCACGCCAAGCGACTCACCATTGAGCGGCTACCGCTTTCTCCACATGTCGGATTGCCAGACGGACGGGATGGGGTCTAGTATTCTGCCACGAATCCCGCTCATGACCGCCTACCTTGAGATCAAAGACCTGACCAAGCATTTCCCGGTTCGCTCGGGATTGCTGGGTCGGCATGCCGAAGTCGTCAAGGCGGTCGATGGAGTGTCCCTGTCCGTCGAGCACGGCGAAATCCTCGGGCTGGTCGGCGAATCCGGCTGCGGCAAATCGACGCTCTCGCGCATGGTCATGCAACTCATCCGGCCAACCAGCGGACACATCATTCTCGATGGGGTAGATCTCGCCGAGCTGCCGCCCAGTGAGGTGAAACGTCATCGACTGGATTTCCAGATGATCTTTCAAGATCCCTACGCCTCGCTGAATCCTCGGATGACCGTTTTCAGCACGTTGGCCGAGGCCCTGCGAACCCGTCAGCCGAAACTCAATGGCGACGCCCTCACCCAGCAGATCAGCGAACTGATGGATCGCGTCGGACTGGAGCCACGGTTCATGCGCCAGTATCCGCATGAATTTTCCGGTGGCCAACGCCAGCGTATCGCCATCGCCCGGGCGCTCGCACCTCA
>JAGROX010000235.1:11850-13687 GCA_020440025.1 Verrucomicrobiia bacterium
CGCGATCTCGGGTTGACGATGATTTTCATCTCCCACGACCTCGCCGTGGTTCGTTACATCGCGGATCGCATCGCGGTGATGCAGGCCGGAAAAATCGTCGAGACCGGAGAAGCGAATCGTGTTTTCACCGAGCCGGAAGCGGACTACACCCGCACCCTGCTGGCGGCGATTCCACAGATTCGCTACTGAGTCTTCCGGAAAATCAAATCACGGCTCCTGAGGAATCGGAGGAGGCGGAATGCGAGTGTCGGTTCCCGTGCCAGGAGTTGGAGGAATGGGCGGCTTCGGAATCGTGGTTCCCGGCGTTGGCGGAACAGTCGGTGGCGTCAACGGATCGGGCTCAGGCTCTCCGGGAACGAACTTCCTCATGGGAGGATCGCCGCCTTCGGTGCGCGTTCCGGAGTTCGTTGCCGGTTCAGAGCGAGCGCCCGTAGAAGTGTTGCCTCCCTCGCGAGGTGCCGCAGAGTCAATGATCAGCGGGCGCCCATCATCTCGTCCGCGCTCATCGTTGTAGATCCAGACGGTTCGCAAGACTTCGCCGGTCGAACCCGAGATGTAGACTTTTCCCGAGAGACGTTCGTCGGCGTCGATCAGCTCCAGAGTCCAGACCGGTTCCCGAGAAAATTCCCGGCAGCGCAGGATGTAGTTCAAGGCGTCAAAGCCCATCTTCGCTTTCCGAGCCTCGGCTTCCGCGATGACAAATGCGGCTTTGCTGTCGAGCTTCAGATCGGTCACCCGAACAAAACCGAAAGGCGATCGATCGGGATAGTATTTGTCGGAATTGCCTTCATCGGTCGCTTCGCCATCACCGGCCCAATACTCCCGAACCATAAAACGAGATTTCGGATCCCAAGTGGTGATTTCCCACTCTTCGGGATCAGGCACTCCCTCAAAACCGCGCATCTCCACGATCCATTCGGCCCTTTCCGCGCCGAAGCGTTTGGCCAGGAGTTCCAACGCTCCCCGGGCCGTTAGGCCTCGATCGCGCTGAGCCATCGCGGGAGTGACAGTGACACCGGCCCAACCGATCACGACGGTCGCCAAAATCAATAGAGTGCTGCGTTTCATAGTTGCATGGACGTTTGTGCGAGCAAAGCCAGTCAGTCTTTTTGCTCGGCTTTATTCTACTCACTCAAGCGGAAATTGCATCATCTATGCCAGCGCGAAACGTGATCAGCGAAATTTCCGGCGGACAACAAAAGCGGACCGGAACTCCCATCGATCCGATACCACGCGTCACATAGAGGCGTGCAAAAGTATCCCCGTAGAGACCGGCGACATATTTTTTCCCATAGGAAGGCAGCCGCATGGCCCCGTAAAAAGGCGCGCATACCTGACCACCATGGGTGTGCCCCGCCATCTGAAGCATGACCCGACCATCTTCGATGGTGTCGAAGGGATCCGGCTCATGCCATCCCAACAAGACCGGAACGTCGCCACGAATTCCACGAACCGTTTTCGCCAAATCCGGGTGCCCGCCCCAGGCACTCTCCAATCCGGCGACAAAAAAGGAATCTCCCGAGGGGGCTCGCAATTCGGTGGCGGCATTCTGCAACATCGACACGCCTCCGCGCTCGATCTGTTTGGTCACGGCGGCGGCACTGGTCCACTGATCGTGATTTCCGAGCGTGGCAAAAGCTCCCAGTCGCGCTTCGATCCGCTGAAAGTGTCCCACCAAAGCCTCGAGCCCCGCGAGATCGTGACTGATGAAATCACCCGGAAACATCACCACATCCGGCTTCTCCGAATTCATCGCATCAATCGCTCTCCCGATCAGTGTGTTGTCGTGAAACTCATCATGATGAAAGTCCGACATCACCGCGATCTTCAGACCATC
>JAGROX010000235.1:13745-14182 GCA_020440025.1 Verrucomicrobiia bacterium
CGACGCTCAATGAGCGAGCCATAGCCGAACAGTCCGGCGCCGCCTCCGTAGAAGCCAAGGCGAAGAAAATTGCGTCGATTGGTGAGTCGTTTTGGATTCATCATCGGTCAGGATCGGTGGCGTTTTTGCGCCAAGTGTGAAGTTCGCATGAACTCGAGATGAAAACATCACCCCGAAATTGATCGCTCCCCCTAGGGATACAGACGCAAAACCGGGATTCTTTCAGCCGATTCAACAGGGTTGAGTCCCGGACCTCACCCTGTGGGATGGGTTTGCATTCCTCGACGAAAGCGGTCACGATACCGCTTCCTCATCCGAGGGCCTTCTTTTTTCCTCTCCCCTGATGGACACTCCCGGACTCAATCCGTTCACCGATTTCTGTTACCTTTTTCTCAGCATCGTGCTGGAAGGAGCCCCTTTCATTTTCTTTGGCACCC
>JAGROX010000236.1 GCA_020440025.1 Verrucomicrobiia bacterium
CGATGAACTCGGTGGTGTAGGTCGCTCCCTCGGCAGGCTGGATTTTCAGGCTCAGGGTTTGCGATTTCTCGTCCCAGGTGACTTCGTCCAGAGTGACACCGGATGAGGCGTAGAAATCTCCCGCCTTCATTGCTTCCACCAGAGCGTTGGCCTCGAGCTTTTGGGATCGGACCATGACCCAACCTCGACCGGGCGACACATCTCCGCCGTGATAGGTATGCGAGTCATCCGTTGCCACGCCCAAGAGCGGAGCCTTGTCGATCTCAGCCAGACGAATCGTATTGGCGATGTCCCAGATCCGTTCATCACCGGGACGGTTCTCATCGCCGAGGTGATTGATCCCGGGATGCCCGTTGTAGATTTCGAAGTAGCCCATCTCGGCCACGCTGGCGAGTTCCTCGGCGGTGATCGCCCATTGGAAATTCGGATGATTCAAATGCGCCAGAATGGGGCGACCGCTCTTTTTTTCATGTTCGGCCACCGCCAAGGCGGTCTTTCGAATGACCTCCGACACCTCGCTGGCATCGGTCGCTTTGATTGCCGGGATCACCTCGGTGACATTGATCGCATTGATGTGAATAGGCTTGCCGCCAGCCGAGTTCGAGATTTCCTCCGCCTGAATGATCAGGAACTTGCCGGACTCTTCGAGACCCTTGCGATATTCTTCCAGTGTTTTGAGCCGGACCTCCTTTGCACCTCCAGTTGTCTCGCGAGTCTCGACCCAGTCCTTGCCAAACTTGGCCACATATTTGTCCATCGCGCTGCGACCAATGGCTCGTTGGCGTTTGGCGATGGCATCCAGAGCCATCCACTTATCGCCTTCGGCCAGAATATTGTGATCGGTCAATGCCATGAAATCGTAGCCCTTTTCTTTATACCAAGACGTGATCATTTCCGGGAAATCATTCCCATCACTCCAGAGGGAATGGGTGTGAGTGTTGCCCTTGAACCATTGCGCCTCGTCATCGGCCAAGGCCGTGGAGGCAAACAGAGCGAGAGTGGCGGCGGATAGGAGAATTCGGCTGGGAGAGGTCATGATTTTTTCTTTTCGACGAGAATTTCGGGAGGAGTGGCGTAGGCGGTCCAGATTCGTTGCAGAAGCTTGGGATCCGGCTCACCATCAAACACCACATACCGATACTGTGACACATAGGGTGCCGCCGGCGTGATGCTGAAACCTTCCTCCACCATCGGAGTGAATACGAAATACGGCTTCGTGGGATGCAGGCGCACCCATTGCGGAGCGCGGAAATTTCCGGGATGAGATAGCATGGCCACCCCGGCTGTCTGTCCATCGAGAGCGCCGTGCATCGCCACCCAATGGGGACGCGAGTGATTGCCATCGAGCCGAGTAAGTCCTTCGCTGGTCAAGAATCCCGCCGGGGGAACCGCCTTCTTGTCGGCATCGAACCAGTTCGATGGACCCCGGATCGCCATGCCTCCGTAGTGATACTGCTGGATATTCAGTGGACTCTCGGTGGCGCAACGTTGGCTGCTCTTGATGTCGATCAGGTGATAATTTCCCCCGGTCCGGTAGGCGCGCACCACCCACGTTTCATCGAGAACCGGCTTCGGCGAATCGGGATCGGAGAGATCTTCGTGGACCAGTTTCACCACGAATTGGCCAAAAACCGGTCCCGAGAGAATCTTGGATGTGGAAGCATGGGCGACACGAGCCTTTCCCGATTTCTGGTCCCAGAAATTGATCTCGCGGCCTTCAAAAGTGGTTTTTGTCCACGCTCCGAAAAGGGCATGCTGATGAGGATGGTCTTCCGGATAGTCACCAGTAACGGATCGCCCGGATGGCGTGAGCAGGGGATGAATGTATCCGGAGCGAGTGTAGACCGGCTCGTTTCTTGCCGCGTCTGCTGTCGGCTTCTTTAAATACCGAAGTATGGGGCGATCACCCGAACCGAGAGAAATGGACTCAGCCGTTTCCTCAACGTGCATGTCATTCTTTTCTTGGTCGGCGGGCTTGTCGACCAGGTCGACCCTGTATGGTCGCGACTCGCCCGATGCAAGCGGTCGCTCCAACATCCATACCACCCGGGTGCGTTCTCCGGGAAGGATCTGACCGGCGACCGCGGTCGCCCCTTGCTGGTCCTGAGGGATGAGCAGGATCCCCTTCGCGTCATCGCGCTGCAACTCCATCGGCAACTCCGCCACCAAAGGAGTTCCCTCCCGATCATGCGGACCGGCCTGAACCGTGATGAAGAGATCTTCGGCTTGGACCGTAGCGATCAAACCGGCAATCAAACTGAAAACAATCCGAAGACGAGGCATCTCAGAGTCTTAGAACACGGTGTCCATCACTGGCGATCAAAAATTCCGTCTGGCGCTCGGCGCATCTGCGGCGCAT
>JAGROX010000237.1 GCA_020440025.1 Verrucomicrobiia bacterium
CAACTGCGCTCCGATTTGCTGGCCACGCTGCCTTCTTCGACCAATGCGTTTCGCGATCCGCATCTCGCCAGCATTCCGCTTCAGTCCGTGTTCGGGTTGGGAATCGAGAGCCGGGGCAATCCGCCAGTGATCCTGAAAACCGCCCGCTCTCAAGAAGGCGTCAAGTGGTTCTCCGAACGCAACGGCGTCGGCGAGCCCGCCAACGTCATGCAGATCGTCGAACTGATTCAGGCGATCAATGAGGAGAAGGTGATCAATTTCGTCTCCGACTCCGCCGACCAGTTGGCCAGCTACAATCTCAGTCCACCTGCGGTTCAGATCGCCATCAGCCACTACGAGCGACTCCCGGAAACCGCTCCCGATGGGGCTCCCGCTGGCAGTGGCGGCAAGCTCGGCATCACCAAAAAAGTGCTCCAGCTCGGCTACCAGGAAGTGGGCGATGAAGGCACCGGTGTGCACAAGCTTTTCGCCAATTTCGTCGGCGAACCCTACATCTACGAAATCAGCCCGACGTTTCGCGAAAAGGTCCCGACCAATCCGCTGAAGTGGAAGGATCTCAAGTTGATGAGCTTCAACCCCATCAGCTTTCGTAGTGTTTCCCGGCAACGCGGCGAGGAGGAGTCGATCATTTTGACCTACGACTACCGTCGCGATCAATGGGGAGGAACTATGGGCGCAGAAAAAATCGATGATCGCATCAATCGCGACGCCGCTCGAAAATTGCGAGACGCCCTCGGATCCCTGACTTGCAATCGCTGGCTCACGCCCTCGCCCCAGGCCTATCAGTCGCTGGAAACCCCTGACGCAGTTTTTGAGATCACCTTGGAAATGGTCGATCGAGCCACCGGAACCGCAGGCCCCAAGACTCACGTCCTCAAGTTCGCCAAAGCCACCGAGTTGAACTACTACGGGCGCATCGACGATCTCCCCGAAATTTTCGAAATCGACCGTGACGTTTTTCGCGATCTCGTAACGCCCGTCCTCACCACGCGCGTCCTGCCGCCGGAGTGATCGGTCTTCTCTTCAATCCGCCCGAGCCGCGTAGATCGATGAAATTCCGCCCCAGAGTGGAATGGATTCCGCGCCCGAAAACCCGTTGGCATCGATCAGAGCCTGCATGGTCTTCCCAGCTGGAAAGCGCTCAATGGAATCGCCGAGGTAGGCATAGGCCTCCCGATTTCCCGTCAACCAACCTCCCAAGCGAGGCAACACGCGGTGGAGATAAAATCGATAGGGCTCCCGCAGCAGCGAAATGGTGGGCAGGGAGAAATCGAGAATGACCAGCAATCCTCCCGGCTTCAGAACCCGCTGCATTTCACGAAGCGCATCCTGCCAGGATTCCATGTTCCGAAGACCATAGCCAATGGTGATGGCATCAAAGCGATCGTCTTCAAACGGCAGGCACATGCCATCGGCAACGATCAAGTCACTGAGACCTCGCTCCCGGGCGTGTCGCAGCATCGGCGCACAAAAATCCGCGCCAATCACGCGAGTTTGTTCGGATCCGCATTCTCGCTGGACGGCTGCTGCGAGGTCACCACTGCCAGTGGCGAGATCCAGCACCTGCTCCGGTTTCTCCGCCGCCACCATGCGCGCCACCCGCCGTCGCCATAGCACGTCGATCCCGAGACTGAGCACGTGATTCGTGAGCACGTAGCGATCCGCAATCGACGCAAAGGCACGTTGGACAAAGGCGGGATCCTGATCGCGATCTCTGGTGGCAGTTTGACTCATCTTTTGATCAATACGCTCCGGGACAGTCAAACGACCGCCGGATGGTCGCGCCCCCCGCTCGAATAAAAAAACGCCGACATCCTTGGAAGAAGTCGGCGAATTTCGTCTGGTAAAAATAAATGGTGCTCACGAGAGGACTCGAACCTCCACGGGGTTGCCCCCACTAGAACCTGAATCTAGCGCGTCTACCAATTCCGCCACATGAGCATCAGGACCGCCGAAGCGGGCCGGAAATAAAGCCAGATCGAGGGGCAAGACAAACAGTATTTTCAACGGATTTCGAAGTTTGGAGAACCACCCCGATGGTTGATGCCGGGTATTGAAGTTGCCAGCGTAGGCACTTTGGAAGCAGGCCACCCAACAGGGTTCAGTATCGAGGCCAACCCTGTTGAGTCTGCGCTCGCGAAGTTCCGTGCCTCTCAGATTTAGCGAGGGAACTCACTCCCTGTTTCCATTGACGCATCACCTTGGGGAGATCACGAGGCGTCTTTTGATCAAATCTTCAAATCTGTTGGCTGACGTTGAGACGACTTTTCATGCCGAGTCGCTTGGCAATCCACCCCGGTGACACCGTGGTTCGCTTCGCTATCGCTCACCCGATCACAGTGCCCTCCCCGGATGCTGGATGCGAAACGGCCGGGGCATAAATTCGTTCCTTGCCGGGAAAGGCGAAATCCTCAACAAACCCCGACTGCCCCGCTCCGGAAGACCCTGAATGAGCTCGCGGGGAGACGATCTCTTCCTCACTCGACCAGCTTCCAGGTCTGTTCGATGAAGAGGGGTTTACCTTCCCAGCGGAGGTAGACGGGGCGGCCCTTCTCTGTCGGGTAGGCAGGGAGATCCATGCCGGGCATACCCTCGGGTTTGCCGAGGTGGGCGAGACGAGAATCGCGGACCGTCAGATGCACCCGCTCCGGAATCGAATCTCCGGCGGATTCGAATGATGAAAAGAACGCCAGCCGAGTCTGGATATGACATTCGTCGATGTAGGCACGGAGCCGCAATTTTTCCGAGCCTTCACGGAAGGAAAAGAAGGTGACGAGATTGGCTTTTAAGTTTCTGAGTTGAACATCGAGGGTTCCCTCGGGATTCGGGTCCGGGCCCGCGACCAGAAGGCGGTCGCAGGATGCCAGGCAGTCAAAAATCGTGATCTCCGGCAAGCCCTCGGGTTGTAGGTTTCGACCGTTCCAGTCGATCAGCACGCCTCGATTGTGGTGCATCCAGCAATCCTTCAGTTCGAGCCTCTTGGCACTATCGGCGCGGATGGCGACGGGACGGAATTTGTCTCCGACTTTGAGTCGGCGGATTTCGCAATCGTGGGCGATGAGGGAGCTGTTCTCCACCTGAATCAACGGAGGCAGGGGGCGGCCGAGGCTCTCGTCGTCCGCTTCATGGACGAGGCTGAGACTGCGAAGCTGGACCGTCGCGCCATCGCGACAAGCGATGAGAGGCCGATCGGTCGGGGCGTTCGGGATCAGATCGATCCGAGGATGTTCGGCGGCCAGGAGACCGGTGATGGTCAGATTTTTGCCCACGATATCGCAGCCGCGAGAAACGTAGTAGCCTGGCCCGCTGACGGTGATGATGTCGCCGGATTCCGCCGCCGAGACGGCGTCCGCCAGTTCGTCGTAGACTCCTAGTTTGCCGCTGACGGCGATGCCGCCGAATCCGAATCCAGTGAGCGCGGTATTGGTGAAACGGGAGCCCATTCCCACGTCGATCGCGGTTCCCACCACGGCCAGGGGAACGATCGCGATCGCCGCCCTGCCCAGGCTTCGTCCGGTGCGTTGGAGGAATTGCCTGAACCAGTGGGAAATGGCCAGATCGCGTTCGTGGCTCTGAAGCACGGCCAGCACTTCCTCGGCGGATTCGGGACGCTCGTCCGGCTTCTCCCGGCGAAGTTGATGGACCAAATCCCGAAACCAGGGCGGCGCCTGTGGCAGGCTCACCAGTTCCGCGAAGAGAGCGCCGAGTCCGTAGAGATCCGATCTCGCATCGGTATCCCCGCCCGTCACGACTTCCGGTGCGCGAAATCCGGGAGTGCCAGCGGCTTCGAGCGAGCGGTTGGTGGTGCTATCTCTGATTCCGTGACCCGAGTCTCGCCGAGCCAGCCCGAAGTCGGCCAGCCAGACAGTGGCGTAGGGATTGTCCTCGCGGGATTCGATCAGGACATTGTCCGGTTTGACGTCGCGATGGAGGATGCCGGCGGCGTGAGCGGCCGCGAGCCCTCGCGCGATACGGAGGCAGAGAGGGAACGCGACCTCCCAGGTCGGTTGTCCAAAAAGGCTGAGCCGATACTGCAGTGTGTGGTGTCTCGCCAGCGGCATGACGAAATAGGGCACGCCGCCAGTTTCGGCGACCTGGTGGATCGGCACGATGTTCTCGTGGGAAATTGCCGCCACCGCCTTGGCTTCTTCGAAAAACTGGCGCGCCATTTCCGGGAACTGCGCCAGCGACGGCTTCAGCATCTTGACCGCCACCTCGCGATCGAGATCGGGATCGCGGGCACGGAATACCACGCCCATTCCCCCCTCGCCGATGATCTCGATCACCTGCAAATGGCCGAGCCTTCCGAGCACGTCGAAGGCGGAAGCTCGATCCGATTCCGTCGCGGGTTCGAGGTGTGCGCAGAGTTCCGTTCTGGAGACCGGCGCGGTGTGATCGGGGCCACCTGCCTCGCGAATGGGAGCGAGGAGTACGGTGACCTTCCGGTTTTCCTCTTCCCAACGATCGAACTTTTCGAGAGGAATGTCGGACTCGTCTCCTCCGGCGAGTTTCTCCATACGTTGCCGACAATTTTCACAGTGCTCCAGATGGGCTTCCACCGCCGGGGGCACTTCGGAGTTCGGCACTAGGAGCGCTCCCAGTTCCTCTCGGGACAGGCACGCGTCTTCGCCGACAGAGGATGGCAGGTAGCGCTCTTCCGGCATGGGGAGGAATCAAAGCAATAGATCTGGTCGCGATCGAAGATGACTATGATGGCCTCACGGCGGCACCTTTTCCAGTCGATTCCCACTCGCTTTCGAGCAGGGCGATTTTTTCGCGCAACTTGGCGAGCACCCGGGATTTTGCCACATAGACTGAGCCGAGTGTCATCCCCAGTTCGCTTGCTACTTGTGCCGGATCCACATCCTCCAATGCAGTTCGGCGAAATGCCGTCCAGGTCTTATGTGAAAACTGCGCCCGCAACGTTGGTAGTGCGCGATGAAGCAACTGGCGCCGATATTCGGTCTCCCAGATTTCGTTGGGATCCTCCGATTCGTCCTGCCGTTGGTTGATGATTTGATCCGTCCCCGCATCCATCACCAGATGCGGTCGGGCCGATTCCCGCCGGGAGCGGTCGATGAGGTGGGTCTTCACCACGGTGTAGAGCCAGGTGCGAAACCGGCCCTTGGCGGGATCGAATTCGAAAGTCCGCATGCGCCGGGTCACCTTGGTCAGCACCTCCTGCACGACATCGGCGGCGTCGCAGGCGGCACAGCCCCGGTGCCGGGCGAAGGCGAAGATGATCGGACCGTAGAGATCGACGAAGGATTCCCACGCCTCCCGATCCATGGGATCTGGAAGTCGATGAATCAGCGTGAGCCGAGTGTTGGGGAATGTGACGTCGTTGAAAGCCAAAGCAGAGGATCTGAACCGCTTTCCAAACTATCAGGGAAGCTCCTTCTATTCCAGTCTTGGTTCGAAATGAGACATTTCTGTAAGGAGTGCGCCTCATTCGCGGATAAGGAGCGAGAGTCGATGGTCGGCCGAGGCATTCCGCTCCGAGCTGGATCGATTCGACCCTCTGTTTTGCACCCTCTCATCCATGAAAAAATTGGCATTTTCCCGGCACCGAACTCGGCAACCACTTGGGTTTTCTGTCCTTCTGATGACCTTCGTGGCGGCCTTTCCGCTTTCATCGTCCGCTCTCAACCCACAGGTTTCGAAGTTGCATCCTCCGGGAAATGCTTCCGACGACATCGATGATTTCGGGTCGGACGTGGCGGTCAACGAAAAGTGGGTCATCGTCGGAGAACCCGCGAGAGAATCGGACACCGGGGCCGTACATGTCTACAGCGCCAGTAATTCCCGCTTCGTGCGGACTCTGGTAGCGGAGGATCGCGATACCGGTCATCTCTTCGGCACCAGTGTGGCCCTGTGTGGAGACAGGGTGCTGGTGGGAGCGCCCGGAGACGAGGGAGATCGAGGAGCCGCCTATCTTTTTGACCTGCGAAACGGTAAGCAGCTCGCGAAGATCGTTCCCACGTCGGTGGACGCCGATGATCTCTTCGGCACCGATGTGGCCATCACGGCCTCTTATTGCCTGATCGGAGCCCCGGGAGAAAATGTGACCGCCTTAGTGGAGGGGGCGGCCTATCTCTTCGATGCGAACAGTTTTCAACAGATCCGCCGCTATCGACCCACGGACGAGACCGGCGGGGATCGCTATGGGCAGTCGGTCGCTTTGTGTGGAGAGATTCTGGTCATCGGAGCCGATCAAAACGCAGAAGCGGCCAGCGGGGCAGGTGCCGCCTACGTCTACTCGAGTTTCACTTCTTCGCTCATCAAGAAACTCCTCCCTCCCGGAGGGGGGGCGGCGATCAATTCCCGATTTGGGTGTTCCCTGGCGACGGATGGGAAGTATGTCCTCGTCGGGGCAACGGACTCCAGCCGCTTCACTGCCAATGCGGGTGCCGCATTTCTCTTCGATCTTGCCACGGGAAATCTGGTTCACGAACTGGACCCAGGCGATCTTGGAGGGGCCGACGACTATGGTTTGAAAGTCGACCTGAGCGGGAACCTCGCGCTGATCGGTCGGTCTCAAGATTCGGAACTCGGAGGGAACGCGGGATCGGCATGTTTGTTTGCCGTCGGCAGCGGGGATTTTCTGGAAAAGATCCTGGCACCAGACAGCACCACGAGTCAGACCTTCGGGTATGGGGTCTCTCTCTGCGGGAACCTGATGGTGATCGGAGCCCTGCGTGATGGGGATGTAAAAACGAATGCCGGAGCGGCCTATTTCTATCATCAACTGGCCGGCGTGCCACCGTTGGACACCGTGGCGAAAGAGCGTGACTTCGCGCCGGGAGCGCCGGGCGCCGACTTTCGTCGTTTTGCGGACATGGGAATCAATGACGATGGCGATGCGGCCCTCTCTGCCGCCCTCTCCGGACCGGGATCGGGAGGAAATCGCGATACTGGATTGTGGTCCGATATGGACTCCCCGGGTTCCAATCGTCTTTGGGCGAAGTCCCGGCAAACTCTGGAGAGCATCAGCCCGGCCTTCATGGCGGGTTGGGAAGGAATCGTAGTTCAGTCCGCATCGCTACAGGCTTTTCAGCGCCCGGCCAATGGGTTGTCTCGGGTGAAGCTTCGCGGGCCGGGAGTGAACCCGACCAATCGGGAACTGATCCTGAGTCGCTACACTCCCATTGTCAGGACCGGAGATGTGATCGGGCCCTTCGCTGGCCAGCCGATTCAACGGTTCTTTGAAGTCTCCCAATCGGGCGATGCCAATCAATATGCAACCATCGTGGTTCAGGCAAAACGGGGGGGAAGTATCAATGCGACCAACGACACCGGGATTTTGAGGATCGACAACTTCGGAGGATTCGTGCAGTCATATTCGGAAGGATTCTTCGACCAAGGGCAGTTTTTCGGCCGCTGTGCCGCATCTTCCGACGATTTCATGACCTGGGGAGGGTATTATTTTCCCGGAGGATCGGGACCGGTGCAGGGAGCCATGACACGATCGATTTCAGGCTCTCCTCCAGACATTTTCGTCCACGGAGGCATGGCGATCAATGGGCTCAGCGGCGTCTTTCCTCGTGCCGTTTTGGGAGAGACTGAACTGGATGGCGACAGCTACGCTCGAACCGTTCTCAATGGCGATGGTATCAACGGAGCAAACAACGAGGGAATCTATCTCACGCGGGTCGATTCCCTCATCCTGCGCAAGGGCGAATCTCCGACCCCGCAGAATCCCTCCCAGGTGATCTCGCGTATTCTCCAGTTCTGGCCGGTTTCCGAATTCGATTTCGCCAAGGGAATCGCGCTGGTGAAACTTCGCGGGCCCGGTGTGAACGGGCGCAATGACTGCGCTCTCGTCCGGGTGCGGGGACTCGGCTTCTTTGAATTGCTGCTGCGAGAGGGCGATAATGTCTGCGATTGGGACTGTCCGCGAGTCGGAACCATCCAGCGGGTGGACGTCGATCCAGCCACGGGACGCTATGTCGTGGTCGCTTCGCTGACGGGTTCCCCAAGGCGAAACCAGGGGCTGTTCACAGGCCATGCAAACGCCAGCGAGAGCCAGTTCCGTGCCGCATCACTTCGGATACGCAAGGGTATCGCTTTCCAGGCGGTCGGAGGTGAAACCACCACCTTGAGAAGCATCGTACTTGCCCCTTTCCCGACCCGCACGGGCGTGGGAGGCACCGGTAAAACGCAGGTGATCAATGAATCGGGTGAGGTGGTGGTCTGCCTCCAGTTCGACAACCGGGCCAAGGAAATCATGGTCGGCACTCCTTGATTGAGGTTGTCGCGGACTACCTGTTCGAAGCAGAACGAAGCATCCGAAAATCGAAGGCTCCAATCAGGAAAACCAAGCGGAGGCGAGCACCACACTAGCGCCCCCGGCGTTCTGTATCCATCAATCGTCCAGCGCCGACTGGAAACTTTCTGGCATCACTCGTCCACGAGATCGGTTCGGAGAAGGAACTTGTCGTAGTTTTCCCGATTCTTTCCACCAGTCCAACAATTCCTCAGCAGTGGCGAATTGGGGGTCGTCGATGGAGGCGGCGATTGCTAGGAAATCGCTTTTCCAACACCGCCGTCAAGACCTGCATTAAATCCGTCAGGGAAGCATATAACTTTAATCCGTATCATAATCCCTGATACGTTTAATTCCATACTTCCTAGGATCTATACTAAAAATCGAATCATCGACAACGAATTCGGACTTTATATTTGAAATTCTATATATTTTTTCCCATAACGATTTTCTTGTTTCAGGATTCACCCTCGCTCGATATCGATACTCTGCGGGAAACAATAAATCTTCATCGCCATCAGATTTCAGCCCTGTCATCTTATCGATCACCAACTCATACAGATATCCTTCTGACGTTTCGAATTTTGCATAAATTGGAATACCCGAGGCCTTGAGGAACCTAACCAATACTGGCCTCCCCAAGGAGTCCGGTCGTCCACTGGCCTCTGCATTTTTTCTTAGATCATCCACGCCATCCCATTTCAATTCCACCGCCTCACCAAAAGAACTTTCCACTGGAATGAAATGCGAAGGAACCAGGTTCCTCTCAGATACAACCACATCTTTTGCGTCTTGAAGCCTCGGAAACAAAAACGGATCAAAATAGGATTTCGGCTGATAGAATGAAGTAACAAAGGAGTTGATTGGATTTTCGTGGAAAAACATTCCTGTCTCTGATCCACCATGATAACCCGACTCAACGATCATGTAGTCGAGTCCTGAGTTTAAAAAATACGATCGCTTACCATCAAAGGCGTTGATGTGATAAAGCACCCGTCCTTCAACACTTTCACGATCAACCACCCGTTGGAGCAGATTTCCGTTACTGTAGACAGTTTCGATTGTGTATTTATGACCATCGGAAGAATCACCCGGACAGACACATGTCACTTGATTAGTCCATGACAATTGAGGCATCTGACCCACACGCTCAAACCATCTCGCATAACCTTGGGTTTCTTCAGCCTCGCCGAAGGCCAAACTCAGGCAAACGAGCCCTGAGAATAGGCGTATGAACCCATTTCTCATATTCTCCCTAGTGTCGAATGATCTGCAGATAGGGGCAATCGGTAATTATCAATTATCTCTTTCATTCTCTAAGTGCTTTCGGCAGGTTCCCAGGCGGCTCTGGTCAATCCTTCTCACCTGTTGGCTGTCGCTTTTTTGTCGGCTCTTCATTCCCAAAGGTTCGGCGATCCAAACCTGTGACACCGTAATTCACGTCGCCAACGCCCATGCGATTAATGCGGTCCGAGATACTGGATGCGAAACGGCTGGGGCATGTGTTCGATCTTCGCCGGGAGAAGCGAGATTGTCAATATGCAGCGACTGACTCGCGAATTGAGCCAGCAGAGTAAAGACCAGTATGTCGAGAAGATGCGATGGCGCTACCAGAACCGAGGCCGCGAGGGCAAGAGCAAGCTTCTCGACGAGCTGGTCAAGGTTTGCGGATTGAGCGGTAAACATGCGATCAAATTGATGAACCCACCGGTGGGCTCCACCGTCGGCAGGACCGAAACCCGAGGCTACGACAAGCCACGAGCTCCGGCGGATCGAATGCTGGAGTGGGAAGGGATCAGCCGAGAGAAAGCTGCATGGCTCCGCAAGCAGAAGCGAGAGCTCAATCCTTTTGAACGGCAAGAGCAGGTCGAGACGGCGCTGAAGCAAACCTTCTGGTCCGTCCTCCAACCCGATGTCGAAATGGACTGGGAGGAAGCTCTGCAAGTTCCCAAGCTTCCTCCTGATCGGCCTTCGGCCTCACTCATCGACCGGTCGCCTACGGCTCCCGGTCTCTTCGTTCAGCCGAAGGCCGATCAGGCCCTAACGACACCCTGAAACCACCCCCAAACCAAGCACATCCCGGTGTCATCCTATTTGGCGCAACGAA
>JAGROX010000238.1:0-18897 GCA_020440025.1 Verrucomicrobiia bacterium
TGCTCGCCGTCATGAAAAGGCGATTTCGTTTCTTTCCGCCGAAGCAGACATTCGAGCAGATCTCCGGGAGGAGAATCTGGCCGATCCGTTTTCCGTCATCCGGCGCGAAGACATGAACGCCGTCGTAGCCGTCACCAGCCCAGCCAGCACTGGCCCAGATGTTGCCGTCCTTGTCGGCGCGGATACCATCAGCGCCACCGGTTTTCCACAATTCTCCTTCAATTTCAAACGCCATCGAGCAAAAATCCCTGCCTTTCTCCAACTTGGTGGCATCGGCGCTGACATCCCAGACTCGGATCTTCTTGTGCTCGCCCTCTGCCGGGGTGCCGGTGTCGGAGACGTAGAGTTTTTGGTAGTCGGGTGAGAAGCAGAGTCCGTTCGGTTTGTTGATTTCGTCAGTCACTTTCGTGATCGTACCGGTTTTGGCATCGATGCGATAGACGGCCTCTTTCAAGTGGAGAGGTCCCTTGTTGCCTTCGTAGTTCATCATACTGCCGTAGCCGGGATCAGTGAACCAGATACCACCGTCGACGGGATGGACGATCACATCGTTGGGAGCATTGAAGGGTTTTCCTTCGAACTCCTCGGCGAGAACGGTGACGCTGCCATCGTGTTCGTAGCGCACGACTTTTCGGGTGCCGTGCTGACAGCTTAGCTGGCGCCCTTCGTAGTCAAAGGTGTTGCCATTGCTGTTGCCTGATGGATGGCGAAAGATGGACACTTGGCCGTTATCTTCGATCCAGCGCAACTGGACATCATTGGGAATGTCCGACCAGAGTAAATACCGACCAACACCGCTCCAAGCCGGGCCTTCCGCCCACATCATGTTGGGAGAGTGGTAGAGTCGCTGAATCGGGGTGTTGCCCAATTTGTATTGATCAAAGCGTTCGTCGAGCGATCTGATGTCGGGATCCGGGAAACGGGTGGGGATGGTGCCGGTCCAATCTCGGGGCACTGCTTTCCCCTGAGCCATCAGTCCCTCGCGAGCGGCTAGGCTGGCCATGACGGCAGCGCCGGCACGGGTGAGGAATCGGCGACGGTCTGTTGGAGCGGCAAGGTAGGAATTGAGTTCCGGGACGAACGCTTCCTCGACTTCGGGATGCAGGGGGGCAGGTTTTTGTTCGGACATGAGTGGGATTCTAGTGAAATGCACCGACTCCACCAGTCCGAAATCGCGTGTCACTATTTCACGATCATCTCCCCCTTCATCACGATCCAGTGACCGGGGAAGGTGCAGAGGTAGGGATAGATGCCGGGCTCTGTCGGTGCGGTAAAGCGAAGCACCTCAGCGGTGTCCGGTTCGAGCAGCTTGGTATGATGAAGGATTTTGGGAGACTCGGGGATGAAGCCCTTGGCAAAGCCACCGGGGTCCTTGGCCATTTCGTTGCCTGCCATGCCAATCTCTTCGAGAGAGCCGGGTGTCGTGATCACGAGATTGTGCTGAGTCGCATCGGGATTGGTGAACACGATCTTGACGGGTTGGCCGGCGGTCACTTCGATCTTTGTCACGTCGAACATGAGGCGCTCTGGGATACAGGAAATCTCAACGAGCTTGAGATCTTTCTGTCGATCAAACTTGGTCTCTTCCGGCGTCGGTTTGTTGATGCCCTTGGTGATCTTGGTTGATTTGGTGATGGAACTTGTGAAAGCGCTCAACTTAGGGTGATCGGCCAGAAAGGCGGCGTTGCCCTTCCAATGTTTCGACAAGGCTTCGGAACCGAGGGCGCATTGCAGTGCGTAGTTCAGGTGAGTATCCAGAGGATGATCGAGAATGCCGAGGATGGCTTCGAGCGCACTCGGGGTGCCGATGTAGCTGGCCGCGATGGCTGCCTCCATTCTGACCATGCCATTCTCGTCATTGGCTCGGGCGGTCAGGAGTTCGATGGTCTGCTCCAATGTCAGGCCGTTGTCAGAGAGGCCAGCCTGCCAAAGTGGGCGGCCGGTATCGCCAGCCGGGTAGCGCAGGAGTCGGGTGGCGGCGGCGCGGGCGAGGTGGTTCTCGCAGTTGGCCACTGCGGTCAGAAGCTCGGGACGACTGACCCCGAGGCTGCGATAGAGCCAGAGAGCCTCGATCTGGTGATGGCGAAGTCGGGCGTCTTTCCGAAAAGCGAGCTGGGCTACCCATTTGTCCAGTGCTTTCACCACGTCGGCGGCGGGATGGGCATCGCGAAGTTCATATTTGGTCCAGTAGCGATATCGATACTCGGGACGTTTCAGATTCTCCAGCAATGCCGGAATCGTCGCGCCCGCGATCTGTGGCGGATCCTGAAGCGGGGCACCCTTTGGCACAATGCGCCAGATGCGTCCGCTCTTCCGGTCGCGACGGGGATCGCGGAGTGAGTATTGGGCGTGACCTTTCACCGGATTGTACCAGTCGCAGATGTACATCGCGCCCCGCGGACCGTATTTCAGATCCACGGGGATGAAGCTGAGGTTCTCGGAGAAAATGAGATCGCTCACATATTCCTCTTCGAAATGATCATCCTTCTCGACCCACTGGTGGATCTCGACCCGGTTGGTGGGTTTGTAGCGAACCTTGACGAAGCCGCCCTGCATTTCTTCAGGCCACATGGGGAAATCGACGAATTCGTGTCCACAGACGCCGGAGTAGGCGGGAATTCCGGTGGCCTTGGGATGCTGTTCGGGGTAGGGCGGATTCGTGGCATGAAAGGCGCTCGCGAAAATGGGATGACTGGCGACGTGATTTCCCCAATCATCGAATGTCACGCCCCAGGGGTTGGTGTTCGGGTAGGCCCCAAAGCTGACGAGTTTCTGAGTCGCGGGTCGAAACTGAAACCAGGCCGAGTTCTTTGCCCTGACCGGACCATAGGGAGTCTCGACCTGAGAGTTGTGAAAGATGGATTCACGAAAGAGCAATTCGCCGTCTGGGGTCCACACGAAGTCATGCAGGGCATGATGCGAGTCCTCGGTGCCGTAGCCGGTGGAGAGATGCTGTCGCCAGTCGGCCTTGCCGTCACCGTCGGTGTCACGGATCCAACTCAGATGCGGTTCTTCGGAGACGATGATGCCGTCACGATAGAGTTCGAAGGCGAGAGGAATGTGAATGTCGTCGGCCCACACGGTCGATTTGTCGGCTTTGCCATCGTGATCGGTGTCTTCCAGGATCACGATCTTGTCGTTGGGTTCATTGCCGGGGTAGATGTGTGGGTAGGTGGTGGAACAACTGACCCAGAGTCGCCCCTTGGTGTCCCATCTCATCTGGATAGGGCAGGCGATGTCGGGAAACTCTTCCTCGCTGGCGAAGAGGTTCACCTCGAAACGGGGATCGATGCGGAAGGCTTTCAGTTCGTCGGCAGGGGAGAGCCATTCGTTGGCACCCTTGGACTCGATGACGCCTTCGAGTGGCGGGACGTTGGAATCGTCCACGGGCGTATCACCAAAGCTTTTTCCCTGCGCGATCTCCCACGCTCTCGCCTCGCGATTGGCGGTCATGATATCGAAGTTCCGCATCGCGGGTAGGAAATCGAGATACCCATAGTCCTTGTTGCGACCGCCGGTGTAGTAGAAGGTATTCAAAGGGCGATAGCGTCGGAAAAACTGGCGGTTTTTATCGATGACGACATTTCGCAGTTCGGAATTGGGATCGGGAGCGGATTCGCCGAAGGTTTCACTGAACAACTGTCCGGCGAAGAGTTCGTAGCCGGCGTCGAGAAGGTGGGCACCATTGAAGGTCAGGTCCGAGCTGTCATCAGCCATCGCGGCTTTGGTGACATCGAAGACATTGGCGAATCCGACTTTCTGTTCGGTGGCCACATCGGCCATTGCCTGGGTGTAGGCGGCGATGCGTTCATTGTTGAGCGTCGCGGCGGGGACTCCCTCGACATTCTCGTTGGCGATGGGGGAGATGAGCACGATCCGGGGACCGGTTTTGCCATTGAACGCGCTGGTCTTCAGATCGATCAACCAAGTCGTAAGGCGGGCCTTGAAACTGTCGATGGCCTCGATGCCGGCAAAGGATTCGTTGTATCCGAAGGCGGCAAAAATCACATCGATTTTCTCGCGGGTGAGGTGCTGTTTGACCGTCGCGAAATTGTCGGGGCGAGGCTGGAGATCGATTTCGTCTGCCGACCAAGCGAAATTACGGATCACGAGATCGGCATCGGGATGAGCCAGATAGAGATAGGATTCGAACCAGCCGAAGTCGCGCTCGCGATCGAAAAGGGTGTTGCCGATCAGAGCGATTCGGGTGCCTTTCTCAAGCTTCAGGGGAAGTCTAGTGTCTACCGGGGCGGTCTTTTCCGGGTTTGGTGCGTCCGCTGCGAAAATGCCGAACTCGGCGAGTGTGGGATCCTTTTCGGGAATGGGTTTGTCAGTGACTTGGTATTTGGCGTCTTTCTGATTTTTGAGCCGATTCATCTCCCCAGTGCCAATGTCGGATTTGGCGCCGGTTTGCTTTTGGGACGCGGTTACTTTCTTCGGATTCTTCTCGGCGTCATCGGCAGAGCCGGGATTCGCGAAAAGGAAAGCGGCCAAGGCGATCATGAGCCCCGGGAAAAGTCGGAATGGAGAAATCGTTTTCATGATGGGGAGGGAAAAACTCGGATTTTGGGGAAGGGAGCACCATGAGGGGGTTCCCGGGATCGGTCCAGTCCACGATGACCCCATTTTTTCGGACCGTGATCACTTTGCCAGAGATGCCTTCTCTTTCCAAGGAGTCTCGCGTTCGAAAATGGTGCCGAAAGGAGCGTAGCCGTGGAAGTCGACCGACTCGGTTTTCCAGTGATCGAGAGCCGCATCATAGGTTTGGCGCATGGCTTCCAACACGGAAACTTGCGAGCTGTCTCCCGCGTGATTGATCATCTCCATTCGATCCTTTTCGAGGTGGTAGAGTTCCTCGGTCGCTCTGAAATCGTCTGCGGCCCACGGCCAGAAGATGTATTTCCAGTCCTTGGTCACCACGCCAAAGCTGTGAACCTGTTTCGGGCCCCAGACGTTGATCAGAGGGAGGGATTCGTGGATGGCCGCGGTTTCTGGTTCGTCATAGAGGGGCAGCAGGCTCTTCCCGTCCAAGCTGTCGGGAATGGGCACGCCAGCCAGTTCCAGCAGGGTGGGCGCAAAATCGACATTGCCGGTGAGCGCATCGCACCGGAGTCCCTTTCGACTGTTGGGATGCCGGGGATCGAACATGATGAGGGGAACCCGCGATGCCTCCTCGTAAGGAAGCACTTTGCTGCCGTATCCATGGGAGCCGCAGAGGAATCCGTTGTCCGAAGTGTAGATGATGACCGTGTTGTCGGCGACACCACTATCTTCGAGAGCTTGGCGGATCATGCCCACCGCGACGTCGATGCCGTAGACGAGTTGATGATACTTGGCCATGACTTCGTCATAGCGATCCGCGTAGCCCCAACTGATGAAGCGCTCATATTGACGGCCTTGGCGGCTCTGTTCGGAGAAATGCATTCCAGCTTCACGACCGAAATTGGCGGGCTTGGTGAAGGTTTTCCCGGCGTAGATATCATCAAAGGCCGGATCCGGAGTATCAGGCATGTGGGGAGCCTTGAAGCTGATGGAAAGGCAAAATGGGCGATCCTGTTTCGCTGCGTCGCGAATGAAATCCCGTCCAAACGCCCCGTAGGCTCGGCTGGAGTGAGGAAATTCTTCGGCGTATTGGGCGATGGATGGATTCTTTTTGGTCTGGTAGTTTGTCTGTCCGGGGCCCGCGCCCCATCGATCGAAATCGGATTCCGGCAGAACGCCTTTCGCGTTTGGTTTCTCCGTCACTTCGATACCGATCTTGCCGGCGATGGCGGTCTGGTAGCCAGCCTCGCGCATCAGAATCGGATAACTCTGCTGCCAGAGTTCGCGGATCAGCGGTCCATGCTCAAAATTACAACCGGTCTTGTATTCAAATTTCCCCGTCAGGATGCTGGCCCGACTGGCCATGCAAATGGCGGTGGTATCGTAGTGATGGTCGAAGACGATTCCATCGGCGGCCAAGGCATCGAGGTTGGGTGTTTGAACGTCTGCGTTTCCAAAACAGCCCATCGAGTAGGTCGACTGATCGTCGGCGAGGAGGAACACGACATTCGGACGTTTCTCCTCGGCTCCCATAGAGAAGGGCAGAAAGGCCAGAAGAAAGGCGAGCGTGAGAGAAGGTTTCATAGAGTCATCCGAGGAAATCAACGAGGTTGCGTCACGTAGACCCATGTCGACAAGTGCAAAAAGTTCACTAGGTTGACCGATGAGCACACGACTATTTTCTCTCGCCTGCCTCGCCGCGCTGTTGGCAGGCTCCTCTGCACGAGCGCAGAATGATGATGACTACCCTCGGCGAGAGGCTGTGGAGTTTCGTGAGCGGGGCGGCATTCCGAATGTGCTGAAAAAACTACGGGCGGGTGGCGACGACGAAATTCGGATCGGCTATCTCGGAGGGAGCATCACGGCGGCTCCGGGGTGGCGGGTGAAATCGCTGGCTTGGCTGCAGGAGCGTTTTCCCGAGGCGAAGCTGGCAGAAATCAATGCCGCTATCGGTGGAACCGGTTCAGATCTCGGGGTGTTTCGGTGTCAGCAGGATGTGTTGCGGCACCAACCGGATCTCCTCTTTGTCGAGTTTGCTGTCAACGATGGCGGAGCGGCCCCCAAACAGATTCATCAGGCGATGGAAGGCATTGTTCGCCAGACCTGGGCGGCCAATCCTGAGACCGACATCATCTTTGTCTACACGCTGAGTCAGCCTTTTCTCGAGGATTTGCAGGCCGGGAAATTTTCTCGATCCGCCAGCGCCATGGAAGAGGTGGCCGATCATTATGGCATTCCGACGATTCATCTTGGGATGGAAGTGGCGAAGCGCGAAGCCGCAGGCAGCCTGATCTTCAAAGGAGAGAAGGGTGCCAAGGACGTCGCTCCCGAGTCCGGTGCGCCGATGGTTTTCTCCACCGATGGAGTTCATCCGCTCGTGGAGACCGGTCATCAGCTGTATCTCGAAGCCATCGCCAGATCTTGGGAGAAACTCGAGGCCGCTCCCAAAGCTGAGGCCGCCGTCCCGCATGAATTGATCGATCCCTTGAGGGCAGATCACTGGGCATCGGCCAAATTGGTGCCGATCACGCCAACCATGTTGACCGGTGATTGGGAAAAACTCGATAACGGGGAGTCTGGCGATTCCCTCGCCAAACGGTTCGCCAAACTGATGCCGGAAATGTGGCGGGCCTCAAAACCGGGCAACGCGGTGACACTCCGATTCCGCGGAACGGTGGCCGGATTTTATGACTTGGTCGGACCCGATGGCGGTCAGTTGAAAGTGAAACTGGATGATGAAGAGGAACGGATCGTTCGCCGCATTGATGGCTATTGCACCTATCACCGGCTCAGTAAATTCCAGGTCGGTAGCGGACTCGATCCCGACGTGGTTCATTCCGTGACGGTGACTCTTGATTCGGAGAGTCCGGATAAGGCCAAGATTCTCTTCGAGCACAACTTGGCTGATCTCGAGATGAATCCCGACAAATACGCCAAGAGTGTTTGGAATGTGGGATCGATCATGCTCATCGGCGACGTGGTCGACTGAATGATCCGTCAATCTCGAAGCCAAGTGCAATGAGATGAAAACCTTTCTAGTTGTCCTGGTATTCTTCGGCCTCACGGTGCGCCCCGGTCCACTGTGGAGCGCGGAAGATCAACTCGAGGGTGGGGCGCTCGCTGGAGAGCGATTTCGAGTGCTCATCTCCTCGGATGCCGGAGGAAGTGATCCCGATGATCTTCAGTCGCTGGTTCATTATCTCGTCCACGCCGATCTGTTCGATACGGAGGGACTCATTTCATCGCCTCCCGGGGCGGGGCGAGCCAGGGACATTACTGAGGTAATCGACCTCTACGAGCAGGATTTTCCGCAGCTGTCGAAGGTTGAGAAAAACTATCCGAGACCTGACCAATTAAGAGGATTGGTCAAACAGGGGGCGACTGATCCCGCTCCCGAGTCGGGAATTTCCGATGCAACGGAAGGTTCCCGGTGGATCATCGATTGCGCTCGGCGTCAGGATGATCGGCCGCTCTGGGTGTTGGTGTGGGGATCGATCACCGACGTGGCTCAGGCCGTTCACGACGCCTCTGACATCAAGGAACGCATTCGAATTTACTACATCGCTTCGTGGAACCGGAAGATGGATCCGAATTCTTTTCGCTATCTGGAAGAACACCATCCCGATCTCTGGATCATTCAATGCGAGACGACTTTTCGGGGTTGGTATCAGGGAGGCGATCAGAGCGGAGATCTTGAAAACGGACGTTTCGTGGCGGAGCACCTCGATGGTCATGGCGCACTGGGAACCTGGTTTGCCGGGTTGAAGGCGGCAGGAGTGGATTCCGGTGCGATCAAGATGGGGGACACGCCCTCGGTGGCCTATTTGCTGCGGGGTGTTGCCGAGGATCCGACCTCGCCCAGTTGGGGAGGTCAGTTCAGCAGGCGAGCGGATCGGCCTCACTGGTATGTCGATCGAGACGATCCCGATCTCGCGCAGGGAGACAAAAAGGGAGCCAGAACCGTCAGTCGATGGCGCGAGGCCTTTCTTCGCGACTGGCAATCTCGGATGGATCGCTGCCTCCCCTCCCACTGATTCTCAGCGCTCTCTTCGGCGATTCTCGAAAACGATTTGCTCGACGCCTTTCGGTTTCCAGTTCGCCTCTTCGATGCGCCCATGGAGTTTCGCGGACAGCTTCGTGATGATCTCGGCATGCTCGGCTTTTCCGGCGAGGTTGATCATCTCGGATGGATCCCTTTCGTGATCGTAGAGTTCGTTTCCGTCGGCTCCCTTTTCTCCCCACTCGGTGTAGCGCCAGCGCGGGGTCCGAAGGCTGTAGCCATTCTCGTATTGTGTGAAAGCGGAATCCCTGGGCATGGCGGCGGCATCTTTCAGCGCGGGCACCAGGCTCACTCCGGACAAATGTTCGGGTGCTTTCAGTCCACAGAGTTCGGCCAGCGTCGGATAGAAATCCACCATCTCCGCCGGGGTCGCGGCGGTCTTGCCAGTCTCGGAAACACCGGGTCCAGCAATGATGAGGGGAACATTAGCCGCATTTTCAAACAGGGTCGTTTTCTGCCAATGACCGTGTTCGCCCATATGGTAACCATGGTCGGAGGTAAAGATGACGACGGTGTTGTCCTTCAGTCCGGATTTTTCCAAGGCTTCGAGTATCAAGCCGACCTGGGCATCCGCAAAGGTGATGGAAGCGTGGTAGGCCTGAATCGCCTGCTTGGCGAGGTCTTCCGGCAGATCGATCTGATCCTTCTTGCGACGAATTGATTTCCGGGCCGACTCAGGAATCGTTTCCAGGTAGCCTTCCGGTTGAGTCGGGACTTCGATGCTGTCGATGGGATAGAGATCGAAGTATTTTTTGGGAGCGACATAGGGCGTGTGGGGGCGAAAGAGTCCCACGGCGAGAAAGAAGGGCGTATCGGACTTCGCGTATTTCTCAAGTTGTTCCGCAGCCTCGGCAGCGGCGATGCCATCGGTCTGTTCCTCATCGGTGCCATCTGCGGCCAGCCAGCTCAGGGTTCCCCCGAAATTCCCGGGTTGAAGGCTGAAGATGTCGGCCTCGTCATCGACATCGCGACCGCGGGGATTGATGGTGTAGTTCCACGAGTAGGGATCATCGTGCCCGCTGGTACCGATGTGTTTCGGCACGTTGTAGTGAAAAATCTTGCCGATGCGGGTGGCGAAATAGCCGTTGTCGCGAAACATCTGAGCGACCGTTTTCACGTTGGGCACGTGCTCGCGGAGATAGATCGCATTGCGATGAATCAGCGTCTGGTCGGGATAGAGTCCACTCATGAACGAGGCCCGGCTCGGGCCGCAGAGCGGATACTGACAGTAGGCGTGTTCGAAGCGCACGCCTCTGGCCGCTAGCGCATCAATGTTGGGTGATTTGACCTGCGGATGTCCGTAACTACCCAGATCGCAGTTCAGGTCATCGCAGATCAGAAACAGCACATTGGTCGGCTTCTCAGCGGCGCCGGAGAACGAAGCGAACAGGCAGGTCAGTGCCAGCAGAGCACGGGTAATGGGGAGTGTTGATAGACGCATGCGCCGACGCTATCACAGTCCCACAGAGCGTGGCAACGTTGCGGTGTTCGGCGAGATCGAAAATCAGATCAGTCCTGACCGCGCTTGTCGTAGTCGATTTTGAAACTCTTCCCGCGAAGCTTGGAACTGCGGCACTTCTCGATGATCTCGCCCGCGAGATCGCTGCGAACATCGATGAGAGTGAACTTTGGCAACATCGTGATTTTTCCAACGGCTCCCTCGGGCAGGTTGGCTTCGCGATACATCATCCCGGCGATGTCACCGGGGCGCAGACCACCCATTTTTCCGATGCTGACGAACAGCGTAGCCATGCCTTCCTCCGGCCCGCCGCCACCTCGTGCTCCGGCACCGAACTTCTGCTCGCGGTCAAAGCGGGTGCCTTTCTCGCGTTTGCCTTCGGGTCGTGGAGGTCTTTCACCGCGATCCGGGCGATCACCCCGATCATTGCGATGATCATACTGCTGCCTGTCTTCGGCGATCGTTTCGCCTTCGCGACTCTGAATTCCGTAAAGCAACGAGAACAACGCTCCGGCGATGTCCGTGGCGGTATGACCGGCGTCGAGCAGGCGGTCGATGTGATCCTCGTGCCCGCCGAATTTCCCTCCCTCCAGGGTGTCACGAACCAACTCCAGCATCTGGTCGGCCCGACGGCCTTCCACCTGCTCCTGAGTGGGAATCCGCTCGCGCCGAATCTTTTGCCGGGTGTAGCGCTCGATATTCTGCAGCCGATAAATGTCGCGACCGTAGACAAAGCTGGCCGCCTTGCCGGTCCGTCCGGCGCGACCGGTTCGCCCGATACGATGCACGTAGTCTTCCGGATCTTGAGGGAGGTCGTAATTGAAGACGGCCTCCACATCTTCGACGTCCAAGCCTCGCGCGGCCACGTCGGTGGCGACCAGCAACTCGACGGTGCCTTCACGGAAACGTTTCAACACGCGCTCACGCATCATTTGAGTGATGTCGCCATGGAGCCGGTCAGCAGCATAACCGCGCGTGATGAGGGCTTCCGTGCATTCGTCGACGCTGCGCTTGGTGTTGCAGAAAACGATCGCCAACCGGGGCGCTTCCATGTCGAGAAGGCGTGAGAGCACTTCCACCTTGGAGCGCTCGCGGACTTCGTAGCAGACTTGGTCAGTAGTGTCGACCGTCAGTGATTTTTGCTCGACCTGAAGAACTTGAGGATCTTTCCCAAAGCGTCGGATCAAGGCTTCGACCTGACGATTCATCGTCGCCGAGAAAAACAGGGTCTGGCGATCATCCCGCATCGCGCCGAGCAATTCCTCCATGTCTTCGCGGAACCCCATGTCGAGCATGCGGTCCGCTTCGTCGAGAACCGCCATCTTGGTGGAGTCGAGTTTCAATGCTTTGCGACGCCAGAGATCGAGAAGTCGTCCGGGCGTCCCTACGACAATTTGCGCACCCCGATCCAGCAGCTTGAATTGGCGTTCCATCGAGGCACCTCCATAGACGGGCGCGACAATGAGATTGGAACCGAAGCCTCCCCCGAGGATGTGAACCTGTTCGCAGACCTGCACGGCGAGTTCTCGCGTCGGACACACGATGAGGGCCTGAGTTGCGCGATTGTTGACGTCGATTCCCTGTAACACCGGGAGGGCAAAAGCCGCCGTCTTTCCCGATCCGGTTTCGGAGAGGCCTACCACGTCCTTGCCTGCGATTGCCACCGGGATGGCGAGAGCTTGAATCGGTGAAGGGCGTTCGAAACCTAGCTTCTCGACCGCTTCAAGGAGCAGAGGCGAGAGACCGAGAGTGGAAAAGGGAGGTGTGTCCATGGCAGGAGAAGCGAAATCGGCAAGCGAAGGAGAGGTGTGCCGCCGAAACGGCAGCGGGGAGAGCGGGGGAATTGGCAAAGTCCACCGAAATCGGAAAATCGCGAGCGATTGTTTTGCGATCATTTCGGGAGTGACACGCCATCAAGTCCCTGTTCAGATCGGTCCTGATCGTTAAGGTCAGATCGATCCACATGAGTCCTTTTTTACCCATTCAATTGCTTTGCCCACCTCCCTTGGAACCCGGTTTCACTCCTGCCGTCTTGTGGAATCGTGCGTTTCGTGAACGTGTCGGAGAATCCGGAGATCCCCGCCCCTTTGGGGTCGCTCTGGAGCAACCCGACGGCACCGTATCCGTCTACGAGACGGCGGTTTTGCCGGAAACCGATCCCGCCGCCGCCGAGTTGAACCTTCGTTACGTTGAGCATTTGGTAAAATTTCTTCTCTGGCAACGGGGAGGTCATCGTCTGATTCTTGGCGGCAGTGACTCGTTGACGAAAGCGATTGCGGACCGGTATTCCCCCGACGGAGAGCGATCTTTCGATTTTCATTTCATGGGGGAGAAAGCCTATCGTCGACCCTTTGAAGTAACCGGTGTCGCCTATGCCGACCTTCCAGCATCGCGCGAGGCGGCGGTCGAGCTCGGTGGACACCTCGACGGATGTCGCATCGGATTCGATCTCGGAGGTAGTGATCGCAAGTGTGCCGCCGTCATCGATGGCGAGGTGGTCTTTTCCGAGGAGGTCCCGTGGGATCCCTACTTTCAGAGTGATCCACAGTATCATCTGGATGGCATTCGCCACAGTTTGCGTCGCGCCGCCGAGCATTTGCCACGAATCGATGCCATCGGTGGCAGCGCTGCTGGAGTCTATGTGAACAATGAAGTTCGGGTTGGCTCGCTGTTTCGCGGAGTTCCGGATGACGTGTTCGAGAAACAAGTGCGGAGGATGTTTTTTGATCTCCAAGCCGAGTGGAACGGAGTGCCTTTCGTGGTCGTCAATGATGGCGATGTCACCGCGTTGGCGGGATCGATGTCGACCGGTGACACCGGCGTGCTGGGCGTGGCCATGGGCACCAGCGAAGCCGTGGGATTTGTGACGCCGGGCGGGCGCATCACCACCTGGTTGAACGAACTGGCTTTTGCTCCCATCGATTTTCGCGAGGATGCTCCCGCCGATGAATGGTCGGGAGGTCGCGGTGTCGGAGCACAGTTTTTGTCGCAACAGGCGGTGGGGCGACTGGCTCCGGCGGCCGGTTACGAATTTCCTGACGAGATGGGATTGCCCGAGCGCTTGATCGAGGTTCAAAAAGCGATGGAAGCGGGAGAATCGGGTGCGGCTGATATTTTCAAAACCATTGGTCGAGACTTTGGCTACGCCGTCGCGCACTACGCCGACTACTACGACATTCGGCAGATCCTGGCACTGGGGCGAGTGACTTCGGGTGCCGGTGGTGATTTGTTGCTGAACGAGGCGAAAGATGTCCTCGCGACCGAGTTTCCCGAATTGGCCGAAAAGATCCAGTTTCGTCAGCCCGGCGAAAAGGAGAAGCGCCACGGGCAAGCCATTGCGGCGGCCAGCCTCGCGGCGCTAAAAAAATCGTGAACACCGTCATCAAGAAACGACCGCTTGGCGACACCGGACTTCGCGTCAGTTCGATTGGTCTCGGCTGTGTCACCTTTGGGCGAGAAATTGATGCGGCGGACTCGTTCACCGTTCTCGATCACGCCCGTGAGAGCGGGATCAATCTGCTCGATACGGCGGCGGCGTATCATGCCGGAGCTTCGGAATCGGTGCTGGGCGATTGGATGCGATCCCGCGGTTGCCGGGACGAGGTTGTGGTGGCAACCAAGGTTCACAAACCGCTGACGCGAGAACACATCGTGCAATCCGCGGAGGAAAGCTTGATTCGACTGCGGGTCGACGTCGTCGATCTGTTCCAAGTTCACGCTTGGGATGAATCGACTCCCTTGGAGGAAACTCTCGCAGTCTTGGCGGATCTCCGCGATGCCGGGAAGATTCGCCAAGCCGGATGCAGCAATTGGAGCGCCGCAAATTTGGCCCAAGCGAACGAACTTGAAGCCGGATTGATCAAATCGATTCAACCTCCCTACAATCTGGTTCAGCGAGAGATCGAATCGGAAACTCTGCCTCGATGTGCCGAGACCGGCATTGGGGTGATTTCCTACAGCCCGCTCGCAGCGGGCTTTCTCACGGGAAAGTATCGGCCGGGTGGGGAGATTCCCCAGGGAACCCGATTCGACATCATTCCCGGTCATCAACCGATCTACTTCACGGAGACCGGATGGCGGATTCTCGACGGCTTGACCAAGATCGCGAATCGCGAGCACTGCTCACTCGTGTCCCTGGCGCTGGGATGGGTGATGAGCCGCCCCGGAATTTCGTCTGTGCTGGTCGGAGCGCGTCACCCCGGGCACATCGATCAGGCGTTGGGCAGTGTCCACGAACCCTTGCCTGACGGTGTTGCTGATGAGCTAAGTCGACTCTGATGCGCTAACTCAGCTCGGGAAAGAAGGGATTATGGCGTTTCTCTTCAGCGATGGAAGTTAGCGGGCCGTGTCCGGGACAGATCACGGTGTCGTCGGGCAGGGTCATGATTTTTTCCCGATTGTTGCGCAGGGCATCGGCGAACGACACCATGCCTCCGCCCATGGAGCCGGCGAACAGGGCGTCACCGACCACGGCAACGGGGCGGGCGAGCCCATTGATGACGTAGGTGGTGCCGCCTTCGGAATGCCCGCTGGTGGTGCGCGTGTCGATGGTCATCGACCCGAGGGGAAAGCTGGCACCTTCGACGAAACTTTCGGCTCCGGGCCAAGGTTCGAGTCGATTGGCGTAAACACGAGCGCCGGGAGCGGCCGCCTTGAGTCGTTCGAGATCGGCGACGTGATCGTTGTGGGTATGAGTCAGGAAAATGTATTTCAGGGTAAGTCCGCGGTCGGCGACCTCTGCGATCATATCATCAACGTTGGTACCGGTGTCGAAGGCGGCCGCTTCTTTTGATGCCGGGTCCCAGATGAGAAAGGCGTTCACCCGCATGTCGCGATAGGCGGTGTTGAATTGCAGGAGGCCTTCGAGGGAAACCGATCGAGGCAACCACGACTTGGACGCCGAGATCATCAATGCTCCCGGATCGAGCCCGAGTTGGGCAGCGATCTTGGGAAGCGCGCTTTCGTCACTGAATTCTCCGCGACAGATTCGGCCCAAGGTGTCACGATCAATGCCGGTCTTCTCACTGAGCTCGCCTTCGCTGATGTGGCGACCGCGCATGGCCTTGCCGATGATGTCTTCGTAAAAATCTTCGAGAGGAATTTGCATGTGGGAATCAGGATTCTGGATTCAGGATTCGGTGGGAGTGGGCATAGACATTGAAGCCGCGTTCCCGCAGAAAGCCGACGAGAGTTTGGCCGCTTTTCTTGGCGAATTCCACCGCGAGACTGCTGGGGGCCGAAATGCCGGCAATCAGGGGAATGCGGGCGGCGAGAGCCTTCTGGATGAGTTCAAAGGAGATGCGTCCGCTGACGAGGAGGATACTTCCAGACAGCGGCAGTTTGTCGTCCAGCAGGGAGCGTCCAATCACTTTGTCGAGGGCGTTGTGTCGTCCCACATCCTCGCGCAGGAGTTGCAGATTCCCTGCGGCATCAAAGAGGGCACTGGCGTGGAGACCTCCGGTTTTTTCGAAGGTGTCCTGGGCCTCGCGGAGTTTGTCGGAGAGGGACAGCAGAATTGTTGGACTGACGGAAAAGTCGGATTCGGGAATCGGAGGGAATTGTTGGAAAACCGAATCGATGGTCGCCTTGCCACAGATCCCGCAGCTGGAGGAAGTGAACACATGACGCGTTAGGGCGTCGAGATCCGCTCGGTGATTCGGCGCGAGTTTCACATCGAGCAGGTTTCCGGCGGCATCGGGCTCGGTGATGTCGCGGCATTTCGAAATTTCGAAAATGTCATCGGCGGAGGAGATGGCGCTCTCGGTCAGAAGAAAACCGGCGGCCAATTCGTCATCGTGACCCGGCGTCCGCATCATGACGGCAACGCTTTTGCCCTCGATGCGAATTTCCAATGGTTCCTCGGCGGCGAGCCGGTCGTGAACCTCCTGAAATCCTTTCCCTTTCTGATAGCGATTCAACAGGGTTGGGTGATCGAACTGACCCTGTTGAATGCGTTCGTATTCCTCCCGGGTATTGACGTTGGTGAAAAGATCGGGATCGACCCGGGTCATCGCTGTGATGTGTCCCTCGGCTTCCGCTCGATCGCAGAATCGCTGCAGTGAGAGTTGGTCCTCGGCGATTTTGGCCTCGGCCAAGGGCAGTGTCGACACGGGGAAAACAGCCGCGAGGGGATCCCAGCGGTCATCGATTTTTGGCACCACGCCCTTGCCGGTGGCGATGACGGTGTCGACGAGTTCCTGGAGAAAGTCGGTGGTCATCGATGGAAGATCGACGCCGAGCACGAGAAGAAACTCGCCTCCTGTTTCCTGGCAAGTCGCCAGGCTGTCCCGAATGGCGCCGAGCGGTCCGAGGTCAGGCGTGGAGTCGCGAATGACGCGGACATTGTCCATGAAATCGGGAAACGGCTGGGCCGCGTTGGCCGACAAAAGCACGGTCGGTTCCGAATCGGCTCCGAGGTCGAACAATTTTTCCAACTGAACTGCGAAGATGGGGCGCCCTTTCCAATCCAAAAAAGCCTTGTCCGCACCCATGCGGGTGGAGCGCCCTCCGGCGATCAGGGCGCACTGGATTCTAGTTTTCATCCACGCGGATGACGCCGTCGGTGAGAATTCTTGCCCGCAGTCCGCCGCGGCCTTTCATCGCGGTTTCCGCGCCTTCGGCAAAGGCCTGGTTCATCCAGTAGCAGGGGGCGGCTTCCTGAGTGCCGGAAAAACGAACCCCCTGAACTTCGAACTCGCGGCCGATCAATTCGTTCAGGTCGACGCCGGAAACAATCACATTGCGGCGAAAAGTTTCCGGACCCTTGTCGGCGACGTCTAAACGCTCGCAGAGAGCTTCCCAGGTTTCGAGGGAGAAAAAGGTGATCTGTCCCTTGTAGTCTTCCTTGTAATCGAAGAAACGATCTCCACGAATGCCACTGCCCGCGACGCACTCGATCTCGGCAACGGCTTCCATCGGCTCGGTGCCGGCGGGCTCGCCGTGATGACCGTAGTAGACGTGAGCTGGCGAAAGGTAGAGATGACAGACTTTCACAGCGTAGAGGGGACTGCGCGGTCGACCCGTCAATCCGCGATCATTCAATCGTAGATCCGGATGCCGGCGTCGCGACGGAGTTTCTCGAGCCAGCGATCGACGTAGCCTTTGCGTTTTTCCTGAGTCAGGAGTTTGTCGGCGGTGTCCTTCAGCTCTTCAAATGGAGGCACCGAGCCGCCTTGGCGGGCATCGACGTAGAGCAGACGCCAGTAAGGGTCATCGTCAATGAGATCGCTGACTTTTCTCGGAGTCAGGCTGAAGGCAATGCTGGTCAGTTTTTCATTGAGGTAGTCCTTGCCGATCGCGCCGCCACCCACGAGTCCGCCGTCGCCTTTGGCGCTGTCGGCGGAATGAGTCCGGGCCATGGTGGGAAAGTCGGCCCCGTTCTGCAGCTGTTTGCGAATGTCTTCGATCAGTCGTTTCTGGGCGGCGGCGTCACCGTCAGAGGTGATTTTGGGAATGGACAACATGCGGAGAATGATCTCGGGATCCTCGGCATATTCGCCCTTGATCGCGTTGTATTTGTCCTGCACCTCGACCGGAGTGTTGATCAGGGTATCCGGTCCGTCGTTCTGACTGCGCAGCGCCTGGATGGTGATCTGCTCGCGCTGCATTTCACGGAACTGCCGAATGGTCATGCCGCTCTTCTTCAGTTCGCTGAGGAACTTGTCGCGACTGCCGCCGAAGCGTTTGTTGATGAATTCGTCGATCGCGGTGTCGACATAGGTCTCTTTGATGGACCCGCCCATTTTCTTGAACTCGGCGAGGATGAGTTTGCGATCGATGAGGTCGTTGAGGGCCTCCTTTTTCATTTCCACCACTTTGGCATCGACGATGGCCTGGGAGAGACCGGGATCGTTCTTGTGCTCCAGCAGCCAGAGTTGGATCTGGGTGGCGACTGCGGTGTCGACTTCTACAGAGGTGATGGACTCGCCATTCACCACGGCCTTGAGAGCATTAAGTTCCTGAAACTCGGAGGCGACGGTTGTCTCCGAGGTCTGGCAGGAAAAGAGGCCGATGCCGACAACGGCAATGAGGAAGCTGGGGAGCGGATTGGATTTCATGGTCTAAACAACGGATCTAGAGTAGGACGAAAATGGGGTCATGACAAGGTCGCGACGAGTTCCAGGGCGTGCGACAGCTTCTTGGCCTGACTCTTCCCTACCAGACGCGGAAAGCGGCCATTTATTTGCAAATATTTGCCTTTTTTTGTCAGCATCAGTTTGTCCTCCCGAATCTCCAAGGCACCGATTCCCTTTTCGGCGGCTCGAATCTTCAGTTCGGTGGCGGTGAGCAGAAATTTGACGGCATCGGGCAGTTTACCGAAACGGTCTTTCCAGTTTTTCTGGAGATTCTCCAAATCTGAGATTCGTGTGGCTTCCGCCAGATAGCGATAGGCGGTGATGCGCAGGCGCGCCTCGGGCATGTAATTGGCGGGAACGAAGGCGGGCAGCGTTCCTTTCGGAGCACGCTGATATTCGGCTTCGTTGGTGGCGAGGAAATCGATGAAACAGGTGACGTCGATGCGATCGCCGACCGGTTCGCCTTTGAGTCGACCGACGCTTTGCTTCAGGAGTTGGCAGTAAAGATCGAAACCGATGGCGGCGATGTGTCCACTCTGCTGAGTGCCGAGGAGATTCCCGGCTCCCCGGATTTCGAGGTCGCGCATGGCGATTTTGAATCCTGCGCCCAGCGAGGAGTATTGTTTGATCGCATTGATGCGCTTGCGGGCATCGCCCACGGTCAGCATATCGCGCGGCAGCATGAGGTAGGCATAGGCACGGCGATCCGCTCGCCCGACCCGGCCGCGAAGCTGGTAGAGATCGGCGAGCCCGAAGCGGTC
>JAGROX010000238.1:18963-22455 GCA_020440025.1 Verrucomicrobiia bacterium
TCGGTTTCGTGCCTGACAAAACGTCCCATGACTTCTTCGAGCTCGTGATCCTCCATCTGGCCATGACCAACTTCGACTCGGGCGCCGGGAACGAGATCCTCGATCCGCTTTTTCATTCCCTTGATGGTTTTCACCCGATTGTGGAGAAAGAAAACCTGTCCCTGACGCGCGAGTTCCTTCTGGATGGCGGCCCGAATGGTGCGCTCGTCATAGGGACAGACCGAGGTGGAGACGGGGTAGCGATTTGGCGGCGGCGTCTCGATGGTGGACATGTTCATGACGCCCATCAGCGATAGGTAGAGCGTCCGCGGAATCGGAGTGGCCGACAAGGTCAGCACGTCGACGAGCCGAAACATCTCCTTGAATCGCTCCTTGTGCTGCACGCCGAAGCGTTGCTCTTCATCGATCACGACCAGCCCGAGATCTTTGTAGTGAACGTCCTTGGAGATGAGGCGGTGGGTGCCGATGACGATGTCGACGCCGCCGTTGGCCATGGATTCGAGCGTCTTCCGCTGTTGGGCAGCTGTCCGATAGCGACTGAGCAGTTCGATGGTGATGGGGAAGTCCGACATCCGCTCCCGAAAATTGTGATAGTGCTGGTCGGCCAACACCGTGGTCGGGGCGAGGATGGCGACCTGTTTGCCGCTCATGACCGCTTTGAATGCGGCGCGAATGGCAACCTCGGTTTTGCCAAATCCGACGTCGCCGCAGATCAGGCGATCCATGGGACGATCCGATTCCATGTCCAGCTTGCTGTCCTCGATGGCGTGCAGTTGGTCGGGCGTCTCTTTGTAGATGAAAGCGTTCTCAAATTCCCATTGCCACTTGTTGTCCGGCGGATGGGCGAATCCATGATGCGTCTGGCGCTCTGCCTGAACCGACAACAGTCGGGCGGCGTAGTCGAGAATGGAGCGCTCTGCATCCTTGCGCAGTCGCGACCAGCGTTTGTCGCCGAGTCGGCTGAGCTTGGGAGCGTTTTTTCCGGTGCCGACGTAGCGGGAGACGAGATGGGCTTGATCGAGGGGCACGTAGAGCCTGGCCTCGTCGGCGTATTCGATTTCCAGGACTTCCTCGCGCTTGGCTCCGTCTCGATTGTCGGTCGCGTGTTCGCGGATGCCTTGGAATTTTCCGATGCCGTAGTCGGCATGGACGACGAGGTCGCCATAGTTGAATTCCGTGAGACTGGCCTGCCGTTGCGTGGTCTGGCGTTGCTGGGAAAGACGGAGTCGACGCCGAGCCCGCTGGTGCTGGTAGCGGCCAAAAATTTCCGCGTCGCTGAGTACCGCGATCCGCGCTTCGGGAATGGTGAACCCTCGGCTGAGCGAGCCGAAGGCGGTCTGCAAGAGGCCGGAGTCGAGGTGCTCGGCATAGACGAGTTCTCGGAAGCGATCGATCTCGCCCTGGGAGTTGAAGGTCATGATGACGCTCCAGCCATCGGCTTCCCATTCCGCCATTTGCCGGGCGAAGTCGTTTCGGCGCTGCTCCTGCAAAATGAAATCGCCCGCTTCAAAAACGCCGAGCGGATTTTCGTGGCAGGCGACGGCGTAGTCTTCCTCAGGCAATTCCTGGCGGTCGTCGCTGCCCGAAAGCAGGCGCACCGTGGCCAGAAGATCGTCGGCGGAACCATCGATGGCCATCACCAGATCGCGATCCGCATCGAGATAGTCAGCGAGAGTGGCGTCAGGCTCCAAGTTGGCTTCGCTGAGGAGAATCGCCGTGGATTCCACCTTCCGAATGGAGGTCTGCTCATCGACACTGAATTCCCGGATGGAATCGATTTCGTCCCCAAACATCTCGATGCGCACCGGAGCGGTGGCCTGCCAAGAAAAGGCGTCGATAATGCCTCCGCGGACCGCGAATTGCCCGCGTTGGAAAACCTGAGCTTCTTTTTCGTAGCCAGCGGCGGTCAATTGCTCGGCCAGCGACACGGGATCGATCGTCGTGCCCGTCTCGAGTTTGAGCGACTGATCCGAAAGCGATCCCGGCTTTGGCGTGGTTTCGTCAAAGCTGGCCCGACAGAGAATCACCACCTGAGGTTTTCCCAAAAGGCGTCTTTCCCAGAGCCGTTGCAGGGTGGCGAGACGTTCGGCGGCGGATTCCGGGTCGGGAATGACATCGTCAAATCCCACCCATTCATATTCGGGGAGAAACTCCGCCTCCACCCCCCACACCGACAGCTCGGCATGGATGATTTCCTGCGATTTCACGTGCGGACAGGCGACCCAGACGATGGGGGCCGGAGCCTTGGCCTTGACCGGATGATCCGCCAGCCAGCGGCGGGAAATCAGGGAGACGTAGAGCGGTTGCCCGGCTTCCGAGACATGATCGAAAGTCACCGGCGTTTCTGCCGTGGCCAATGTCAAACGATCCAGCCGAGAAGCAAACGCCGGTGGGTGAGCCGCCTGTTCCAGCAGGGAGTCCACGACCTTGCCTGCCGCTTCGGCGGAGGCTTCGGGCGAAAGGAGCCGCGGTGATGACTTCTTCTTCGGCATGCTTGGGGACAGTACAGATATCCGGTGCCGGCATGGATCACCTGAGGGGAGGCGCCCACCGGTCCCGGAGACGGGTCATTTTCGAAAAATCAGTAGCGGCAACCCATGGGACAACACCCGCCGATCAGAGTCCGAAAAACTCGCGGCGCTTCTTAAACACCGCTTTGGTGATGCCGAGTTGCTTGATGGCTGCCGCTTCGTCTTCCTTCGTTTCGGCGAGGACAGCGCGGATGATCTCGCGTTCGGCCAACAGAGCAGGACCAAAATCGGAATCGGAATCGGTGGCGGCGGCAGCGGTCAAAAAGGCTTTGGCGGCGGCTTCTAGGGATACCGAAGCGGAGGCGGACTTATTTCCTGCCGCCGTGGTGCCACCTCCCTCGCGACCCGCGAGTCGGGGCACGCGCCCGAGGGGCAGATCCCGAGGTAGCAGGACATTGCCGGTGGCGAGGACGCAGGCGCGTTGGATCGTGTTTTCCAGTTCCCGCACATTTCCCGGCCAGTCGTGCTCTTCCAGCAGATCAATCGCCTCGGGGGAGAACTGCATCTTTCGCCCCACGGACCCGCCTTCATTTTGGCGTCCCAGGAAATGTTCGGCCAAGAGGCGAATGTCCTCACGACGCTGGCGAAGCGGCGGAATGTGGATGCGAACCACGTTGAGTCGGTAAAAGAGATCTTCTCTGAATTTGCCGCCCTCGACCTCCGATTCCAAGACCTTGTTGGTGGCGGCGAGGATGCGGACATTGGTGCTCAGGGTCTGATTGCCGCCGACCCGGGAAAACTCGCCCGATTGAAGCACGCGAAGCAGTTTGCTCTGCACTTCGATCGGCATGTCGCCGATTTCGTCGAGGAAGAGCGTGCCGCCGTCGCACTGTTCGAATCGACCCACTCGCTGGCCCACTGCACCGGTGAAGGCGCCTTTCTCATGACCAAAGAGTTCGCTCTCCAGCAAATTTCCCGGAATGGCGGCGCAATTGATGGCCACATACTCGGCAGTGGCCCG